>JAHBAN010000263.1 GCA_018500075.1 Flavobacteriia bacterium | reverse complement strand
AGATGTGTATAAGAGACAGGCTGTGTCCTGCGTGCGGGGCCACCCCCCGCCTTCCCCCGCGCGCCGCAGCCGCGCCGATGCGCACCAATCCTGCTCAAAAAAGACGCAGCGTACGCTGGCTTAAGCTTTTTTCGCGCCAAAAGTTAACAGATAGGGGGGTGCACGCAGTGTGCACGGGTTGTGCACGCTTATCACCCCCTGTTATTCCTCCCGAATTAACGAATTAACTTTTTCACTTTCGCCAAATCGTTGAAAGAGCTTACCAAGACGGCGGATATTCGAATCTTGCATGCATCCGGCTTTCAGCATTTGATGATCCGTAACAAATAAAGCGCATCCGATGGGGTCACCCGGAAAGGACAACTGCGTGACAGGGACATTGCTAAAGATAGAGGGCCTCACCAAGGCCTACCCCGGTGTTGTGGCAAACGACACTGTTTCCTTCGAGATCAAACAGGGCGAAACCCATGCTTTGCTTGGAGAAAACGGCGCCGGCAAGTCGACGTTGGTCAAGATGATCTACGGTCTCGTCAAGCCCGACAGCGGCACAATGCTGATGAATGGCGCAGCCTTTGCCCCGTCCGAACCCCGCGCCGCCCGCGCCTCGGGCGTGGCTATGGTGTTTCAACACTTCTCCCTGTTTGATGCGTTAAATGTGTCTGAAAACATAGCCTTAGGGATGGAGCACCCGCCTGCCCTGCGCGATCTGGCCGAGAAAATCCGCACCGTGTCTGAGGAGTATGGCCTCCCGCTCGACCCTTACAGAACCGTCGGCGACCTCTCCGCAGGCGAGCGCCAACGCGTTGAAATCATTCGCTGTTTGCTTCAGGACCCGAAGCTTCTGATCATGGATGAGCCGACCTCGGTTCTCACCCCTCAAGAGGTCGAGATCCTCTTTGAGACCCTGCGCAAACTCACCGCCGAGGGCGTGGCGATCCTGTATATTTCCCACAAACTCGAAGAAATCCGCGCGCTTTGTGATGCCGCCACAATCCTGCGTCTGGGCAAAAACGTCGGGACCTGTATCCCCGCCCAGACCAGCGCCCGCGACATGGCCGAGCTCATGGTCGGAACCGAACTTCAGACCCCAAAGAGCGCCGGCGCAACGCTGGGGGATGTCGTGCTTGATATCTCTGGGCTGTCGATGCCCTCGCCCAGCGCCTTTGGCACGCCTCTGCGCAATATTCACTTGCGCCTGCGCTCCGGCGAAGTGCTCGGCATAGGCGGCGTGGCCGGCAATGGTCAGGACGAGTTGCTGCTTGCCCTCTCGGGCGAAATGCGCACAGCCCATGACGCCGTCAAGCTCAAGGGCCAACCCGTCGGTCATCTCGCGCCCAACGCCCGCCGCCAGCGCGGCCTGCTCACAGCCCCCGAAGAACGCCTCGGCCATGCGGCCGCGCCCAATATGAGCCTGACAGAAAACGCCCTTCTGACCGGCAACACCCGGCGCACCCTGTCCCGCAACGGCTTCCTGAAATGGGCCAAAGCCCGAAGTTTTGCTGAAGAAATCATCGAGAAATTCGATGTGCGCACCCCCGGTCCGGATAATGCGGCGCGCTCGCTTTCGGGGGGCAATTTACAGAAGTTTGTGATTGGCCGCGAGGTCTTGCAAGAGCCTGATGTCTTGGTGGTCAACCAGCCGACATGGGGGGTTGATGCCTCCGCCGCTGCGAGTATCCGCCAAGCGATCCTTGATCTGGCTGCCGGCGGCACGGCCGTCATTGTGATCAGCCAGGACCTCGACGAGCTGATGGAAGTCGCCGATAATTTCGCAGCCCTGAACGAAGGCCGCCTCACAGAAACCCGCCCGACCCAAGGCCTGACGATCGAAGAAATCGGCCTCATGATGGGCGGCGCACACGGAATGGAGGTGGCCCATGTTTAAGCTCGAAAAACGCCCGCAGGCGTCCCGATCCTTTGCCTACCTCACCCCTCTTCTCGCCATATTGGCCACCATGGTCGCCGGCGGCCTCTTGTTTATGGCGCTTGGCAAAAACCCGTTTGAAGCCATCCGCACCATTTTCTGGGACCCGCTCTTTGGCGAGTTTGCGTCCTTCTCCCGCCCCGATCTTCTGGTCAAAGGCGGCCCGCTGATCCTGATTGCCATCGGCCTTTCTCTGGGCTTTCGGGCCGGCATCTGGAACATCGGCGCCGAAGGCCAGTATATTGTCGGGGCGCTCTGTGGCGCTGGAGTCGGGCTGGCGTTTTACCCTCTGGATGCCTGGTATATTTTCCCCCTGATGATCGTTGCAGGCGGGCTGGGCGGCTGGGCCTGGGCGATGATTCCCGCACTCCTCAAGGTCAGGTTCCAGACCAATGAAATTCTTGTTTCCCTCATGCTGGTTTATGTCGCTGAGAAACTTCTCGCGGCAATGTCGCTCGGCCTCTTGAGAAACCCCGACGGGCACGGCTTTCCCGGATCACGCAACTTCAAGGATTATGAGACCGCCTTCAACGGCGAGCTGATCAGCAACACGGGGATGCACTGGGGCGTCGCGATGGCCTTTATCGCGGTGATATTTGCCTATATTTTGCTCAATCGCCATATGCTCGGCTTCTCCATCCGCCTCACAGGCGAAGCGCCGCGCGCTGCCAAATTCGCCTCGGTCAATCCGACCCGCGTGATCTTGTTTTGCCTTGGCACATCGGGCGCCCTTGCCGGCATGGCAGGGCTGTTTGAAGTCTCAGGGCCGGCCGGCCAGATCAGCATTGATTTCAACTCGGGCTACGGCTTTACCGCTATTATTGTGGCCTTTCTGGGCCGCCTTCACCCTGTGGGCATCCTCTTTGCGGGGTTGCTCATGGCGCTGACATATATCGGCGGCGAGCTGGCACAGCTCACTCTGGGCCTGCCCGCCGCCGCGATACAGCTGTTCCAGGGAATGCTGCTGTTCTTCCTTCTGGCGGCTGATCTGCTGACAAACTACCGTATCAAACGCGTGAAGAAGGAGGCGGTGTAATGGATCTGTCCGCAATCAACCCGGCACTGCTGCTGGCCTCACTCCTCGTCGCAGCCACGCCCATTCTGCTGGCCGGGATAGGCGAGCTGGTCGTCGAGCGCGCAGGCGTGCTCAACCTTGGGGTCGAGGGCATGATGATCACCGGGGCGATCTGCGGCTTCATGGCGACAATCCTCACAGGCTCGCCCGCCCTCGGCTTTGTCTTTGCGGCCATGGGCGGCGCCGCCCTGTCGCTTCTCTTCGCTCTCTTGACGCAATACGCCTTGGCCAATCAGGTCGCCTCCGGCCTCGCGCTCACGCTCTTTGGCCTCGGCCTCTCCTCGCTCTTGGGGCAGGATTATGTCGGCCTCAAGCCGCCCTCCACGCCCCAGCTCGACATCCCCCTGCTCTCGGACATTCCTGTCCTTGGCACAGTTCTCTTCAATCACGACATGGTCGTGTATTTCGGCATCGCCCTTGTCGTCGCCGTCTGGGCCACGCTCAAATACAGCCGCCTTGGCCTGATCCTGCGCGCAGTTGGCGAAAATCATGACGCCGCCCATGCGCTCGGCTATAAAGTCGTGCGCATCCGCGTGTTCGCGATCATGTTTGGCGGTGCCTGCGCCGGCCTTGGCGGCGCCTACATCAGCCTTGTGCGCGTGCCACAATGGACCGAGGGTATGACCGCAGGCGCCGGCTGGATCGCCCTCGCGCTTGTCGTATTTGCCAGCTGGAAGCCATGGCGCGTCTTGCTCGGCGCATGGCTCTTTGGCGGAATAAACGTCTTGCAGCTTAATTTGCAGGCAGCCGGCGTCGCCATTCCCGTCGAATACCTCACCATGTCCCCCTACATCATAACAATCCTTGTGCTTGTTATCATGTCAGCCGACAAATCGCGTGCACCGGCTTCGCTCGGTCGCATCTTTCACGCCTCGAGTTAATGCTTTAAGTTAACCACAGAATCCAACCTGGGAGACCACAGACTATGAAACTTACACATCTCTTCGCCACAGCTGCCGTGGCGCTCGGCATGGCCACAAGCGCCATTGCCGACGACAAAACCAAAGTCGGTTTTGTCTATGTTGGCCCCGTCGGCGACGGCGGCTGGACCTATGAGCACAACAAAGGCCGCCTCGCTGTCGAGGCCGAGTTCGGCGACAAGGTCGAGACCGTTTTTGTTGAAAGCGTTCCTGAAGGCGCCGACGCCGAGCGCGTGATGACACAGATGGCCCTTCAAGGCGCCGATCTGATTTTCACGACCTCTTTTGGCTATATGGACCCGACAATCAACGTTGCCAAAAAATTCCCGAATGTGAAATTCGAGCACGCAACAGGCTATAAAACAGCCGAAAACGTCTCGGTCTATTCCGCACGCTTCTATGAAGGCCGTGCCATTCAGGGCCACATCGCCGGAAACCTGACCGAAAGCAACATCATCGGCTACATCGGCTCTTTCCCGATCCCCGAAGTGATCCGCGGCATCAACTCCGCCTTCATCCACGCTCGCAAAGTAAACCCTGATGTCGAGTTCAAAATCGTTTGGGCCTACACATGGTTTGACCCCGCCAAAGAAGCTGATGCGGCCAAAGTTCTGATCGAGCAAGGCGCAGACGTGATCCTGCAACACACCGACTCAACAGCCCCGCTTGCCGCCGCAGCCGCAGCCGGCAATGTGTTCGGCTTCGGTCAAGCCTCTGACATGGCGGAGTTTAAGGATGGCCCACGCGTTTCCTCCATCATCGACGACTGGGCGCCCTACTATATCGCGCGCACCAAGGCCGTCATGGACGGAACATGGGAAACCATGAGCACATGGGACGGCATCGGCGCCGGCATGGTTGGCATTGGTGAAATCACCGACAAAGTGCCCGCAACCGTAAAAGCCGAGGCGCTCGCCCTCAAAGCCGCTCTCGCGGATGGCAGCTATCACGCCTTCACCGGTCCGATCAACAAGCAGGACGGCTCCGCCTGGCTTGCAGAGGGCGAAACAGCCGATGACGGAACCCTCGCAGGCATGAGCTTCTACGTGGAAGGCATCGAAGGCGACATTCCACAATAAGCCCTGACCGCTGACACCCGAAAAGCCCCGCCTCACAGCGGGGCTTTTTTTGTGCTCCAGCTTGTGCCAGAAACACGCCAATACAGGAGCACACAGAATGCACGACATCATCGTCATAGGCGGCGGCATCGCAGGCACATCCGTCGCCGCACGGCTCGCGCCTCACGCCAAGGTGCTCTTGCTGGAGGCCGAAACAGCTCTTGCCTATCACGCCTCAGGCCGCTCGGCCGCACTCTATGAAAGCAACTATGGCCTGCCCTCGACAGTCGCTCTCAGCAAAGCCAGCAGCGCGTATTTTCACACTGCCAATGGCGGATACCTCAGCCCACGCGGCCTCATGATCATTGCACGCCAAGACGAGCGTGACGCCTTCCAACAGGATAGCAAAACACTCGGCCTCGAGCCTATCAGCCCCGCCGAGGCGCTCGACCTGCTGCCGATCCTCGATCCCGAGACGCTCGCCCACGCCTCCTATCATGCCGCGGCATGGGACATTGACACCGACCGCATGGTGCAGGATTTCGCACGCGAACTGCGCGCCCATGGCGGCGAGCTGAAGCTCGGCGCGCCTGTCCGCTCCATTGTCCGCAACAGCGCAGGCTGGTGCCTTGAAACCCCCACTGGCCGCTATGAGGCAAAGCTTCTGGTCAATGCCGCCGGCGCATGGGTTGATGAGCTTGCCAAACTGGCAGGGCTTGCCCCCCTGGGATTCACGCCTCTGCGCCGCTCGATGGCGCGCATCCCCGCGCCGGGCGGGCATGATGTCTCCTCTTGGCCGATGGTCTTCGGGGTTGGCGAAAGCTGGTATGCCAAGCCCGATGCCGGCGCGCTGATTGTCTCTCCCGCCGAGGAAGACCCGATGCCGCCAATGGATGCCTGGGCCGATGATATGGTGCTTGCAGAGGGTCTCGCCCGCTATGAAGCGCACGTCACCGAGCCTGTCACCCGCATCGAGGCAAACTGGGCGGGCTTGCGCACATTCTCCCCCGACCGCGCCCTGACCATAGGGTTTCACTGCGAGTCCCCCGATTTCTTCTGGCACGCGGGCCAGGGCGGCTACGGCTTCCAGACCGCCCCCGCCGCAAGCCAGCTGGCCGCCGATCTCATCCTCGGGCGCAGCTGCGACATCGACGCCACAATGCGCGCCGCCCTCAGCCCCGAAAGATTTGCCTCATGAGTGCCCCACGCGACCTCTCTTCTGTCTCCGGCTTCGCACAAGACGACGGCAGCGATCGTCTTTTCGCCCCTTCGGCTGCGCGCAACATCGAGCCGATCGCCGAGGTCCTCGCCCATCATGCGCCCAAATCCGGCAAAGCCCTCGAAATCGCAAGCGGCACAGGCCAGCACGTGGCGGTGCTCGCAGAGCGTATCCCCCACCTTCTCTGGCAGCCGAGCGATGTCGACAGCGCCCGCCTCGCCAGCGTCAATGCCTGGGCAGCCCGCTCAGGCAACACCAATATTCTCCCGGCAGTGATGCTCAACGCAACCAGCCCCGGCTGGAGCCGTGACCATCCGGGCCAAAGCCTGATCACCCTCTCCAATCTGCTGCACCTGATCAGCGAAGCAGAAGCCAAAACGCTGCTCTCTGAAGCGGGCAAAGCCCTCGCTCCGCAGGGGATTCTGCATATCTACGGCCCTTTTCTGCGCGACGGCACAGCCATTTCCGAAGCCGATGCCGAGTTTCATGCCAAACTGCAATCAGAAGACCCGGAGGTTGGCTACAAAAACGACTGGGATGTCATAGACTGGATCCACGCCAGCGGCATGGATCTTGTTCAACTGCTCGAAATGCCCTCCAACAATCTTTCCTTCCTCGCAACACGGCCTTTCTGATCTAGGTCAAAGCTGCCCGGCCTGACCCGTGGTCTTCAGGGGCAACTCTATTGAAGGACCACAGCATGACCTGGCAAGCCAAACTCGACAGCACACGCAACCAGCTGCGCGGATTAAACAAAACAATCCCCGACACCACCCGCGCCTTCGGCGCTTTGGGCAAGGCGGTCAAAGAGAGCGGCCCGCTCGCTTTCAAAACAAAAGAATTCGTGGCGCTCGGCATCGCCATCGTCAAACAATGCGACGCCTGTATCGCGCTCCATGTCGAAACGCTGATCAAAGCAGGCGCAAGCCGTGACGAAGTCAGCGACGTCCTCGCCATGACCATACAAATGGGCGGTGGCCCCGCCATGATGTATGCCGCCAAAGCGCTGGATTGCTTTGATGAGTTGTCAAACCCGTCCTAGCAGACCGCTCACAGCTCAAAGCCAAACCGTGACACGCCCAGCAAGCGTTTTTGCCCTGTGACGAGGCCGTCGCTCAGCCAGCACCAAATGCCGCCGACGTATAGACAGTGATCCGGAGGTCACAGGCCCGACAGAGACGATGGCCCAAAAGCGCCTCACAGCACCACAAGCGCCCGCCTCAGACTTTTTCTTTCCAGAAATATCCTGGGGGTGTGGGGGCAAAGCCCCCACCCCGGTCGGATTTGCTTTGCAAATCCGATCCCTCTCAGCCGTCCTTGCGGATGGTTTCGTTCTTCGGATCATACGGGCTGTCACAGGTCACAACCGCATCCCAAAGCCTGTCCTGCATTTTGACCTTCAGCGCCGTGCCTTCAACAGCCAGCTCCGGCGTCACATAGCCCATGCCGATGGATTTCTGGAACGCCACAGAATAGCCCCCCGAGGTCAAACGCCCCACACGGGTGCCATCTGTGCTATAAAGCACTTCACGGCCCCATGGGTCCGCATCCGACGGCCCGTCAATCAGCAGCGTGCAGGCTTTCGAGCGGATCCCTTTTTGCACCATCGCCTCTTTGCCATGAAACTCTTTTTCAAGGTCGATAAAGCGCGGCAGATCGGCCTCCGCAGGGGTCGCATCGCGGCCCAGCTCGTTGCCAAAGGCACGATAGCTCTTTTCCTGACGCAGCCAGTTTTGGGCACGCGCGCCCACAAGCTTCATACCATGAGGCGCACCGGCTTTTTCCAACAGATCAAACAGGTAATTCTGCATCTCGATCGGGTGGTGCAACTCCCAGCCCAGCTCGCCCGTATAGGCCACGCGGATCGCATTCACAGGGCACATCCCCAGCTCGATCTGCTTGGCCGACAGCCAGGGAAAGCGCTTGTTTGTGAGCGCCGTATCAGGCTCGGCGTCTTTGATCACAGCCTTCAAGACATCGCGCGACTTCGGACCCGCAATGGCAAAAACGCCCCATTGGCTCGTCACATCCTGAATCTCGATATAGCCGAAGTCAGCCATCTTGCTCTCTGCGGCCTTGCGCAGATAATCCGCGTCATACTCGGTCCAGGCCCCCGCAGACACGAGGTAGTAGCTGTTTTCGCCGTTGCGCACGATGGTATATTCGGTGCGCGTCGTGCCATGGGCCGTCAGCGCATAGGTCAGATTGATCCGGCCCACTTTGGGCAGCTTGTTACAGGTAAACCAGTCCAGAAACTGCGTCGCGCCGGGGCCTTTGACAATATGTTTGCTAAAGGCTGTCGCATCAATGAGGCCAACGCCCTCGCGGACCGCCTTGGCTTCCTCCACAGCATAGTGCCACCAGCCGCCGCGGCGGAACGAGCGGGAGTCGTGGTCAAAGCTGTCCGGCGCATCCAGCGGGCCGTAATAATTGGGCCGCTCCCAGCCGTTCACAAAGCCGAACTGCGCGCCACGCGCCTTCTGGCGCTCATAGGCGGGTGCTGTGCGCAAGGGGCGGCAGGCCGGACGTTCTTCGTCAGGGTGGTGCAGGATATACACGTGATCATAGCACTCTTCGTTTTTGCGCGCGGCAAATTCGGTGGTCATCCAGTTTGACGAATAGCGCTTGGGGTCAAGGCTCGCCATATCAATCTCGGCCTCGCCATCCACCATCATCTGAGCAAGATAATAGCCTGTGCCGCCCGCCGCCGTGATCCCGAAGCTGAAGCCTTCCGCAAGCCACATATTGTGCAGACCCGGCGCAGGGCCAACAAGCGGGTTGCCGTCCGGCGTATAGCAGATCGGACCGTTGAAGTCGTCTTTCAGCCCGCTTTCCTCACAGGAAGGGATACGGTGGATCATCGCCATATATTGCTCTTCGATCCGCTCAAGCGCGAGCGGGAACAGATCGGCGCGGAAACTGTCCGGCACACCGTGCTCAAAGACCGCAGGCGCGTTCTTTTCATAAACACCCAAGATCCAGCCGCCGCGCTCCTCACGCACATAAGACTGCGCATCCGCATCGCGGATCACAGGATGCTCCACACCGCCCTCGGCCCGGAATTTCACAAGCTCGGGGTCTTGGTCCATCACGATAAACTGATGCTCAACAGGGATCGCAGGCATCTTGATCCCGAGCATCTTCGCGGTGCGCTGCGCGTGATTGCCCGAAGCGGTCACAACGTGCTCGGCCGTCACGACGATCTGCTCCTCCGAAGGCACAAGATTGCCGCCCTTTTCCACCATCTTGGAGAGCGTCACCTCCCAATGGGTGCCGTTCCAGTGAAAGGCATCTGCCTGCCATTTGCGCTCGATCATCACACCGCGCTGACGCGCCCCTTTGGCCATGGCCTGCGTCACATCGGCGGGGTTAATATAGCCGTCCGTGTTGTGATAGATCGCGCCCTTGAGGTCTTCGGTGCGAATGAGCGGCCAGCGCGCCTTGATCTCGTCAGGCGTCAGCCACTCATAGGAGACACCACAGGTCTCGGCAGTGGACGCATAGAGCATATATTCGTCCATACGCTCCTGCGTTTGGGCCATGCGCAAGTTCCCGACAACAGCAAAACCGGCGTTAAGCCCGGTTTCGGCTTCAAGCTGCTTATAAAACTCAACGGAATATTGATGAATATGCGTTGTCGCATAAGACATATTGAACAGCGGCAAAAGGCCAGCGGCGTGCCATGTCGAGCCAGAGGTGAGTTCGTCACGCTCGATCAGCATAACATCATCCCAACCCGCCTTGGCGAGGTGATACGCGATGGAGGTGCCAACAGCACCGCCCCCGACGACAAGAGCTTTAACTTGGGTTTTCATGAGCCGACTCCTTGGCTTGGCGTTGACCATCATATGACGCAAAGCCAAAGCCAAGCGAGGCAGACTCCCGACCGCTTAGGGCAAAAAACGACTCTCTGAATAAATGTCTCACGCTCGCTTGAGCCTACTCGCCCAGCACAATACCCTCGCGGCGCGGATCAGCGCCCCCTGTGAGGCCATCCTCCCCCACCAAAATCAGATGCAACCCCGAGTTCAGCCCCCTGAGGTTGACCTCATAGCCCATGGCGCGCAAAGGCCCCGCCAGAGCCTCGGCAGGCGTGCCCTTTTCCAGATCATATCGGCCAAAACGGTTCACCAGATGTGGCAGGCCAACGGCCTCCTGAGCGTCCATCTCCCAGTCAATCACCGCCACCACGGTTTTTGCAACATACGGAATAATCCGCGAGCCGCCCGGGCTGCCCAAAACAGCCACAGGAGCGCCACCGCGCATCACAATCGTTGGAGCCATAGAGCTGCGTGGCCGCTTGCCCGGCTCAACCCGATTGGCAATCGGAACGCCGTCCCGATGGGAGCGAAACGAGAAGTCTGTCAGCTCGTTGTTGAGCAAAAAGCCCCCGACCATGAGCCGCGAGCCAAAGGCGTTTTCAATCGTCGTGGTCATAGACAGCGCGTTGCCAAAGCTGTCGACAATCGAAATATGCGATGTCGAAGGCAGCTCTATAGCCTCATCATCTGCCAGATCGAGACTGTGATCAAACTCGGGCTGCCCGGCGCTCACCGCCTCTAGCGCGCGCTCCCCGGCCAAAAGCGCGGCACGCTCGCGCAAATACGCCCGGTCAAGCAGGCCCTTTACGGGCACAGGCACATAATCACTGTCCGCAATATAGCGCCCACGGTCGGCAAAGCTGAGACGGCTGGCATCCCCGATCAACCGCCAGCTGCGCGCCTCCTCTGGCCCGCCAAGATCATAAGGCTCAAGCAAGCCCAGACTCTGGCCAACAGTGATCCCGCCCGACGACGGCGGCCCCATGCCACAGACCTCATGACCACGATAAGGCGCACAGACAGCCGCGCGCTCGCGCACCTGATACAGCGCAAAATCAACCTCACTCAAAACGCCTGCATTGTCTGGGGCATTTCGCACCTTCTCCACAATCGCCTTGGCAATCGACCCCGTATAAAACGGCGTCACGCCCTTGCCCGCCAAAGCGCGCAAACTCGTTGCATAGGCCGGATTGCGATGCAAAGCGCCCGCAGTCAGCGCGCGCCCCTGCGGAAAGAAATACGCCCGCGCCTCAGGGTCGCGCGCCAAGCGCTCGGCATCCGCCGCAACCATCTCCGCAAGCCGCGGCGACACGATAAAGCCGTCTTCTGACAGCGTGATCGCGCGCCCGAACAACCCCGCCCAAGAGCGGCTGCCCCAGCGGCGGTGCGCCTCCTGCATCAATGCAGGCGTGCCCGGAACCCCGACAGACCGCCCGCCAACCACCGCATCAAAGAATTTCAGCGGCGCGCCCTCAGCATCCTGAAACAGCCTGGGCCGCGCAGCCAAAGGAGCTGTCTCGCGCCCATCAAGCGTTGTGATCGCGCCTGTTGCAGCCTCATACCAAAGCAAGAAGGCGCCCCCGCCAAGGCCAGAGCTTTGCGGCTCAACCAGCCCCAAAACGGCCTGAACCGCAACCATAGCATCCGCCGCTGTGCCACCCTCAGACAGAACAGCCGCGCCGGCCTCTGCCGCATAGGGGTTTGCCGCCGAAATCATCCAGCGCTCGGCCCGCGCCGGCGCGCCAGCCGTCTTTGTCGCCAAAGCCGCACGCACAGCCTCGTTCAGCGCATATCCGCCAAGCTCTGTTGTGCCTTCGGGCGCAAGCTCATCCGAAACTTGCTGCGCCGTAGCGGGCAAAACCCCGCTCACACTGAGACTTGCGGCCAAAACCAGACTGCCCAGATATTTCATCAAGACCACTCCTTTCCGGGCCGCCCGCCGCCTCCGAACGCAACAGGCGCAAGCCTATAGCATAGACGGCACAACCTGATCCGGCGGGCGGTGCCCGTCTGCAAAGGTCTTGATATTGATGATGACTTTTTCACCCATCTCAAGACGGCCTTCCACAGTCGCACTCGCCATATGCGGCAGCAGCACAACATTTTGCAAATTCCGCAGCTCGGAATTCGCCTCGCCTTCATGCTCAAAGACATCTAGCCCCGCACCGGCAATATCGCCCGACTTCAAAAGCCGCGTCAAAGCCGGCTCGTCAATCACTTCGCCCCGCGAGGTATTGATGATCACAGCACCGTCTTTCATGAGCTTGAGACGCCGCGCATTCATCAAATGAAACGTCGAGGGTGTATGGGGGCAATTGACCGAAATCACATCCATCCGCACCACCATCTGATCAAGGCTTTCCCAATAGGTCGCCTCAAACGCCGCCTCTGCCTCCTCGCGCAAACGGCGGCGGTTGTGGTAATGGATCTGCATCCCGAAGGCACGCGCCCGCCGCGCAACCGCCTGACCGACACGCCCCATGCCCAATATCCCAAGCCGCTTGCCGCTCACCCGCGCACCCAGAAGCGCCGTTGGCGAAAAGCCCGAGAACCCGCCGTCTTTGATCTGCTGCAACCCTTCGGGAATGCGCCGCGTCACAGCCATCATCAGCGCCAGTGTCATATCCGCCGTGTCATCCGCCGAAACTCCGGGCGTGTTGGACACAAGAATGCCCCGCTGCAAGGCGCTCGCCACATCAATATGATCAAACCCCGCCCCGAAGTTGGCAATCAGCTTCAGACGCTCGCCCGCTCTCGCGAGCAAATTCGCATCAATCGTATCCGTAAGCGTCGGAACCAGAATATCCGCCTGCGCCATAGCCGTGGCCAGCTCCTCGCGGCTCATCGGCGTGTCGTCCTCGCGCAGGGTCACATCGAAGAGTTCTTTCATTCGTGTTTCGACAGGCTCAGGCAGGCGTCGCGTCACAACAACACTCAGGCGTCCAGATGGCATCGGCAAGCTCCATTCGCTTTTCTTTTTTGTGCGTTACTGGCAAAGTGAACGATAGACAGCCGAGGCACAAGAACCCAGCGGCAAAAAAGCAGCAACGCAGGCAAAAGCATGATCCGATACTTTACAGCCATCTTTTTGGCCCTGACGGTTCTCGCAACCACGGCACAAGCCGAAACAACGCGTGGCAGCGCCACAAACCTGCCAATCCCGCGTTTTGTGTCGATCAAATCTGACGAATGCAACGTCCGCCGCGGGCCATCCCTCAGCCACAAAATCGACTGGGTTTTCACCCGCAAGGGTATGCCTGTCGAGATCACGGCAGAATACGGCCATTGGCGCCGCGTGCGCGACCGCGACGGTGTCGGCGGCTGGGTGCACTACTCTTTGCTCTCCGGCTCGCGCAATGTGATCATCGACGAAGATATGCTCCCGCTCAACATTCGCCCGAATCCCGACACACAGATTTCCGCCCGACTCGAAGCCGGCGTGATCGCACGCCTTCTGCAATGCAGCGCAGATTGGTGCAGGCTTTCAGCGGGCGGATATAAAGGCTGGGCCAGAAAAACAGCGCTTTGGGGCGTCAAACCAGATGAAATCATTGAATGATGCGCTCCCTGACACAGAGATGCGAAAAATTTTCATATCAGACTTGAAAGCATCGCATCTTGCGCGTAATTAGCGCTCAGAGTTGGGATGTGGCCTAGCGGTAGGGCAACTGTTTTTGGTACAGTAGATCGTAGGTTCGAATCCTACCATCCCAGCCAATCACTCTTAAAATCACAAAAAGCGCGCGCCAAAAAGGCCGCCGCAAGGCCTTTTTCAGACGCCTGCGGCCCGCCAAAACCGGCGCCGTCAGCCCGGCGCAACCTCGTCAAACAAGAGCGCAAGCAGCTCGGAAAACTTTGCCTCCGGCTCCAGAAGGCGGGCACGTGCGGCCCAGATCGCCTTGCGCCGCGCCTCGGGCAGTGCAGCACAAAAGTTATAAAACTTGCGCTCGACCTCGTCCAAACCCATCGGAGATTCAGGCCCGCCGCGCGCATGAACATCGCCAGACCGAAGCGTTTGACCGTCTTTCAGGACAAGCGTCACATCAGACCACCGCCCAAGTGGAAAGCGCTCCGAATGGCGCGGATCTTCTTGCACGGTGATTTTCTTGAGCGCGTCCGCCACAGCCTTGTCTGTCAGCCCGGCTCCCGAAATATGCTCAGGGCCAATATGCCCGTGCACAAGCCGCGTCGCCAAAGCAAACCCGAGTGAATACTGCGCCTGCGACGTTGTCTCGGGCAGCCCCGCAAAAAGCTCGGCTGATTCTGCAAAGGTGCGCACCTCAATACGCTCGATATCCGCCTCCTTGAGCTGATGCGCCTCAAGCATTCCCCCCAGCGCATCAATCGCGGCATGAGCCCAACGACAGATCGGATAGGGCTTGATATAGTTCAGCTCCACAGTCCAAAGCTGCCCCAAATCTGCCCAATATTGTGCAGCCGCCTCGGCCTCAACCGTGATCGCAGGCGCCCCCGTAAACCCGTCTTCGGCCATCAAAACAGCCATCGCGCCAACCATAGCCCCCATGCCCGAGCCGTCATGAAGCATCGTCGGCGTGGCGATCTCGCGCATCATCTGACTGCGCGGCCCGTGATATTCGGCAATCCCGAGCGCCTGGCGCAAAGTTTCAGGGTCATCGCCGCGCAGACGACAGGCCAGCGCCACAACCCCGAGCGCATTCCACGCACCGGAGGTGTGATAATCGCTCACGCTCCCGTGCAGCGCCATCCCGGCCCGCGCCGCCACCTCATAGGCCATCGCCAAAGCCTCTAGCGCCGCGCGCCCTGTCAGATCGGGCATCTGCTCGGCAAAAACGCAAAGCGCCGGCACAACAGCGCAGCCGATATGGCCTTTGGTCGGGTTATAGCCGTCATGCCCGTCCAGATTGTCGATCTGCGTTGCAAGCGCAAAGGCCGCCCCCGTGAGAGAGGTCTTGCGCCCGTCAAACAGGAGTGTCGCCCGGTCCCGCGCCTCGGCTGTGTTCTGAAAGCGCACCGCATGATCACGGGCAATCCGCCCGGCATCCATATCCGCCGCCCCCGCCGCCACGCCCAATGTGTCAATCAGCAAACTCGCTGTCATCTCAAGCGCGCTGTCAGGCACATCAATCGGCCCCAAAACAAACGCTGCAATCTCGTCAAAGGTCATGGTTGCCCCCAAATCAGCCGGGGCTGCGCCCCACAGAAAAACTCTGGGAGGCGCACAGGGATGCGTCAATGAGGTTTGCGTCACGCTTTAGCGCGCAAACGTCACCTTACCGTTGCAAATCGTGACAATCGCGGCCGCCTCGGTCAGCCGCTCGGGCGCAAGCTCGGCCAGATCATGGCTCATCACCGCAACATCCGCCATCATGCCAACAGCCAATTGCCCCTTGCGGTCTTCCCTAAACTCGACCCAGGCGTTGTTTTTTGTGTAGCTCTCCAATGTGTCCGCGAGACTCTGGGCTTGGCTTTTCCATGGTGCCCCCAGATCTTGCGGGGCCACCGCCGCTTTGACATTGGTCATCACATCCACAGGGATCACCGGCCAATCTGTCGAGAAAATGACTTTGGCACCTGTCTCGCGAATGTCCTGCCAAGCATAAGCTCCCGCAATCTGATGATCATGCAAATACTGCCCGACACCCGTCGGCGGAAAATACCCGCCAAAGGGCGCATGGCCCGGCTGGATAGAGGCGACAATGCCAAGCTCGGCCAGCCGCGGAATATCGCTGGGATGCATCACTTCCAAATGCTCGATACGGTGGCGGCTGTCGCGCAGACCATTGGCCTTTTGCGCCGCCTCATAGGCATCAATCGTGCGCCGCACCCCCGCATCACCAATCGCATGAACCGCGATCTGAAAGCCCAATCGGTCCGCCTCGATACAAGCGGCCACAAAATGCTCCTGCGTGAAAACTTCATCGCCCATGTTCCCGCCCGCACCCATCGCTCCGGGATATGGCTCAAGCATCAGGGCCGTGCCGCTCTCGATGACACCGTCAATAAACATCTTGAGATGCGCAGAGCGCACCATGTCGCCCTGAAAGCGCGCCCGCATCGCAGGCGCTTCCGCCGCGATCCGCTCAATCGGGTCTGTGCCTTTGAAGTGAAACGGCACCTCACAGCGGCACAAAAGCCGCCCCTCGGCCTCAAGCTCGCTCAAAAGCTCTGCCTGATACACATTCCCATCCATAAGATGCAGCCCCGTGATGCCCTGCGCAGCGCAATGCGCCAACCCCTGAGCAATCACATCCTTATCCATCTCGCGCTCGGCTGCGCTGGGCGCAGGCACAGGGTCTTTGCCCGTCGTCAGCCCCATCATTTCGCGCCCGCCGTGCTTTGTCAGCGCCAGAACGGGGCTATAGGCGCCCGGCTCCAGAAGTTCGCCACTGGCCAAACCGTCCTCGCCCATCACAATAAGCGACCCCGCATCAACCTCTCCGCCCTCCAGCAGCCCCGCCAGCTTGAGCGCCGCCGTATTGGCCCAGACGGTATGGTGATCGGGTGCAAACATCGCCAAGGGACGGTCCGGCAAAATATAGTCAAGGTCATGACGCGTTGGCGTCTTGCCTGTGCCCAAAATTCCATAGTCACACATCACGCAGAAAACGAGCCGGTCCTCGGCATTCTCCGCCGCATAGGGCCTGATCGCCGCAGCCATATCCTCCAGCCCGCTCACACCATACAGGCTCAGACAGCTCAACTCGACAGAGCCGCCGAAGAGATGCACATGGCTGTCGATAAATCCGGGCAAAACAGTGCCACCCTTGGCATCAATCAGGCGCGTGTCCGGGCCTGCCAGCGCCACAATCTCGCTGGCGCAGCCAACAGCCGTAATCACCCCCTGCGCGATCGCGAGGGCTTCGGCCTGTGGCTGCGTCCCGTCAAACGTCATCAACGCGCCATTGTGAATGATAATATCGGGGGTCATTTCGCTCTCCGCAAAAGAAAACGGCCCCGCCACACGAGCGGGGCCAAATCGCATTATTTCTGAAGCTCGGTCCAGATCGCCGTGTAGAGCTTGGTCGCTTCCGGCGGGCAGGTCTTGGCCACATAAGCCGCCGCTTTCAGCTCCGCAGGCACAACGATCTCGGGGGCCGACTTCATGTCGTCCGGCATAAAGGCTTCCGAACCGGCAATCCCGTTTGCATAGCGCGCAAAAGAAGACAGCATCGCGGCGTTTTCTGGGTCCATGATAAAGTTAAGGAAGGTCTTGGCCTCATCCACATTC
>JAHBAN010000005.1 GCA_018500075.1 Flavobacteriia bacterium | reverse complement strand
CGTGCCTCGGCGTGAAGATCTGGGATCTGTCCAGCCATGTTGAATACTCCATAAGTTAGGGCGGGGATCCTCCAAGGCTGTATCCCCGCGTGAAGGCTGCGCGATAGCCCACTTCCCCCATATTGGCAAGGGGTATTGCCCCGGATCTCACCGTTTTTGGCTGTATTCCAGATGCAAATGGCCGCCGGCGTCCTGGATACGGCTGTAGAGCGCATAATCCTTGGCGCGCGCCCGTCGAAAGCGCGCCTCGGTTTCGGGGCTAAGCTCGGTGTTGATCGCCGGGGAGGCATTGGCCTGCTTGAGCACGATCGGGCGCCCGAACCGCGCCTCCAGAAAGGCCAGCAGCACGGTCATCTGCTCATAGGCAAAGAGATGATGCAGCGGCAGCCGGCCATCTTTGAGCGTGAGAAATTTATACTGCGTGCCGACATTGACATGAGGCAGGCGCGGATCGGTCAGCGCATCCTGCACAAAGGCCTCAAAGCTCATGCCGGCCGTTGATTTGGGGCTGTCGCGCAGGGCTGCGCGGGTGCGGTATTTATACCAGCTGCGCAGATGATCGAGCGGATCGCGCATAACGGCGAGACGCTCGGGGGTGAGAGCATAGGCTTTGCGCAGAAAGGGCGCGCAATTTTTGTCAAACCCCGCCGCGGACATATGCTTTTGACGGCCCCGGAAGACAATATCCGCCTTGCTGCGCAGCGCCGCCTCAAGGGCCGTGGTGCCTGTTTTGGGCACGGCCAGCATGGCAAGGTTTTGTTTGAAAAAGATATGCACGCGTTACCCGACCCTTCACAGTGTTCTGCGCAGCTTAGGCTTAGAACAGAGGTGTGAAAATCCCCTTTTTCTTTCTCAAAATATCCATCCCACGCTGCCGCGCTGCGTCAGGCTGCGGTTTGGGAGCGGCCTTGGCCGCTTGGGGGCGCTGGGGGTTGTGCCCCCAGCGCCCCCAAGCGGGTCGCGCGCGCAGCGCGTGAAACCCCTGCTGTCAAGCCTGCCAGTCGCCTTCAAAGCCCTTCGGGATCATCAGGATATCACGGTCCACAGCGTTGATATCGGTCTTGCCGCAGAGCGCCATGGAGAGATCAAGCTCCTTGTGGATCACCTCGAGCGCTTTGGTCACGCCGGCTTCGCCCATTGCGCCGAGGCCATAGACAAAGGCCCGGCCAATGTAGGTGCCTTTTGCGCCCAGAGCCATGGCTTTGAGCACGTCCTGGCCCGAGCGGATGCCGCTGTCGATATGCACTTCGATCTTGTCGCCCACAGCCTCCATAATGGCCGGCAGGGCGCGGATCGAGCTGAGCGCGCCATCAAGCTGGCGGCCCCCGTGGTTGGAGACAATGATTGCATCCGCGCCGACATTGAGCGCCTCAAGCGCGTCGCGCGCATCCATGATGCCCTTGATGATCAGCGGGCCATCCCACATTTTGCGGAACTGGCGGATGCGGTCCCAGTCGAGCGACTGGTCAAAGGCTTCGGCTGTCCATGTGGTGAGCGAACTGGCGTCTTCCACGCCTTTGGCATGGCCGACAATATTGCCAAAAAAGCGCCGTTTTGTGCCCAGCATCCCAAGGCCCCAGTGCACCTTTGTCATCATATTGGCGATGGATTTCGCGGTCAGTTTGGGCGGGGCGGAGAGGCCGTTCTTGAGGTCTTTGTGGCGCTGGCCGAGGAGTTGCAGATCGACGGTGATCACTGCGGCGGAGCAATTGGCCGCCTTGGCGCGGTCAAAGAGCCGCTGCATGAAATCATCATCCTTGAGCGTATAGACCTGCATCCAGAAGGGTTTATCGGTGTTGTCGGCCACATCCTCGATCGAGCAGATCGACATGGTGGAGAGCGTGAAGGGCACGCCGAATTTTTCGGCGGCGCGGGCGGCTTTGATCTCGCCATCGGCGGTTTGCATTCCGGTGAGGCCGACGGGCG
The DNA here is from genome assembly GCA_018500075.1 of Flavobacteriia bacterium. Lineage (GTDB taxonomy): Bacteria > Bacteroidota > Bacteroidia > Flavobacteriales > Flavobacteriaceae > MAG-120531. The sequence continues at coordinate 5,068 of JAHBAN010000005.1, read as the reverse complement.
CGAGCGCCACGGGCATGGCCACATCCTGTCCGATCATCTGCGTGGCGGTTGTGCGCCCGGCCATATCGATCGCGACGCGCTGGCGCAGGTAGAGCCTGTCAAAGTCTGAGCTGTTTTCGCGAAAGGTCTGTTCGCTCCAGCTGCCGCTTTCGCAATAGTCGTAAAACATTCGGGGGGTGCGGCGCTCATAGATGCGTTTGAGGTCGTCAATACTGGTGATGACGGGCATGATGGGCCCCTTTTTTATAAAATTGGTATGAAATGATTACCAATTACCGCTGGATGCCGCAATCGAATTTAGGCCTGTTTAAGCTGGCTTTTACTTTGGGAACTTAGGGTTAGCTGTGGTCAAGGAGGTTGTATGAAAGGTGTTATTTTTGTCGAGCTGCTGCAGATGGTTCAGGCCCATGCGGGGGAAGCCCTTGTGGATGAGGTCTTGGACGGGCTGACGCTTGCGAGCGGCGGGGCTTATAACGCGGTTGGATATTATTCCTGTGATGAGTTTTTCAGCCTCCTTGAGGCTTTTGGCGCGGCGCTTGATCTGCCGGTTGCAGAGCTGCAAAGGGGCTTTGGACATTGGGTGTTCGGCCATTTTTTGGAAAATTACGGGGAGTTTTTTGCCACCAAAAAGACCGCTTTTGATATGTTGGAGTCAATTGAGGGCGAAGTGCACGTCGAGGTGCGAAAGCTATACCCCGACGCCGAGCTTCCGAAGTTTGAAACCTGTCGGGTTTCAGAAACAGAGATGACCATGATGTATACGTCGCAGCGGCCTTTAGAGTCTTTTTGCCACGGTCTGATTGAAGCCTGTTTGGCGCACTATGGCACAGCCGGGCGCATCACCCCCCAAAGCCTGTCGGGGCCAAAAGCGGCGCAGATGGTCTTCTTAATTGGTCTGGATGCGGCCTGACGGTGCGGCTTGAGAGGCATCATAACGCGCCGGTTGGCCCCGTTTCGCGCAGCCGCTATGAGCGCGAGCGCGCCGCGCGGCTGAGTGCGGAGCAGCTCTTGGAGGCCAAGAGCCGCGAGCTTTATGAGGCCAATCAACGGCTGATCGAGCAGGCGAAAACGCTTGAGCAGGGGATTGCTGCGCGCACGCGCGAGGTTGAGGAGGCGGCTTATGCCCGCGCGATGGCAGAGGCGGCCAATGATGCGAAGTCGAGCTTTCTGGCGTCGATGAGCCATGAAATCCGCACCCCGCTGCACGGTGTTTTGGGGATGATGAGTGCGCTGGAGAGCACGCGTCTGAGCAGCGAGCAGCGCGATCTGCTCGAGGTGATGAAAGAGGCGGGCTATGTCTTGCGCACGGTGGTCAATGATATTCTGGATTTGAGCAAAGTCGAGGCGGGCCAGCTTGAGCTGAGCTATGCGGCGTTTTATCTGCCCAATGTCCTCAAAAGCCTGAAGCAACACTACGGGTTGAGCGCGGCGGCAAAGGGGCTGACGCTGATGTTTGACGCCGATCAGAGCTGTGAGTGCTGGCTGCTGGGCGATGAATTCAGGCTGCGGCAGGTGTTTGCCAATCTGTTGTCCAATGCCCTGAAATTCACGACCCATGGCACAATCTTTCTTCAGGCGCGCATCCGGCAGGAGGCCCATGGGGTGTATTGTCTTGATGTGCGGGTCGAGGACACGGGCCTTGGCCTGAGTACTTTTGCCCGCGACAGGCTGTTCAAGCCCTTTGCGCAGGCCGATCCGAAAGTGGCGCACCGGTTTGGCGGCAGCGGGCTTGGGCTGACCATCACGCGGCGGATCTGTCACTTGATGGGCGGGGCCATTACGCTGGAGGGCGAGGAGGGCAAGGGAACGATCGCGCAGTTTCAGGTCCGCTTGAAGGGCGCGGAGCCGCCGGAGGCACGGGTGCAATGCGCCGATCTGGTCAGCGCCGAAGCCTTGCTGCGCGGCCAGAGCTGGACCATTCTTGTGGTCGATGACAGCGCGGTCAACCGCAAGGTTGTGGCGCAATATCTCAAGCGCTATCGGGTGACTGTTCTGGAGGCAGAAGACGGGGCGCAGGCGGTCGAGCTGTGGCGCAAGGCGCAGCCTGACTTTATCCTGATGGATATCAATATGCCTGTGATGGGCGGGATTGCCGCGGCGCTGCGCATTCGCGAGGAGGCGCGGGAGCGTTCGGAGCCGCGGGTTCCGATTGTGGCGCTGACGGCAAATGCGATGTCCCATCAGGTCAACGATTATCTCAACGCCGGTCTGGACGCCCATATCGCCAAACCGGTCGGTCGGGCCGAGCTTGTGCGGGTGATTGGATCGTTTTTGTCGCGCAAGCCGGCGCGGCCCTAGCGCCAGCGGCGCCCGCCTGCGGCTTGAGCGCCCTGTGTATTGACCTGTGTATTGAGCAGCCTGTGTTTTGCGCCGCCTGTGCCTTAGGCGCTGTGTGCCCCGTCGGCCAGAGACTTCACAAAAGACAGAACATCGGCAACGCTATCGCCCTTGGCGATGCGCTCGACAATGGCCGAGCCGACAACGGCGCCATCTGCCACGCCGGCAATCGCTTTGGACTGCTCTGGGGTTTTGATGCCGAAGCCGACGATGATCGGCAGCTCTGTTTTGGATTTGATGCGCGCCACTTCGGGGGCGACATCAACGGCCTGTGCTTCGGCGGCCCCTGTGATGCCTGTGATGGAGACATAATAGACAAAGCCGGATGTGTTCTGAAGCACTTTGGGCAGGCGCGCATCATCTGTTGTGGGCGTTGCCAGACGGATGAAGTTTAGCCCTGCGGCCTGAGCGGGGAGGCACAGCTCGATGTCTTCTTCGGGCGGAAGATCAACCACGATCAGCCCGTCTATGCCTGCGGCTTTGGCATCGTTGAGGAAGGTTTCGACGCCGTGCGCATAGATCGGGTTGTAATAGCCCATCAGGACAATCGGTGTTGTGCTGTCGGTTTTGCGGAACTCTGTCGCCATGGCGAGCGTTTTTTTGAGGGTCATGCCGCCCTCAAGCGCGCGCTGCCCTGCGAGCTGGATGGTGGGGCCGTCGGCCATCGGGTCTGTGAAGGGCAGGCCGAGTTCAATGATATCAACGCCCGCCGCGGGCAGGCCTTTCATGACCTCAAGTGAGGTGGTCATGTCAGGATCTCCGGCCATGATATACGCGACGAAGGCTTTTTTGCCCTCTGTTTTGAGGCTGGCGAATGTGGCGTCGATGCGGCTCATGGGGCATTCCTTTATGTGTTGGCCCTGATGTGCCCCAAAAGCGGGGGGGAAATCAATAGGAAGACGGCTCCAATGGCGCTTTGCGCCATTGGACCGGTTGGGGGCGCTGCCCCCAAACCCCCGGGATATTTGAGGAAAGAAAAAGACTATGCGGGTTTGGCACGGGGTTTGCTTTGCGGGTGTGTTGGCAGGTTGGATGTGTGGAGAGTGTTGCAGCGGGGCGGGGGAGGGCTTAAGAGGCGCGTAACAGCATATGCGGGAGAAAAGCCATGGGCTTTAAGATGGGTATTGTGGGCTTGCCGAATGTCGGCAAATCAACCTTGTTTAATGCACTGACAAAAACAGCGGCGGCGCAGGCGGCGAATTTTCCGTTTTGCACCATCGAGCCGAATGTGGGCGAGGGGAATGTGCCGGATGCGCGCCTTGATACGCTGGCCCAGATTGCCGGGTCAAAGTCGATTATCCCGGCGCGGATGACCTTTGTGGACATTGCCGGGCTTGTCAAAGGCGCGAGCAAGGGCGAGGGCCTGGGCAACCAGTTTTTGGCCAATATCCGCGAAACCGACGCGATTGCGCACGTTCTGCGCTGTTTTGAAGACGGGGATGTGACCCATGTCGAGGGCCGTGTGAACCCTGTCGAGGACGCCGAAGTCATCGAGACAGAGCTTATGCTGGCCGATCTGGAGAGCGTCGAGAAGCGCCGTCAGGGGCTTGTGCGCAAGCTCAAGGGCAATGACAAGGAGGCCGTTCAGCAGGACCGTCTTCTGGCCGCCGCGCAAGCCATGCTCGAAGAGGGCAAGCCGGCGCGGCTTGTCGAGGTTGATGCGGAGGATGCGAAGGCCTGGAAAAACCTGCAACTGCTGACCTCAAAGAAAATCCTTTATGTCTGCAATGTGGATGAGGCCAGCGCCGCGAATGGCAATGCGCATTCTGAGGCTGTTGCGGCCATGGCGGCTGCGCAGGGCGCGGGGACCGTTGTGATTTCGGCGCAGATCGAGGAAGAGATCAGCAAGCTGGAAGACGACGAGGCCGAGATGTTTCTGGAGGAAATGGGGCTTGCTGAGGCCGGTCTTGACCGGCTGATCCGTGCCGGCTACGGGCTGTTGCACCTTGAGACCTATTTCACCGTTGGCCCCAAGGAAGCCCGCGCCTGGACGATCCGTCAGGGCACAGGCGCGCCACAGGCGGCGGGGGTGATCCATGGCGATTTTGAAAAAGGGTTCATCCGTGCCGAGACGATTGCCTATGATGATTTTGTCGCCAATGGCGGCGAGCAGGGCGCCAAAGAAGCCGGCAAGATGCGCGCCGAGGGCAAGGCCTATGTCGTCAAGGACGGCGATGTCTTGCACTTTTTGTTCAACAAGTAAGACCAGGCGGCGCGCCCTGCTTTGGGTGCGTTGACGCGCACTTGGCTCGGGCGCGCGGGCTGCCTGCGGCGTGTGTGCAGGCTGTGTGCGGGTCCGGTTCTGATGCATTTGCGCAACGGGGCGTTTGGCGCTGGTTGAGTTTTCTGGCTTGGTCTGCTAGGCTTTTTGCATGAAGAAAACACTGTAACCCTCTGAATTGTTTGGAGACGCGGATAGATCTGCGCTCTTTTATGTGCTTGGTGTTTTGTCTTTTATCTTCAAATGATGTTCCGCCCATGCGCTTTCAGGCCCTCTGAGAGGGGCCAAAAAATGCCGCAGCGGAACACGGCCCATTTGAGCAGGAGACCAAGATGACCCATCAGGACAGACCCGCCCTCACCGGCGCAGAGGCCATAGCCGCTGAGCCAAAGGTCCAAGCGCCAAAGACCCAAGCGCCAAAAACGCCGGAAGCGATACGCCGCGCCGCCGGTTTGACGGCAGAAGACATGGCTGCGCTACTCGGCATGGGCGACTATGGCTATGGCGCCT
>JAHBAN010000181.1 GCA_018500075.1 Flavobacteriia bacterium | reverse complement strand
AGATGTGTATAAGAGACAGGGATATTTCTGGAAAGAAAAAGCCGGGTTAATGGGCCGGTTTGATGAAGGTGCCGTTGCGCAGGTCTGACATGGCCTGGCGGATTTCGTCTTTGGTGTTCATCACGATGGGACCATGCCAGGCGACCGGCTCCTGGATCGGTGCGCCGGAGATCAGCAGGAAGCGGATGCCTTCTTCTGCGGCCTGAACGGTGACGCTGTCGCCTGTTCCAAAGCGAATGAGAGTGCGGTCGCCGGACATATCGCGGATGTTGACCTCCTCGCCCATGACTTCTTTTTCGAGCAGCACACCCGAGGGGGCGGAGGCATCGGCGAAGGCGCCTTTGCCTTGAAAGACATAGGCGAAGGCGCGGCGATAGGTGTCTATGGGCAATGTTTTCTTGACGCCTGCGGGCACGAAAACATCGAGATATTGCGGGTCTGCGGCGATCCCGTCGACGGGGCCGCGCTTGCCCCAGAACGAGCCGGTGATAACGCGCACGCGGGTTCCGTCATCGTCGATGATTTCGGGGATTTCCGCTGCATTAACGTCTTGGTAACGCGGGTCGGTCATTTTCAGATCGCGCGGGAGATTGGCCCAGAGCTGGAAGCCGTGCATCTGGCCCTTGGCGTTTCCGCGCGGCATTTCCTGGTGCATGATGCCCGAGCCGGCGGTCATCCACTGCACATCGCCCGCGCCGAGGCGGCCTGTGTTGCCGAGGCTGTCGGCGTGATCGACCTCGCCTTGCAGAACATAGGTTATGGTTTCGATGCCGCGGTGGGGATGCCAGGGGAAGCCTTTGGCATAGTGGGTGGGGGTTTCGTTTCTGAAGTCGTCAAACAGCAGGAAGGGGTCAAGCTCGGAGGGGTCGTGAAAGCCGAACGCACGGTGAAGATGGACGCCGGCGCCTTCCAGAGTGGGGGTGGCGCTGCGGGTTTCGAGGACGGGGCGAATGGACATGGGGTGCTCCTGTTGCTGGTAGGGCTAACCTAGGCCTGTGGTGCCTTTTGGGCAATTCTGCTTGGTGCGGGGTTTGCTGTGCATTTGCGCACAGAGGCTGAGCCGGGCAGGGCGAGGCGGGGCGCCCAAAATAGCCGTGTCGATGTCGCTTGTGGGCCAGAAGCCCTGCGGTGCAGAGTAAAGCATCAGCGCAAACAACGGAGCGCAAGACAGGGAGAGCGACATGAAGGTTGGATTTATCGGGCTTGGCAATGTGGGGGGGAAACTCTCGGGGTCTTTGCTGCGCAATGGCGTGGAGCTTATGGTGCATGATCTCAACCCCGAATTTGTATCGGCCAAGGTTGCGGCGGGGGCTGTGGCGGGGGGATCGGCGCGCGCTATGATGCGCGACTGTGATGCGGTGATCACCTGCTTGCCCAGCCCTGCGGCGAGTGCGGCGGTGCTCGCGGAGATGTTGCCTGAGGTGCGGGCGGGCAAGATCTGGATGGAGATGAGCACCACGGATGAGGCCGAAGTCAAGCGCATCGGCGCCGAGGTTATTGCTGCGGGCGGTGCGGCTGTGGACTGTCCGGTTTCGGGCGGATGCCACCGGGCGGACACCGGCAATATCTCGATTTTTGCGGGCTGTGAGCGGGAGACCTTCGAGCGCATCCTGCCGCTGCTCACCATCATGGGGCGGCGTGTTTTGCACACCGGCGCGCTTGGCTCGGCCTCTGTTTTGAAGGTTCTGACGAATTTTCTGGCGACCGCGAACCTTGTCTCTGTGGCCGAGGCGCTGACTGTGGCCAAGGGCGCGGGCATGGACCTTGGGGTGGCCTATGAGGCCATGGCGATCTCGTCTGGCACAAGTTTTGTGCATGAAACAGAGGGTCAGGTCATCCTCAACGGGAGCCGCGATATTTCCTTTACCATGGATCTTGTGGCCAAGGATATCGGGCTGTTTCAGGAGGTGGCCGACCGGGCCGGGGTTCCGCTGGAGCTGAACCCGCTCTTGATCAATATCTTTCAGGACGGGATCAGCCGGTTTGGCCCCAGAGAGCTGTCGCCCAATATCATCAAGCGGCTGGAGGAGGCCACCGGGCTTGATGTGACAGCGCCCGGCTTCCCTGCGGAAATGGTGGATGACGAGCCGGAGGAGCGCGGCGCGGAAGTGATTGTGAAGCGATAGTTAAGCGAGCGGCCCGCTTGGTTAACGCACCGCTTTGAAGGGTGAGTCGAGGGGGGTGATATGCGTGCACACCCCGTGCACAAAGCGTGCACCCCCCAAACGACATATTTTTTAAGAGAAAATTAAACAATGCAGCGTGCGCTGGGCGTGCGTGTGCGGGCTTTGCCGCCTTTCGGGCAGACCAAAAGAGGGGGTGCGGTGTTGTGTCGGAGCGGTTAGGAAGGCCCGACAAGAGAGCGCAGGGCGGCCCGGAGCGAGGCCGCCCGCGAAAGCCTTGAAGGAGCCTTGAGGATGCCGGACACAATCGAAGTCGAACTGAAGGTCAGCCCGTTTCGGCGGTGGTTTTCTTCGGGGTTGGTGGCGCTGACGGCGGCGTTGCTTTTGAATATGGCCATGACAGCCCCGCCGGCGTCTTTGCTGGGGCAGGGGCTTGTCTGGGCCTTGGCGGCGCTCTTGCTGATTTCGGCGCTCAAGCTCTGGCGCGACACGGGCGAGAGCCTGCGCCTTGTGGGCCGGCGGCTGGAGAACAGCCGGGGCGGGCTGGTTGTGCGGCTGGACGATGTCGCAAGCGTGACGCGGACGCATTTTTCGTTTCGCCCTTCGAACGGCTTTATGCTGCACCTGACGCGGGAGTATGATCCGCGCTGGTGCATGGGGCTTTTCTGGTGTGCAGGAAAGCGCGCGGCGATCGGCGGCGCGGTGAGCGGGGCCGAGGCCAAACGGATGGCCGAGGCGATCGAACGGGCGTTGGCCACAGATAAGAGCGCATCTGCCCCCTAGCCAGACGCGGAGCCAAGGCCGAAGCCCGCGCCCCGAAGCCCGCGTCAAAGCCAACGCCCCGAAGCCCTTGCTCTGCGCGCTGCGGCGGGTGCCTAGTAAGAGTAGCTGCGGCAGTAGTTGAAGCAGACTTGCGGTGCAAAGCGGGGGCGCGCGAAGACGAATGTCGACAGCTCGTGGTTTTCCATCAGCCCCCAGAGGAAGGGCGGGGTATAGTCCATCTTTGTTTCAACAAGAATAATCCGCTCGCCATCGACCATCGTCGGCAGCTTGTCATGCCAGTCGCGCACATCTCTCTGGTGCAGGGCGACCAAGCCGCCGCGCCGTTGCGACCAATCGAGAAAAAAGCGGTCCCGGCTGGCGGAGTAGCGAATGACCGAGATCCGGATGTCGGGCAGTGTCGGGGCGCGGGTGAGAAACTGGACCAGACGGCGGCTAGAGTGGATGTAATGCCCGTCGAGGGGCGTGGTTTCGCGGCTGATCATATCGGCGATGGTGAAGGCGGCCTTTTGGTGCACGCCGACCTGACGATAGGCATCAAACCAGGAAAACATCGAGGCATAGGCCCAGAAAATGATTGGTGCCATGATGATGAATTCGATCGAGACGGTGCCGCCGGTTTCCTCGCGAAAGGCTTTGAGGCGGGACTTGAGCAAGGACCAGAGCATCAGATCGGCTCCTGAACGAAGGCAGAGGTGGCAATCATCCATGCTTCGCCCCGGCGCCATTCCAGATGGCGGCCAAGGCCGGTGAGCGGGAACACGGGGCGGAACGTATAGCAGGCGCGCAGGACCATCATCTGGTTTTGCTGGCCATTGCGGAAGCTGCGGGCCGGATTGGCTGTCTCGGTGACATCAAAGCAGGCGGCGCGCCAGAGCAGGGGCGTATAGGCGAACATATCCAGCGATTCCATTTCGAGAAACAACTGGGTTTCGCAATCGGGGAGAAAGCCCGCGTAGTCGCAGATCATCTCCTTGAGATCGGCGTGTTGGTGGTTTGTGGCGGTGGAGAGGCGCACATCGCGCACCGCAAGATCAAGCCCGCGCTCCAGCATGGAGTGGCGGAATGTGATCATGCCAAGCTCTACCGCGGCGCAGAACATAAAGATGAAGAAGGGAAAGAGGATCGCGAACTCGATGGTCGCGTTGCCGTCTTCCTCGCGCCTGAAGCGGCGCAAAAGGTGCATGAGGTGGGTCATTGGGTCAGCTTCAACGGGGTGATGGACTGGGCAATGGCGCTGAAGGCGGCGCCAATATCCAGCCCGCGCACATCAAAGAAGTGGCTTTCCGAGGAGGCGCAGTCGCGCAGGGCCTCGAGGCCGACAACCGGCGCCTGAAACCCGATGGTGTAGATGATCACGCCCTGATTTTTGGCTGCTGTGCAGATGTTGTGCAACTGGGTGTCTTTGCGGTTGCCGCCGACCGAGCTGCGCGGGCTGGCGGACCAGTTGTAGGTGCCGAGATTGCCGTAGAGGTAGTCGTTGATCCAGTTGAGGCTGGCGGTTGCGAAGAGGCGCTCAAAGCTCAGGCGGGTGAAGCCTGAGGGCAGGCTTGGGCTTGAGCCGCTGGCGGGAATGGCATGATCGCCGCTGGCGGACTGGCTGTAATAGCGGCCATTGTGCAGGACGGCGTAGCGATCTGTGGTGGCGTTGTAAAAGACATTGGACTGGCCCGAGCGAAACGGGTCGCGCAGCCTGTATTGGGTTGTGTTCTGGCCGTCGCTCATCACCACCATGAGTTTGATATTGCTGTTGGTGTTGAAGGCGACAGGGCGGCCAGCAAAGCCCGGGTCGATTGCGTTGCTGGAGATCAGATTGGTGACGGCCGGTTGTAAGCTTGGATCAAGCAGGGCCGCGCCCCATTTGACGCCCATGTCGATGCTGGTTGTGCTGGCCCGCTCAAGGGCGTTGATCTGGCCGAAAAGCGCGGCTCTGTCGCGGCTGACGGGCAGGATTTGTGCGGCGGGCCTGTTGGAGCAGCTCGGGCGCGCGCCTTCGGTGTCGCGCAGGCCCTCGGGGTGAGGGTCTTCCACGATCAGCGGGGTGGCGTCAAAATGTTTGGTCTGCTCATAGACCCGGCTGCCGGCGCTGGCGGGGGTCATGGCGGTTGTGTTGAAATCCGATTCCTCGAAATTGAGGCAATAGGAGTAGTCATGCGGATCGGATGTGTTGAACTGGCGCATCAGGTCGCGGCCCAGAGACACCTGATTGGAATAGGGAACAAGCGAGACAGAGACGGTTTCGGAGATGTCGAGCACCGCATCGACGAAGTCGACAGCGGCGGGGCGCAGGCTGTCGAGGCGGTTGCCTTTCATGGAGCCGGAAATATCGAGCACGAGGGAGATTTCCAGAGAATCAAGGCGCTCTTCGGCTGTGGCGCGGGCCGGGGCGTTCATCTGATTGACGCCGAGCAGATGGCTGAGCTGGGTCGGAACGCTGGCGCGGGCGGTGGCGGAGACCACGCGGTAATGGGGGCCTTGCTCCACTCTGGTGTCGAGCAATTCGGCGTTGTCGAGGCGTGATTTTGCGAAATAATCGGCCAGCACCTGAGCGGGCGGGCTTTTCTGGTCAAGATCGGCGGCGGCCAGAACGGCCTGATCCAGCACGTGCTGGAGCCGCGAACGCTCTGTTTCAAAGCGCATCACATCGACGCCGACCGCGCCGACGAAGAGGATAATCAGCATAAAATAGACCGAAAAGGCCACGATCACGCCATCTTCCTCCCGCGCAAAGCGGCGCAAGACAGAGCGCAGGCCAGAAGGCAGGCCAGACGCCTGCGGCCTTGGGGCGGCGGCGCGGAGGGAGCGCGATGAGGCTCTTGTCGGTTTCATGTCAACGTCTCCTCCCCGGCGGGCCGGGACCTATTTAAACTCGAACTCATAACGCCTTGCCCCAAAGGGCACGCTTTGCCCCAAAGGGCGGGTCCGAGACTGCTCTCGGGCCAGACCAATGGGCCAGACCAATGGGCCTGAACACAGCGATCCAATGCTTTTTGTCGTTTAGCTCTATGGCAAAAATGAGGCGGAGAATGTGGTTTTTTCAAGAAAAAAAAGGGGTTTTGGAAATGATATCGCCCAAATCCGGCGACTGTTTCAAACGCTTCAACAAAGACATAAATTTGAATTAAGGTTTTATGGTCTGCCCGCAGACCGCTCACGATCTGCCCACGACTGGCCTGCGACCTTCGCAGCGGCACGCGAGTGATTTGTTAACATCTTAAGCCTAGACTGGCGCAAAGACGGGTTGGCCCTCGCGGCGATAGGTGCGACAAATGTGCGCAGGACTGCTGAGTCGCTGCGGCGCGGCATCCGCATAAGGGCAGACGCCGAGGGAGAGGCCGTATGAACGCTAATTTTAAAGAGCCGAGTTTTCGCGAGAGCGTGGATCTGATGTTCAACCGCGCGGTGGCGGTTATGGACCTGCCGCCCGGTCTTGAGGAGAAAATCAGGGTGTGCAACGCGACCTATACGGTGCGTTTCGGGGTGCGGCTGCGCGGGCAGATCCAGACCTTTACGGGCTATCGCTCGGTGCACAGCGAGCATATGGAGCCTGTGAAGGGCGGCATTCGCTATTCTCTCGGGGTCAATCAGGACGAAGTGGAAGCGCTTGCGGCCTTGATGACCTATAAATGCGCCCTTGTGGAGGCGCCGTTTGGCGGCTCCAAGGGCGGGCTTTGCATTGATCCACGCCAATATGACGAGCACGAACTGGAGCTGATCACCCGCCGCTTTGCCTATGAGCTGGCCAAGCGCGACCTGATCCACCCGAGCCAGAACGTGCCTGCGCCCGACATGGGCACGGGCGAGCGCGAGATGGCGTGGATTGCCGATCAATACCGCCGCATGAACACGACCGATATCAACGCGGCGGCCTGTGTCACCGGCAAGCCGATCAACGCGGGCGGCATTCAGGGCCGCACCGAAGCCACCGGGCGCGGCGTGCAATATGCGCTGCGCGAGTTTTTCCGCCACCCTGAAGATGTGGCCAAGGCGGGGCTTGAGGGCAAGCTCGAGGGCAAGCGCGTCATTGTGCAGGGGCTGGGCAATGTGGGCTATCACGCGGCCAAGTTTCTGGGCGATGAGGACGGCGCGCTGATCACCGGGATTATCGAGCGCGACGGCGCGCTTGTGAACCCCAAGGGGCTGGATGTGGACGCGGTGCACGGCTGGATTGTTAAGCATGGCGGCGTGACGGGCTTTCCGGATGCGACATTTGTGGCGGATGGCGCGCTTGTTCTGGAGGAGGATTGCGACATTCTTATTCCGGCGGCGATGGAAGGGGTGATCAACCTCACCAATGCCGAGCGGATCAAGGCGCCTCTGATGATCGAGGCGGCGAACGGGCCTGTCACGGCGGGGGCCGACGAGATCCTGCGCAACAAGGGCTGTGTGATTATTCCGGATATGTATGCCAATGCAGGCGGTGTGACGGTCTCCTATTTCGAGTGGGTGAAAAACCTGAGCCACATCCGCTTTGGCCGCATGGGGCGGCGTCAGGAAGAGGCGCGCCACGAGCTGATTGTGAGCGAGCTTCAGCGCCTGAGCCAGCATCTGGGCGATGCCTGGTCTATGACACCGGACTTCAAGGCCAAATATCTCAAGGGCGCGGACGAGCTTGAGCTTGTGCGCTCGGGGCTGGATGACACGATGCGCACCGCCTACCAGAGTATGCGCGAGGTCTGGCACGCGCGCGAGGATGTGCCTGATCTGCGCATGGCGGCCTATCTTGTGGCGATCCGCAAGGTTGCGGCGAGCTATCGCGCCAAGGGGCTGTAAGCCACCAACGACCCGCGATTTTAAAGGCAGCCTTCGGGCTGCCTTTTTGGTTTTGGGCTGGCGTTGGGAGAGGCGCGCGGGGAGAGAGAGGTGGCGGGGTGAGAGAGGCGTGCAGGGTGAGAGAGACGGCGGGGTGAGAGAGGCGCGCGGGGCGAGAGAGGTGCGCAGGGACTGCG
>JAHBAN010000090.1 GCA_018500075.1 Flavobacteriia bacterium | reverse complement strand
AGATGTGTATAAGAGACAGGCGCATAGAGCGCCAGAAATGCGCCCAGCGCGATGAGGCGACTGGCCCTGTTTGTCAGTGCTTTTTGGGACAGGCGCAGGAGCGCTTGAGCGACAATGGTGATCACCGCGGCCTTAATGCCGAGAAAACCGGCAACAGCCCATGGTTGCGCCCCGTAAAGGATATAGGCGACGGCCAAGGCCCAGATCACCGCGGCCCCCGGCAAGACAAACAAGGCCCCCGCCAGCAGCCCGCCGCCCAGCCCGCGCAAGCGCCAGCCTGCATAGGTAGCGAGCTGCATGGCTTCGGGGCCGGGGAGCAGCATACAAAAGCTGAGTGCGCCGGCGAACTGGCGCTCGGTGAGCCAGCCGCGCGCCTCGACAAGCTCGCGGTGCATCAGGGCGATCTGGGCGGCCGGACCGCCAAAGGACAAAAGGCCGATGCGCGCAAAACTGCGGGTGAACTCTTGTGCATTTGGCGGCGTCATGGGCGGCTCCGAAGGCGAGACGAGGCGAAACGAGACGCGGGGTTTGGCTGTCTCTGGTGCGGGAGGTTTACACGCTTTTGGCGCGTGTCGCCACGTGGATTGGCACGTGGCGCGGGCGGGAGAGCCGGTATCTGGGAGAAAGTGCAGGCTTCTGTTGCCAGGTGCCTGCGGACCCCGCCTTAGGCCGCTAAGCGTAAGGACTTAGATTTCAACAGTTCCGGTCGCTTACGCGGCCATCGCCATTGGAGCACGATTGTCATTTGCAATTGTACATTTTGGGCCGATACGGTGGCACCCAGCCGAAACAAAGCAAACCCCTTTAGACGTTCGTCGATCCTATTTCGTCCCCATGATCCTCAAATGAAGGATGTTTGGTGGAGACGCCGGGTACCGCCCCCGGGTCCGATCCGCTTATTACGAGCGCGTTTATGTCCATAGTCTCCGAGGAGACAGCTTTAAACTAGGCGTTTGTCGGGCCGATTTGAAGGGGGAAAGTGAAAATACTTTGATCTGTTGTCCCGCGCGCTGATGTGATGGCGCGCAAGACTTGGGCGGGGTTAATAGGCGGAGCCTGAATGGGCGGCGAGGCTGTGGCGCTCTGTGCCTTTGAGGGGCGGGTTGAACACGCTCACAAGAACCATATCCGCGCCGGCATCGGCGCAGAGGATGTGGTCATCGTGTTGATCCAGCACATAGACGGTGCCGACTTCGACTTTCAGCGAGGTTCCATCAAGACCGCGGATCGCGCCCGAGCCTGAGATGCAATAGCAGGCTTCCAGATGATTGCGGTAGTGCAGCCGTGATTCTGATCCGGCGCGCACCACTGTATGACAGATGGTAAAGCCCATGCGGTCTTGCTCGGTCAGCAGCCTGTGGCTTGTGCCATTGCCCCAATCGACGAAATGCGGCGTGTTTTCGATCTCGGATAGGTGACGTGTATACATCTCGGCCTCGGTGACAGTTTCGCGGTGTGGCGAAGAGAGTGGCTGTCAAATAGGGCCAGATTATGAGGGGTCTTTGACGGTTTTGCGGCGGGCAAACACATCGGCGGCGAGCTTTTGGGTGTAGCGTTCAAGCTCTGTGAGGTGGCGTTCTACATCGCTGGCATTGCCGGCTTCGAGCGCATCGGCGATCTGGCTGTGCAGCTCGATGATTGCGGCGCGCGAGCGGGCTGTGAACGTGATCATGTTCATCAGCGGTTGCATGGCCTCCACTGCGCCGGCGAGCTGGTAGGAGAGCACTGGGTTGCCTGCGCCATCCACAAGCGCGCGGTGAAAAGCCACATCGGAGGCGCAGAAGGCCTCATCGGACAAGGCGGGCTGGGACTGTCTGAAAATCTCTGTGCGCATGGTGGCGAGCTGGTCGGCTGTGCGGCGCGCGGCCGATAGGGCGGCGCAGGCGCGCTCAAGCGTGTAACGGGCCTCGCAGGCGACATCAAAGCTCACATCATTCATGCTCAGGAGCAGTGTCGAGGTGGTGATTTGCTGCGGGTAGGCGTCTTGAAAGCTGATATGATTGACAAAAGCGCCGCCGGTGGCGCCCCGCTGTGTGCGGATCAGGGACTGGGCGGCAAGGCGCTTGAGGGCTTCGCGCACAGTCGGGCGGGAGACATTGAACTGCTCGGAGAGATCGGCCTCCGAGGGCAGGCGCTCATCAACGATCAGCGCGCCCGAGATGATTGCATCGCGGATGTTCTTGGCTATTTTTGCGGAGAGGTCTGCGGGTTTGGGGGCTGATTTTTTCATATGTCTGACAATTCACTCTTTACCTTGAGCTTAAATTGTCTGACATTTGCATTCAAGACCTGAGTCGCGTGAGGACAAAATGCTGCTGGATCGCATCAAGACCATGACGGGGTGGCATTGGCTGACGTTGTTTGCCGTGATTGCTCTGGCGTGGGCGGCTCTGTTTGCGATGGCTGTGCCGGCTGAGATGCGCGGGCTGTCCAAGCTTTACGGCGCGGATTTCTGGGTGGCGCTGTGCCGGGTGACGCCCGATGCGGCGGGGCTTATGCGGCTGTTTTTGATGTGGGCGCTGATGTCGGCGGCGATGATGGCGCCGACGGCTTTGCCGGCGTTTGGAACCTATGACGATCTGGTCGGGTCGACCGGGCAGGGCAATTTTGCAGCGCTTGTGGCGGGTTATCTTGTGGTCTGGCTCGGGTTTGCGGCCCTTGCGGCCAGCGTGCAGATGGGCTTGACGCAGATTGGCGCGGTGGACCTGTTGGGACAGAGCCAGTCGCCGCTTCTAACCGCCGGGCTGCTGATCGGGGCGGGGCTTTACCAGTTTTCGGCGCTCAAAGAAGCCTGCCTGAGCAAGTGCCGCCGTCCGATCAGCTTTTTTATGCAGCATTGGGACGAAGGCGCGTGGCGCAACGGCTTGCGGCTGGGGATTGTCTGCCTTGGCTGTTGCTGGGCCTTGATGCTGCTCGGATTTGTCGGCGGCGTGATGAACCTTGCGTTTATGGGGCTGGCGACGGTCATGATGATTTTGGAGAAACTGCCCGACATCGGGCGTTGGCTCACGCGGCCCTTGGGGTATGGCCTCATTGGCTGGGGGCTTTTTGCGCTGCTTGGCGCATTCATTTAGTGGAGGAAAACCATGGCGTTAGACGGTGAAGTTGGAACAATTCCTTGGGCGATCAAGGGCGAACTTATTCTCAATTGCAACTGCACAGTGTTTTGCCCCTGTGTTGTGAGCCTTGGCACGCACCCGCCCACGGAAGGCCATTGTCAGGCTTGGTCGGGCGTGCGCATTGACGAGGGCGAATACGGTGGCGTGAGCCTGTCTGGCCTGAATGTCGGCCTTTTCCTTGAGATTCCGGGCAATATGGGCCGCGGCAACTGGAAAGCGGCGGCCTATATCGACGAGCGCGCAACCGAGGACCAATATGAGGCGCTGGTTGCGATCTTCTCGGGGGCTGCGCGCGGCACGACCGGCCTTTTCGGCCTGCTTGTGGGCGAATTTTTGGGCGCCGAGCGCGCCCCGATCACCTTTGAGACAGTCGGCAAGGAACGCCGCCTCATGGTCGGCAAGAAAATCAAGGGCGCTGTTGTGCCGGTAGAGGGGAAAGACGGTAAAGACATCGTTGTGACCAACACCGAATACTGGATGGGCCCAGATATCACCGTGGCCAAGGCCACTCAGGGACGTGTGCGTGCCTTTGGGCGTGTCTGGGATTTTGACGGCCGCAGCGCCGAAATCTGCCAGATCGATTGGAAAGGCCCCCGTTAATGGCATTGATCGCACCGTCGCGTCGCCTGCGCCGCACACCCTTTAGCGAGGGTGTGGAGGCAGCAGGTGTCAAAGGCTACACGGTTTACAACCGGATGCTTTTGCCAACCGTGTTTCGCACGGTTCAGGAAGACTACCGCCACCTCAAGGAGGCGGTCCAGCTTTGGGATGTGGCCTGTGAGCGCCAAGTCGAGCTGCGCGGGCCGGACGCCACGCGTCTGATGCAGATGCTCACGCCGCGCGATCTGCGCAAAATGCAGGTTGGCCAGTGTTATTATGTGCCGATCGTCGATGAGACCGGCGGGATGCTGAACGACCCTGTGGCGGTCAAACTGGCGGAGGACCGCTGGTGGATTTCGATTGCGGACAGTGATTTGCTGCTTTGGGTCAAAGGCATTGCCTATGGCTACCGGCTGGATGTGTTGGTGGATGAGCCGGATGTCAGCCCGCTGGCGGTTCAGGGGCCTAAGGCCGACGATGTGATGGCCGATGTCTTTGGCGAGGCGGTGCGCGATATCCGCTTTTTCCGTTTTGCGATGCTCGAGTTTCAGGGCCGCAAGCTGGCTGTGGCGCGCTCGGGCTATTCAAAGCAGGGCGGCTTTGAGATCTATGTGGAGGGCAGTGACATCGGGATGCCTCTGTGGAACGCTTTGATGGAAGCGGGCAAACGGCATGATATTCATGCGGGTTGCCCCAACCTGATTGAGCGGATCGAGGGCGGTCTTCTGAGCTATGGCAACGACATGACCGATGACAACACGCCGCATGAATGCGGGCTTGGCAAGTTTTGCAACACCCATAGCGCGATTGGCTGTGTGGGGCGGGATGCTTTGCTGCGGGTCGCCCAAGAGGGACCTGTGCGCCAGATCCGCGCTGTGGAAATTCATGGGGATGCGGTGCCGCCGTGCGACAGGCTTTGGCCGATTATGGTCGGGGACCGGCAGGTGGGTAGCATCAGCTCTGCTGCCTACTCGCCTGATTTTGCGACCAATGTGTCGATCGGCATGGTGCGGATGACCCATTGGGACGAGGGCAGCGAAGTGGATGTGATCACCCCGACGGGTGTGCAGGCGGCGACGGTGCGCGAGACATTCTGGATTTAGAAGGAAAGAGGACGAGATGAGCGATTTTAACGCCCTAGTGGTTGAGAAAGACGAAGAGACCGGCAAAACCAGTGCCGCTGTGACAGCGCTGACGCTGGCGGATCTGCCTGAGGGCGATGTGACGGTTGCGGTCGAATATTCGACGGTGAACTACAAAGACGGGCTGTGCATCGGGCCGGGGGGCGGGCTTGTGCGCAAATATCCGCACGTGCCCGGCATCGACTTTGCCGGCACGGTCGAGGCGTCAAGTGATGCGCGCTACAAGGTCGGGGACAAGGTTGTTCTCACCGGCTGGCGCGTGGGCGAGGCCCATTGGGGCGGCTATGGGCAGAAGGCCCGCGTCAAGGCGGACTGGCTTGTGCCGCTGCCGGCCGGTCTGGATACGCGTCAGGCGATGGCCGTGGGCACGGCGGG
>JAHBAN010000110.1 GCA_018500075.1 Flavobacteriia bacterium | reverse complement strand
GGCGGCCAAGAGGGCGGGCAGCCTGTGATCGCCGACATGGATATTGACGAATTCGTCGATATCCAGCGCGAGAATCCAGTCGGCTGTCCGCGCGAGCGGGTGGTTTGAGGCGCGCTTGAGACCGGTGAACTGGATGCCGCCCTTGTCATAGGGGCCGTCGTTGCGCAGATGGGTGAGCAGGCCGAGGGCCTCGAGCCTGTCGAGCATGAGGTCGGTCCCGTCGTCGCAGGCATTTGACAACACGAGAAAATCGGTGAACCCCACGGCTCTGTGATGCGCCAGCCATTCCAGCAGGAAGGACGCCTCGTTGCGCAGGGTCAGAACAGCCAGCGCCCTCACTTGAGCGGCCAGGCCTTGCGAAAGCAGACGACCTTTTGGTCAGACCAGCGCGGGAAGTAGCTCAGCCCCGCCGCGTGCATCGCCTCAAAGACCGCGCGCACACCCTCCGCGCCGATCCATTGCGGATGCAGCTCGATGATCGCGGCGCGCAGGCCGTCATATTTGAGATGCGGCAGAAGCTCGGCCTCGGCGCCCTCGATATCGCAGATAAAGACATCGGGCTTGAGGGCGCGAAACACCGTGTTAAGGCCCAAGACCTCGACCTCTTCGACCGATTTTACCGGCTGGTCGCGCACCTCGGGGGAGAGCGAGGAGGCCAGAAAGTTTTCGCGCACATAAAAGGCCTGCGGCTTGCCCTTGCGCGCGGCCAGCAGGGCGTTGTGGGTCGTGACGGTTGTGACCTCGTTGAGTGCGTGCATCTGGGCTTGAAAGCGGATCAGATGCGGGTTGGCTTCATAGGTGTGAAGGGCTTTGAGCGCGCGTTTTTTGGCCAGAAATGTCGAGACAAAGCCGATGCCGCCGCCCAGTTCGAGCACGGTGTCGCCATCGGCCACACATTTCAGCGCGGCGTTGACCTCTTTGGCCTCATAGCCGTTGAGCCGCAGCGCGCGCCTCAGCTTCGGGGTCATCACAGCAGGATCGCGCGGCACCATGACGCCGCGGGAATGGATTACGGGGAAGTCTGTGGTGGCTGTTGGCAAAGCGTCCATCGGTCAGCTCTCCATATCAAGAGCGAGGGCATAGGCCACGCGCTCGGTTTCGCTCAGTTTCACTTTGAGGGCCTGCTCATAGAGGTCTTGGAACTCCTGCATCTGGTGCAGCTCTTGCACCTTGGCCTTGTGCCAGTTGAGGCCGTTTTGATGCAGTTTCTTGAGGGTCTTATCTGTCATCAGGCGCTCGTATTCGGCGCGGGTGCGCGGCACATTGCGTTGGATTGTGACATCTTTGAAATCGGACCAGTCCATGCGGATCCAGTAATTCAGCCCGATCGAGCGATCGACGTGCAGGGCGCGGCCCCGCTGGCGCTTGATCAGAAAGCTCTCGGCCGAGCGCAGGGCGTAGTGATTGAGCTGGACAAGGTCATACCCGATTGTTTTTTTGGAGCTTCTCCAGCCGCCTTTGATATAGTCGGCGGTCACATCCTTGCCTGAGCCATTGACCCATTTGAGCGCGTCGCGCTTCTCCTCAACCACCTGATTGGGCCTGTGGCAGGAAATCTTGCGATAGGCGTTCAGATTCTGGAACATGGATTTGAAGCCCCAGACCGTGTGCGGCTTTGGGCAGTATTTCGGGGCGCAGCTGTCAAACTGCTCGATCACGAAGGCATCCGAAAGCGCGCGCACGCCGTTGTGGCCAAACAGCCGCCATGTCATGGCGATATTGGTGGCGTTGCCGGTGGCCTGAAACAAATCGCTCAAGGTGCCGTTGCCGGTGCGCACATTGATGAACTCGTCGACATCAATATGAATGATCCATTCGGCATTTTTGATCACCGGCTCGCTTTGGGAGGCGTTGAGCGCGTGTTGCTGGGGCGATTTGCCTTTCCAGTCGTTGTTGTCGCGGTGCTCAAGCACGCCCATGTCTTGCAGATGATCGAGCAGCTCTGTTGTGCCGTCTTCGCAGCCGTTGGTGTAAATCAGGAAGTTATCAACCCCGATGGCGCGGTGATAGGCGACCCACTCCAGAATATAGGGCGCTTCGTTTTTCATACAGCCGACGATGACATTGCCCGAATTGCCCTGAGGGAGCTTGCGCGGGGGCAGCTCGCGATAGGCGGGGGCAAGCCTGTCTTCGGTGACGCGGCCCATGCTGTTATGGGGGCGGATGTGGGTGGAGAGCACGATCTGGTGATTGACCTTGAGCTTGTCGAGCACCTTTTGTTTCTGGTCTTTTGTGCGCCCGCCGATGTGTTCGTCGGCGACGACCTCGTCAAAATGGGTGGCGTCCTCGTCGATCTGGTTGGCCTCGGCCAAAAGCTCGGCCACCGGGGTTGCGTTGTTGCGGATGCGATGGGCAAAAGCGGCGAGATATTGACTGGCGCGGTAGCCTTTTGTGCCGTCGGCTTCGGCCCAGTCCTTGAGTCGCGAATCCGGCGTGAGCGCCTCGGCGAGAGCCGGAAACCGCGCGGTCAAGCGGGCGTTGGCGGCGGCAAAATGCTGTGACACGGCGCCGAGGCTGCCCGGCGCAATCGGCGCGCCCGGAAGCTGGACTTCGGTTATGAGCGTGCGCCAGAGATCGCGCGGGGTGAAGACCTCTTTGGCCTGCATATAGGCGATCAGAAGCGCATTGAACTGACGCACGCGGCTGACCGAGATCGCCGAATGCAGCCCCTCGGCCTTACCCGGCTCGATTTTGCCAAGCGGCTCGCTCAGCCCAAGAATCGCGCCAAGCTCGGCGGGGGCCTCCTCGGAAAGGAGCGCGGGGCGCGCAAGCGGGCGCAGGGTGACGCTCTTTTGACCAAAGACATCTTCCCAGGCCGCAACCATCCCTTCGAAATCGAGCCAGGGAGAGGGGTGCTGGATATCATTGAACAGGCCATAATAGGGCGCGTTCTCACCGCGCAGGGCAAGGGCGCCGCCCCACCAGTCCTTGGCCTTGGCGAGGGTGATTTCGGCCTCAAGGCTGGTGCGGCGCCCCTCCATGACCTTATTGGCATAAAGCGGCGCCAGAAGGCGCGCTTGCTCATCGACATGGGCGGTGATGTGAATATCGTTGGAAACTGTATTGAGAAGCGCTTTCAGCCGCTTAAGCTCTGATCGTGAGGTGAGCATAGAGCCGAGCTGGCCATTGGCGAGCACCAGCATTTTGGGGCTGTCCTCATCCTTGGCGCGCTTGAGCTGAAGGGCGATCTCGTCATAGAGCGCCTGTTGGGCCTTGGGGCTGGAAAAGCCGCGCTTGAAGCGGATCACACCCACAGCCTCAGGGTCGGCACAGGCCATATACAGGCGGATATGGTTCCAATCGGGGCAGAGAATCCCCGATTTGGCCAAGAGCGCGTTCTTCTTTTTGAGGATGGTGCGAAAGCGGTCTGCGCTTTCGGCTGTGGGGCCTATGAGGAGATGAATGCGCATTATGACTCTGCCTGTTCTGGCTGTGCCGGCTCTGACACGGTTTCTTGCTCTGGCTCTGACTCTGGCTCGGGTGTGGCGGCAGGGCGCGCATTGGCGCGGCCCCACCATGGCAGTTTGGTGCCCAGAAACGCGCCGATCTTGTGGCGTGCGGCCGCGTCGGCGATGTCAAATTCCAAAAACAGCGGGTGCCCGGCAAAAACGCGGCGCACAAAGGCATAATGCCCCGCGATCCAGCGCGCGAGCTGCGCCTCGCTTGCCCCGTAGCCGATGGGCAGGCCCGGAACATTGGTATTGGGCAGGCGCAGCGTGCCCATATTGCCCCAGCGCAGGATCGAGGCGGCGGCCTCTGCGGGGTTTCGGGTGTTGAGCAGGAAGCGGGTCTTTGGGTGATGTTTTTCAATCGCATCGAGCAAGGCCCAGTCGGTCTGGGGCCAGAGCGAATGTTTCAGGCCCGCGTGGCTCAGCTCGTTGAACGCGCGAAACCGCGACAGCCGGGCGAGCGGGTCGCCGCTGGCGTAATAATCCTGATAGAGAATCGTGCCAAGGTGTTGCCCGATCAGGGTTTCATCTGCGGTCTGGCGGCGGTGAATTTTCCAGTCGGCTGTGGCAATCGCGGCGCGGCGCAGCGCGCGGGTGAGCGTGGTCGTGCCGGTCTTGGGCAGGCCGAGATTGACGATCTTGAAGCTCTCACTCATGCCGGCAGCCCTAACAAGGCGCGCAGCTCGGCTTCGGCGGGCGGGTAGGGCGAGCAGCCCTGAAGCTGCTTGCGCATGGCCAGATAGCTCTCCTGCGCCATCAGCTCTGCCAGTTTGGCGCGGTGCAGCGTCACGCAGTCTTCGTGCAGATCCGCGACCCCGTCGAGCGCCTTGAGGCGGGCGATCTCGGCTTTGAGGGGCGCCAAGTAGCGCAGGATGCTGTCGTCAAAATAGGCGGCGTCGTTGCGCTCGCGCCAGTAGGCATCATCAAACGCGCGGAACTCGCGGTTGACATCGCCGCGGTCGTTTTTGACGAGATAGCTGTCCAGCGAGCGCAGCGCGTAGTGATTGAGCGTGGCAAAGGCGCGCGCGCCTCTGGAGGGAAATTTGCGGATGCGCCGCTTGTTGACCCGCTTGATAAACTGGATCGGCACGGCGCGGCCCGCGCCATCGCTCCATTTGGGCTGGTTGCGCCTTGGGACATCCTCGTCATGAAAGGGGCGGTGGGCGCCATAGTAATTGAGCGGGAAATCGGCGCGCACGAGAGATTTCACCTCGATCGCCATTTCGGTGGTCCAGATGTCGGGGTTGTGACTGTAAAGGAACTGCTCGATCACCGGCCTGTCTTCAAAGGCCTCGACACCGTTGTTGGCAAAAAACTGGAAGGTGAGCGAAATCACCTGCGGATCGCCGCAGGCCTTGATCAGCGCGGGGATCGTATGATCTCCGACATGGATGTTGAGAAACTCGTCCACATCCGCCACCCAGACCCAATCGGCCTGTTTGATCACAGGCTGGCGGCGCGCCTTTTTGAGCGCCTCCATCTGGTAGTTGCGCCCCTCGGCGGGATTGGGAAGCTGATGGACGATGCCGTGCTCTTGCAGCTTGGCAAGCAGGCGGTCTGTGCCGTCGGTGCAATCATTGTGATAAAACAGAAAGTCGCTGACGCCGATCACACGGTTGAAGGCGATCCATTCCAAAAGGAACGGGCCTTCGTTTTTAACGCAGGTGAGAGCTGTGATGCGCATTATGCGCCCCTGACCGGTGATACACACCAAACTCGTACGCCAGCTCGAAAGCCGGAAAAATCTAACATGGGCTGCCCGCCTATTTGTGCCGCGCCTTTTTGGCATTCTGGCATCTGATTGTTTCCAAAATATATGACATCCGGGGAGTCGTCCGTCAATCTTTGGCCGTTTGATACGGTAAATATGTGTGATTTTAACAAGATTGGAAACAATCGGGCCACATATGCGGAGTTTGATATGTATCAAGTCGCGCCCGTGACATCTGTGGTAGCCCAGCGCAGGACCTTAACAGGAGGAAACACCATGACACTGGACTGGAAGATTGGCGGCGTGCTGCTCGGGGGGGTCTTTTTCCTCGCTGTGCTGCTTGTGAAGCCGATCGGGGTGAGCACGCAATTTGTTATTCTGGATGGTATCATCGGGGATATTGTGAACAGCGACCTCGTGACCAAAACCGAAGAGGGCTATACCTCGACCAACGCCTATCTGGCGAAATCGGGCGGCAAATATGCCAAATCCGTGGCCAACCCGCTGAATTATTCGTTTGTCTTTGTTCTGGCGATGATGGCCGGGGCGTTTTTGTCGACACGCCTGCGCGGCGGGCTGGATCAGGCCGAGCGCGGGATGCCTGAAATCTGGCGCAACACCTACGGAAACAGCCAGGCAAAGCGCTATCTTGTGGCCTTTCTGGGCGGTTTTATCGTGCTTTACGGCGCGCGCCTCGCGGGGGGCTGCACCTCGGGCCATATGATGAGCGGGATGATGCAGACGGCTGTGTCGGGCTATCTCTTTGCGGCGGGCGCTTTTGCGGCGGCTGTGCCTGTGGCGATGATGATGTATCGGAAGGAGAGCTGAGATGGAAATTCTACTGGCAATTGTGATTGGCGCAGCCTTTGGCGCCGTGCTCGACCGGATCGGCGCAACCAACCCGACCTTCATTGGCCGAATGCTGGCGCTGACAAATCTCAACCTGATGAAAACCATTCTGCTCGCGATCGGCACAGGCTCTGTTCTGATGTTTGCGGGCCAGATGGTCGGGCTTGTAGATGTGGGCCATATGAGTGTCAAAGCCGCCTATGTCGGTGTCTTTGTCGGGGGGCTTATGCTTGGGGCCGGCTGGGCGGCCTCCGGGTTCTGCCCCGGAACGGGCGTGTGTGCGGCCGCCTCCGGGCGTAAGGATGCGCTTTTCTTTATCGCCGGCGGCTTGCTGGGCGCGGCGGCCTATATGGTCACCTATCCGGCCTGGAAAGCCAGCGGTCTGCTCGATGATGTGATGGGCGGAAAAACCACGCTTGGCGCCGTTCCCGGCTCAAAATTTGACGGGCTGACCGCCATGTCAGGCGATATCATCGGTATCCTGATGGGGCTGGCCTTTATTGTGATCGCTTTTGTGCTGCCCGAGCGGATTGGTGGCTGTCTCTTATACACATCT
>JAHBAN010000156.1 GCA_018500075.1 Flavobacteriia bacterium | reverse complement strand
AGATGTGTATAAGAGACAGAGGGCATCGACCGTATCGAGCCATTCGGTGACCAGCTTTGGATCATGGGGTGCGGGGTGAACGCCTGCGCTGATCTCGCGATCGAGCACAGCCTTGACGGCCAGAGCAACGGGGATCGAGACGAGGCGGGCCATCGCTGTGCCGCGCGCATCGCCCCATGCGTCCATGACATAAGTCTTGTTGAAGATGTCAACGCCGCCGGCTTCGGCTTTGAAGCCGACACACATCACAACCCGGTCAGGCTCGCCTTCGTCATAGGCGTTTTCGGCCCAGAACCCGTCTGACATCTCTTTGAGGCGGGTGTCGCCTTCGGGGCCGGAGAGCGTTTCGATTTCTGTGAAGACATCGGCCCAAGCCTCCTTCCATCCGTTGAGGCGCAGCGTGCCGCGGACAAATTCCTTGATGCGCCAACTTGGCTCAAAGCGGTAATCGGCCATGAAGGGCAGGCTATCCCGGTTGGGGTAGACCTCGAAGGTTTCAGGGGTCGCGAGGGGCGCGGCGTAAGAGCTGATCGCGTCCCAGGGGCGAGAGACGTTGAGTTCAGTGAAGTTCTTGATCGATTTTGACGGGGAGCGCAGCGCCTTGAGCACCCCCAGCGGGGACCAGCTGAATTTGTAACGGAACGGATTGGGATGTTTTGGAATACCGCCACAATAAGACACAAAGGAGATATCGGCTTTGGCGTCATAGGCCGCGCTTGCACGGTAATCCGCAACCAGGGCGTGGGCCATGAGATGATCGATCCCCGGATCAAGGCCGACTTCATTGACCGAGGCGAGGCCGGCGTCGCGGAAGGCACCATCAAGCGCGCGCATTTCCGGGGCGATATAAGAGGAGCTGACGAAGTTTGCGCCGCGGGTCAGGCACATTTCGGCCAGCGGCACGTGCCAGTCGCCGGGCAGCATGGAGACGACGATATCGCCTTTGGCTGTGGCGGCTGTGATTGCCTCCATATCAAAGGCGCGGATGTCTTTTGCGATATCGCCCACGGCCTCTTCGGCCTTGGCGGTTGTGCGATTCCAGACCACAACCTCGTGGCCTTCGTTTATCAGCTTGCGAAGGCCTGGGATCGCCGAGAGGCCTGTGCCGCACCAATGGATTGTCATGTTTAATGTCCCTTATTTATATTTCAGTTTCGCGGTGACGATCGAGATGATCGCGAGCACGGCGAAAATATTTGCTATAATGATGGGCCAGTCTGCGACCAAAAGTCCATAGAGAAGCCAAAGCGATACGGTGGTCAGAAACAGCATATTGGAGAGCAGCGATATTCCTGATGTGTCGCCTGTGCTCCAGGCTTTCCAGGCCTGTGGTATCCAGCAAACCGTGCCAAGCGCGGCGGCAAGATATCCGACAAAGAGCACAGGTGTCATAGAGCGCCTATATGTTTGATAAACTCGGCTTCTGCGCGCGCCCAGACACCCTCTGTCAGCGCGCCCAGCCCAAGCAGAGAGGGCAGAAGCTGTGCGGCAAAGTCTTCAGAGCTTTCGAGCGGGAGCATGGACGGCAGATTGTCGATTGCCATGATGTCAAGCGGGGGTGTTGCGTGGACGCGCACAGCGGGGGCATCCCATGTTGTTGCTTCGGAGTAGAGCGGAATCGGGTTGTAATCGCTGTCAGGGTCGCAGGCGACATCGCCGATGGCTGTGAGCTTTCGCGGGGCCTCTTTGGCAGCGAGCGGAACAAACTGCGGCGTTCCCGGTCGGGCCAGAATGCAGTTGATAAAGATGTCATGGTCGACGATCTCCGGGAAGGGGCCG
The DNA here is from genome assembly GCA_018500075.1 of Flavobacteriia bacterium. Lineage (GTDB taxonomy): Bacteria > Bacteroidota > Bacteroidia > Flavobacteriales > Flavobacteriaceae > MAG-120531. The sequence continues at coordinate 15,359 of JAHBAN010000156.1, read as the reverse complement.
CCACTTGCGGTTTCGGCCATGTCCCATTTGGTGACGGGAACGCCCATGGCCTCAAGCAGGTCGGAGGCGCCGGTGCCGACGCGGCCCAGAGCGCCGATGACGATGGCGGAGGGCGTTTGGCCCGTCAGTTCGGCACGCAGATCGCTCAGGAGAGCGTCTTTGTTGGCATAGGCGCCGACGGGCGGGCAGAGCGCACCAGAGCGTTGCGCGAGCCATGTCTTGAGTGTGACCGCCGCGCCGGCAAAGCCGGCCCAATAGCCGAAGGCAGCCACGCGGCGGCCTGTTTCGTCGATGAGATACTCAAGGTCATAGAGTGTTCCGCCGCCCGCTTCAAAGCGCTTGAGCAGAGCCTTGCCTGAAAACTGCCCCTTGTAGGCATGGCCGAACATGATGTGACGGTGGGGCAGCGGCGTGCCATCCTCTGGGAGTTCTTTCAGGCCAAAGATGATCGCGTCTTTTGGCGCGGTGGGCCAGCTGTTTTCCGCTGCGATTTCGGCCCCGGCATCTATGTAGCCTTGCAGGGGAATGGCGCGCACGGAGCTGTCCTCGACCGTGAGGCGCAAGCCTGCGTTGATCAGTGCTTTTGCGCCTTCGGGCGTGAGACCGACGCGTTCTTCATGGGCGCGTTGTTCGGCTCTGAGCCAGAGATGGGTCATGGGGTGCTCCTGTTCAAACAAAAGTGCGCGCGTGTTCGCGGCCGGGGATATCAAGGTGAGGCGTGGCGTTGAAGCTGCCAAGCATGAGCTGGCCGTGGACATATTCGAGGCGGTGCACCGAAGAGTTCATCACTTGCAGCATGATCTTGGCCATGCCTTCGTCGGAGAGATGCAAGACATGGCGCAGGATCGTTCCGATGACACCGCCCGATGTCACCAGAAGCACACGGCCATGACCTTCGCAGACCTCTTCAACAAGGCCGGTCGTGCGGGCGTGAAAATCTGCAAAACGCTCTGGAACAGTTTTGACTTTATCGGCGGCCCAGTAGCCGATCATTTTGGGGAGGTGGGCGGCAAACTCGGTTGGGTCGTTTGGGGTGACGATGCCATGCTCGGCTTCAAGGGCCGCAGCCATTGCGAAATATTGCAGCTCGTCAAGGCGTCCGTCAACACGGGTTTGCTTGTAGCCCATGCCTGCGGCCGTCTCTTTCTGGCGGCGCAGGGTGCCTGTGATGACATGGTCAAAATGGGGGTTGGTGGCGCGCAGGTGTTCGCCAAGCCAGCGGGCTTGCGTATGGCCCAGCTCGGAGAGCTTGTCATAGCTGGCCTCATCTGTGGCGTGGCTGTTGGCCTGCCCGTGCCGCACCAGAATCAGTTCTGCCATCTGCGCCTCATTTGATCAAATTCGCGCAGAGGTTAGCCTTAGGCCGCAGCAGGTTAAAGGGTGTCGGGGCAAAGAAAATGCGCTGTCACGAAAGGCGGCGCAAAAAGCGCGCGGGGTGTCGGGAACGTGAGGTGTTCAGGCGTCTGTCTCTGGTTTATGTTAGGCTAAGATCGACAGGAGACGCGCGATGTCTGAGACAGTTAAGTTTACGCTCGATGGCGAGCAGGTTGTGGCCGAAAAGGGCATGACCATTTGGGAAGTGGCAAACGGGCGCGGGCTGGTTATTCCGCATCTGTGCCATAAGCCAGCGCCGGGATATCGCCCTGATGGCAACTGCCGCGCCTGTATGGTCGAGATCGAAGGGGAGCGCAGTCTGGCGGCGTCCTGTATCCGCGAGCCGCAGGAGGGCATGGTTGTTGTGACCAATAATGCGCGTGCGACGGCGGCGCGCAAGATGGTTGTCGAGATGCTCTTGGCCGATTTACCCGAGCGCGACACGAGCCACGACAAATCTGCCCATATGTGGGAGATGGCGGAGCTGAACGGCGTCAGCGAGAGCCGCTTTCCCAAGCTGGAAGACGGGCATATCCCTCTGCTGGATGACAGCCATGTTGCGATGCGTGTGAACCTTGATGCCTGTATTTCCTGTGGCCTTTGTGTGCGGGCCTGCCGGGAAGTGCAGGTCAACGATGTGATCGGCATGGCCGGGCGCGGGCATTCGGCTTATCCTGTGTTTGATATGGATGATCCAATGGGGGAGAGTTCCTGTGTGGCCTGTGGTGAATGTGTTCAGGCCTGCCCGACCGGCGCGCTGATGCCTGCGACCGTGCTCGACGATCAGCAGCAAGGCGACAGCAAGGATTTTGACAGCGAGACAGAAAGCGTCTGCCCGTTTTGCGGCGTTGGCTGTAAAGTGTCGCTCAAGGTCAAAGACGGCAAGGTGAAATATGTCGAGGGGATCAACGGCCCCGCCAATGAGGGGCGGCTCTGCGTGAAGGGCCGCTTTGGCTTTGACTACATTCACCACGCCCACCGCCTGACAAAGCCGCTTATCCGCCGCGAGGACGCCCCAGCCAAGGGCCTGAATGTGCATCCGGACAACTGGAGCGAGTTTTTTCGCGAGGCGAGTTGGGATGAGGCGATGGATGTTGCGGCACGCGGCCTGTCTGGGCTGCGCGCGCGCGAGGGGGGCAAATCCGTTGCGGGATTTGGCTCTGCAAAATGCACCAATGAGGAAGCCTATCTGTTCCAGAAATTCATCCGGCAGGGCTTTTTGCACAATAATGTGGATCACTGCACACGGCTTTGCCACGCCAGCTCTGTCACCGCGCTGATCGAAAATGTCGGCTCCGGCGCTGTCACGGCAACATTCAACGAGATCACAAATGCGGATGTGGCCATCATCATTGGTGCGAACCCTATAGAAAACCACCCCGTTGCGGCGACCTATTTCAAGCAGTTCGCCAAGCGGGGCGGCAAGCTTATCGTGATGGATCCGCGCGGTGTCGGACTGAAGCGCTTTGCCGAAGAGATGGTGCAGTTCCGCCCGGGGGCAGACGTGAGTATGCTGAATGCGATCATGCACGTGATCGTGGAAGAAGAGCTTTATGACAGCGCCTATATCAACCGTTGGACCGAAAACTGGGACGCCGAAAAAGCGCATTTGAAAGATTTCTCGCCAGAGGCAATGAGCGAGATTTGTGGCGTTTCCCCGGATCAGTTGCGCCGCGTCGCGCGCCTCTTTGCCGGGGCTGACGCGGGAATGATTTTCTGGGGCATGGGCGTGAGCCAGCACATCCATGGCACGGATAATTCCCGCTGCTTGATTTCGCTTGCTTTGATGACAGGCAATGTCGGCAAGCCCGGCGCCGGGCTGCATCCGCTCAGAGGGCAAAACAACGTGCAGGGGGCCTCGGATGCGGGGCTTGTTCCGATGTTCTTGCCTGACTACCAGAGCGTGATGGATGACGGGATCCGCAAAGCCTTTACCGATGTTTGGGGGTCTGGTGACTTTTCCAACGAAAAAGGCCTGACGGTCACGGAAATCATGGATGAAGCTTATGCCGGCAACATCAAGGGGATGTATATTCAGGGCGAAAACCCTGCCATGTCCGACCCCGATGTCGAGCACGCCCGCGACGCCTTGGCGAAGCTGGAGCATCTTGTTGTGCAGGATATTTTCCTGACAGAGACGGCGAATTATGCAGATGTCATCCTGCCGGCCTCCGCGCTCTATGAAAAGAATGGCACGGTGAGCAACACAAACCGTCAGGTTCAGCGTGTGCGCCCCGCCGTGACGCCGCCGGGCGAGGCGCGTGAAGACTGGAAAATCACCGTCGAGCTTGCGCAGCGCGTCGGGCTTGACTGGGAGTATGGCGATGTGTCCGAGGTCTTCAACGAGATGAAGCTCAACATGGCGTCGCTCAACAATATAACATGGGAGCGCCTCAAGACCGAGACGATCACCTACCCCTCGCTCTCCGAAACAGACCCGGGGCAGCCGATTGTCTTTGGAGACGGTTTTCCGCGGGCCCAAGGGCGCGCCAAATTTACCCCGGCCAGCGTGATCGCGCCTGATGAAGCCCCTGATGCGGACTATCCGATGATCATGACCACGGGGCGCCAGCTTGAGCATTGGCACACCGGCTCGATGACGCGGCGCTCGAATGTGCTGGATGCGGTGGAGCCTGAGGCCAATTGCTCGCTTCACCCCAAAACGCTGCGCCGCCTCGGTGTTGCGCCCGGAGACCACGTGCGCCTGAGCACCCGCCGCGGCAGTATCGTGATCATGGCGCGGGCCGATCGGGCTGTGGCAGAAGACATGGTGTTTGTGCCCTTTGCCTATGTGGAAGCGGCTGCAAATATCCTGACCAATCCAGCGCTTGATCCCTACGGTAAAATCCCCGAGTTCAAGTTTTCTGCGGTAAAAGTGGAGAAGGCCGAAGGCGCGGTTGCTGCGGAGTAGCAGATGAAGATAAATCCAACCCGCTTCCTCGCCGATCTGCACAGGCTGCGCGCCTTCGGAGCATCCGGTGTTGCCAAAGGCGTTGTGCGCCCGGCCTATAGCGCGGCTGATATCGCCGCGCGGGCCTGGCTTGCGGAGAGGTTTGAAGCGGCTGGCCTCAAGGTCCATTATGATCCGATGGGCTCTCTGTTCGGATTGTCCGATGCGCCCAAATCGCTCCTGCTTGGCTCCCATTCCGACAGCCAGCCCGAGGGCGGCTGGCTTGACGGGGCCTTGGGCGTGATTGCCGGACTGGAAGTCGCCCGCGCCGCCAAAGAGGCCGGCGGGCCGGCGGTGTCTGTGGTGAGCTTTCAGGACGAGGAAGGCCGCTTTGGTGTGACCACGGGCAGCACGGTCTGGTCCGGACAGATGTCGCTCAACAAGGCCGATCAACTCACCGATCGCACAGGACAAACCCTCGCCAAGGCGCGGGCCTCGATGGCGTCTCTGGCGAGAGGATTTCTAGACCCAGAGCCGTTTTCGGGGTTCATCGAGATGCATATCGAGCAAGGCCCGTGGCTTGACCAGGCGGGCGAGGCGGTTGGCATCGTGACCGATATTGTCGGCATTCGCGATATGCGCATTACATTTGAGGGCGAGCAGAACCACGCAGGCACAACCCCTATGCACCTGCGCAAAGATGCCTTTCAAGCGCTGGGCGCCTTCAACACGCTGATCGCAGACCGGTTTCAAAATGTCGTGACGCCCCAGACCGTCTGGACAATCGGCCATGTCAAGTTGCACCCGGATGCGCATTCCATTGTGCCGGGGCGGGCCACGTTCTCGATGCAGTGGCGGGATGGCGACGCCGACCGCTTGGGGCGCATGGACTCCCTGGTGCGCCAGACAGCTCAAGACGTGGCGCAGGCGCGCGGGCTTGGGGTTTCTTTTGGCCCGATGCTCGGGCTTGAGCCTGTTGCCATGGACAAACGGTTGCGCGCCGCGCTTGAGGCAAGCGCTCAGGCGCAGACCGGCGGGCGCTGGCGCCTGATGCCCTCCGGCGCGCTGCATGATGCCACCAATGTCGCGCGTCATATGCCGGTTGCGATGCTCTTTGTTCCTTCTCTCAATGGCATTAGCCATGCCTTTGAGGAAGACACCCGCGAGGCCGATTTGATAACGGGCCTTAAAGTCCTGGCCGGAGCCGTGTCAAAGCTTGGCTAGGCCAGACACTGGTCAGACTTTGCTTGCCTTTTTCTTTCTCCAAATATCCCGAGGGGGTCTGGGGGAGCAGCGCTCCCCCAGCGGGTCGGATTTGGCGAAGCCAAATTCGAAGGGGGGCGCGACAGCTAGGCTGAAGATTTTACCCCCAAAGGACATCCCCGAGAAAGATATAGCCCGCGCCGTAAATTGTTTTGATCAACCTCGGGTTTTTCGGGTCTTCGCCCAGCTTGGTGCGCAAACGCGAAATGCGGACATCCATCGCCCTGTCAAAGCTTTCGCCCGCCGCGCCACCGAGGCTTTCTTGCATATTTGCGCGTGAAATAAGGCGTTTGGGGCGCTCCAGAAACAGCCTGAGAACTTCGCCTTCGGCATGGGAAAAAGCGGTCTCCATGCCTGTTTCATCAACCAGCAAATAGCGGTCAAAAAATGCAGTCCAGCCGTTGAAACGGGCGGTTTCCGTGCTTTGGGGGGCCGGTGCGGCCTTGCGCAGGCGGGCGCGCACCCGCGCGACAACTTCCGCAGGCTCGAAGGGTTTGATGATGTAATCATCCGCGCCAAGCTCAAGGCCGGTCACCCGGTCCTGAACCTGTGCGCGCCCGGAGATGATAATCACACTGGCGCCCTGTTCCAGCGCAAGCCTGTGAACGAGGGTCAGCCCGTCTTTGTCGGGCAAGGACAGGTCGACAAGGCAGACATCGGGTGTGGCGGTCTTGAGAGCCGCTTCAAATTCTGTGGCGCGGCCAAAACTCATCGTATCAAAGCCGGCCTCTTCCAATGCGTCCGTGAGCATTTGGCGAATGGCGCGTTCATCATCCAGAATGGTTACAAGAGGCTTGGTCATGAGGGGATGTCCGATCCGAGATAGCTGTTGAGGGTTTCGGCTGTGAAGGGTTTGCGAACAACAGGGGCAAGCAAAACGGCGCGTTGAAAGAGCGGATCCGTTTCGGGCAGCGAGGTCATCAGAAAGCTCGGGGGCCGGTTTTCCCCCAACCGTTCGAGCAAATCGATGCCGGTGGCCTCGCCTTCCAGCGAAATATCCGAGAGAACAAGGGCAATATCTGGCAAATCCTGCGCCAGCAGCAGCGCTTCTTCGGTGCTTGTGGCCTCGATAACGGTATGGCCTTGGGCAATCAGCATTTCGCGCACATCTGTGCGGATCAAGGGGTTGTCTTCCACCAGAAGCGCAAGCCCCGGTGCGACAGGGGCCGGCGCAAGGCGCAATGGCAGGCGCAGGCTGACCTCTGCGCCGACAGGCCCGTTGCGTGCCTGAACCCGGCCACCAGACAGCTTTGCCATATCATACACCATAGCAAGGCCGAGGCCTGAGCCATTGTCGCCCTTGGTGGTGAAAAAAGGATCAAAAACTTTCGCCAAAGCGTGCTCGGAAAAGCCAGGCCCCGTGTCGGATACGATAAAGTCGATCCATGTGTTCTGGACCAGCGTCACCGTGAGGGCGATTTTGCCTGTGCCATTGCAGGCATCACGGGCATTGAGAATAAGGTTGAGCAAACTGTCGCGCAAGCTCCCGGCATCGAGCATGAGCGTCAGCCCGTAGGGTTTGTTTGTTTGGGTGATCTCAAGGCTGACGCCTTCCGGCAATGTTGTTTCGGCGAGTGTTTGAAACTCGGTCAGAAAGCTGCTGAGCCGAGTCGGGAGCGGATGCAAATCCCGCAGGCCTGTCATATCGGCAATACGGTTGAGCAGATCGCCGCCGCGGCGCGCGGCTGTTATTGTGGCGCCGACCAGGGCGTCGGCCTTGGGGGGCAGATCAAAGCCGAGCAAGCGACTTTGAGAGCCGAGCACAATTGTCAGCAGGTTGGAGAAGTCATGGGCAAGGCCCGAGACCATTTGCGCCGCCAGTTCCCGGCGCCGGGTTTGCTGGAGCGTGGCCCGTGTTTGGGTTTCTTCCGTGATATCCATCGACAAGATATAGACGCCGCCTGTGCTCCCGTCGGGGGTGAGCGCGACGCGGATGCGGCGCGAGCTTGGTTCGTGGTTGAATTCAAAGACCGAAGGTTTGCCTGCGAAGCCACGCTCAAGATGGGGCGAAATAACGCTGTATGGCTGTGGGCCTAGAACCTCACAGGCGTGATGGCCGACCGGGTCGGCCATACTCCCCGGCATGACAGAGCTGACCCGGCGGTTTGAAAACGTATAGACTTTCTCGGCGCTGACGTGGGCGATATGGGCCGGCATCATTTCTGTTGTAAGGCGGGTGCGTGCTTCCATTGCGGTGAGCTGGCGTTTGGCCTCTTCCAGCGCTGTTACGGTTGCCTCAAGCTCACGATTGGTTGACGCAAGCTCTTCTGCGCGGGTGAGCAGCTGGTCAGACAGCGTTTCCGAGCGCGTGCGCAGGAGTTCTTCCTGACGCTTTGACCCGGTGATATCGGTATAGACGGCGACCCAGCCACCATTGGGCAAAGGGGACCCTTCCACAGAGATCCAGCGCCCGTTGCCCATCTGGCGTTCGAGGTAATGGGCTTCAAAGGCGCGGGCGAGATCGACGCGTTCTTTCACAAAGGCATCGACATCATCGACAGCGCCGTATTCGCCACGCTCTGTCAGGTATCGAATGGTTGCGGCAAAGTCTGCTCCCGGCGCGACAACCCAGTCCGGCAGGGCAAACATTTGGCGAAAGCGCTCGTTTGACAAGACGAGCCTCAGGTCGCTGTCATAAATTGTCAGCGCCTGCTGGATCAGATTCAGCCCGGCCATTGTCATGGCCTGATTGTTTGAGAGTGTGCTCATAAGCCGCCTTTCTTGCTATGTGCTAACACCCAAAGACCGGCAGGCAAAGCCCAACAGGGCGGCAAATCGAGCTTGTTACAATTCGTTAGATTCGGGAAATGATCAGGTAAAAGTTGACGGCAACTCTGAAACAGTCACGCTGGGGGGAGGAGAATCGCCCTGAAAGTGGCGAGTTTGGCCCGAAAGGGACAAAGGGAGGAAAAGAAGTGACACAGTCGTCAGAAGCGACGAACGGACTTGCGTCTGTTCCAGCGCTATTGCAGCGCAACGCTCGGGAGTTTGCCAATAAGGCGGCTTACCGGGAAAAAGAATTTGGCATCTGGCAAAGCTGGACATGGGCCGAGGCCGAGAAGGAAATCGAGGCGCTGGCGCTTGGGTTTATCAACTTGGGTGTGAATGAGGGCGACTTTATCGCCATCATTGGCCGAAACCGCCCTCATTTTTATTGGACCATGGTCGCGGCGCAATCTGTGGGCGCTGTTCCCGTTCCGCTCTATCAGGACGCATCTGCCGAAGAGATGGCCTATGTGATGGAACATTGCGGCGCGCGGTTTGTGGTTTGTGAGGATCAGGAACAGGTCGATAAAGTCATCGAGATTCAAGATGGCCTGCATCAATTCGAACATATGATCTATGTCGATCCGCGTGGCCTTCGCAAATATGACCATCAGGCGCTGCACCGCTTTGTCGATATTCAGGCGCAGGGTCGTGCGGCTTATTATGAGTGGATCGAAGATCTGAAGGCGCGTCGCGAGAAGCTGACCTATGACAGCACCTGCGTGATGCTCTATACCTCAGGCACGACAGGCAAGCCAAAGGGTGTTGTGCTTTCTAACCGCAACATCATCGAGACAGCCAAAAACGCAAGCGAGTTTGATCATCTGAATGCGGGTGACGAGATTCTGGCTTATCTGCCGATGGCTTGGGTGGGCGATTTTATCTTCTCCGTCGGTCAGGCCTATTGGACGGGCTTCTGCACGAATTGCCCTGAAAGCCCCGAAACAATGATGACCGATCTGCGCGAGATTGGTCCGACATATTACTTTGCGCCGCCGCGTATTTTTGAAACGCAGCTCACCAATGTGATGATCCGCATGGAAGATGCGAGCCCCTTCAAGAAGCGGCTCTTTGATGTGTTTATGGCCCATGCGAAGAAAGTCGGACCGGCGATTTTGGATGGTAAGCCTGTGAGCCTTTGGGACCGCTTGAAATACAAGATCGGTGATCTTGCGATTTATGGTCCGCTCAAGAACACGCTTGGCTTTAGCCGTGTGCGTGTTGGCTATACCGCCGGTGAGGCGATTGGCCCGGAAATTTTCGAGTTTTATCGCTCGCTCGGGATCAACCTCAAGCAGCTTTACGGCCAGACGGAAGCATCTGTTTTCATAACGGTGCAGCCGGACGGCGAAGTGCGTGCTGACACTGTGGGCGTCCCTGCAAAGGGCGTCGAGATCCGGATCGAAGAAAACGGCGAAATCTATTATCGCTCGGAAGGCACTTTTGTCGAATATTACAAGAACGCCGAAAGCACCGCTTCAACCAAAGACGCCGAAGGCTGGGTTGCGACGGGCGATGCGGGCTTCTTTGAGCCTGACACGGGGCATCTGCGGATCATTGACCGCGCCAAAGACGTCGGAACAATGGCCGACGGAAGCCTGTTTGCTCCGAAGTATGTCGAGAACAAGCTCAAGTTCTACCCTGATATTCTGGAGGCTGTGCTTTTTGGCAACGGCAAGGACCGCTGTGTTGCCTTTATCAATATCGACCTGACCGCTGTCGGGAACTGGGCCGAGCGCAACAACATTGCCTATGCGTCCTATCAGGAACTGGCCGGTCACCCCAAGGTATTGGCTTCGATACAAAGCCATGTCGAAGCGGTGAATAAATCGGTCGCGCAGGACGAGATGCTTTCAGGCTGTCAGGTGCACCGCTTTGTTGTCTTGCACAAAGAGCTGGATGCGGATGATGGCGAGATGACGCGGACACGTAAAGTGCGCCGTGTGATTGTGGCCGACAAGTTCAAAGACATCATTGACGCGCTTTATGACGGCTCGCCGCAAATTTCGACCACAACGGAAGTAACCTATGAAGACGGCCGCAAGGGCGCGATCAGCGCGACTTTGAGCATTATTGACGCCAAGGTTCAAACCGTCACGACACAGAAGGTGGCAGCAGAATGAACGATATGAGCACAGACGGCTACACCACAGCCGACGGTCGCAAGATTGGCGGCACGTTGATGGAAATGAAAAACATCACGCTGAGTTTTGGCGGGGTGAAGGCGATCACTGACATCAGCTTTGACATCAAGGAAGGCGAGATCCGCGCGATCATCGGCCCGAACGGTGCGGGCAAATCCTCGATGCTCAATGTGATTTCAGGATTTTACATCCCCCAGCAGGGTGAGGTCTGGTATCAGGGCGCGAAGCGTCCGCAGATGCGGCCCTATGAAGTCGCTCGTCAAGGCATCGCACGGACATTTCAGAACATCGCTTTGTTTGACGGTATGAGCGTTCTTGATAACGTGATGACAGGCCGGCTCAACCACATGACCACAGGGCTGTTTGCTCAGGGTCTCTGGAAGGGCAAGGCCGAGGCCGAGGAAGTTGCCAACCGCGAGAAGGCCGAGAAAATCATCGATTTCCTCGAAATTCAGGCGATCCGTAAAACGCCTGTTGCGCGTCTGCCGTATGGCCTCAAGAAACGCGTCGAGCTGGCGCGCGCTCTGGCTGCGGAGCCGTCGCTTCTGCTGCTGGACGAGCCAATGGCCGGGATGAACGTCGAGGAAAAAGAGGACATGAGCCGCTTTATTCTGGATGTGAATGACGAATTTGGAACCACGATTGCTCTGATCGAGCACGATATGGGCGTTGTTATGGACTTGAGCGACCGTGTTGTCGTGATGGATTATGGCAAGAAGATCGGGGATGGCACGCCGGATGAGGTGCGCAACAACCAAGACGTGATCGACGCCTATTTGGGGGTGAGCCATGACTGAGCAAACCCAACTGACACAAGTATTTGGAGGCCTCAACAATGCCTGACAATCTGATTTTTGGGATCGAAGTCTTCCTGAACGGTCTTATGGCCGGGGTGCTTTATGCCCTCGTCGCGCTCGGCTTTGTTCTGATTTACAAAGCCTCCGGTATTTTCAACTATGCTCAAGGCGTTATGGCGCTTTTTGCGGCGGCAACGCTTGTGGGCATTATGAATGGCCAGGTGCCGTTCAGCCATCTGATCAACGCGATGTTTGGCTCCGAAGTGCATCACTTCGGTTGGCATTTGCCCGCCATTCTGGGCATTTTGCTGACGGCGGGCTTTATGGTTTTGCTGGCGTGGTTTGTGCAGAAGTTTGTTTTCAAGCATCTTGTCGGTCAGGAGCCGATCATTTTGTTCATGGCGACAATCGGACTCGCTTATTTCCTTGAAGGCATCAGCGATCTGATGTGGGGATCGGAAATCAAGAACCTTGATGTTGGCCTGCCACAGGGCGCAAGCATCTGGCTGGAAGACAACACGCGCTGGATGGGCTTTGGCAACGAAAACTTCTACGGGTTCTTCATTGATAAGCTAGATATGTTCGCAACCGTGATCGCAGCGGTGCTTGTTCTCGCGCTCGTTGTTTTCAGCCAATACAGCAAGCAGGGCCGTGCCATGCGGGCTGTGGCGGATGATCATCAGGCGGCGCTGTCTGTTGGTATCAACCTCAACTTTATCTGGGTGATGGTCTGGTCTTTGGCGGGTTTTGTCGCGCTGGTGGCTGGCATCATGTGGGGCACCAAGTCGGGCGTGCAGTTTTCGCTGTCGCTCATCGCGCTCAAGGCGCTTCCGGTTCTGATGCTCGGCGGCTTTACCTCTATTCCGGGCGCGATTGTCGGCGGTCTGATCATCGGGGTCGGCGAAAAGCTCTTTGAATTTGCTGTTGGCCCTATGGTCGGCGGTGCGACCGAAAACTGGTTTGCCTATGTGCTGGCTCTTATCTTCCTTGTCTTCCGGCCCCAAGGGCTGTTTGGCGAGAAGATCATCGAGAGGGTCTAGCGGCATGATGAAAATCATTGCGATTATCAATGTGGTGGCATGGTCGGGTTTCTGGGCCTTTGGATACCTCGCCTTCTCGGCAAACGCCGAGAGCGAGAGCCAGATCACGACGGCCGCAATATGTGCCGCCATTGGCGCAGCGATCGGACTTTGGACCTATCTCCAGCTCGTTCGCCACGCAGAAGCAACAGGCTACGCCAAGCGCGCAAACCGCGCTGACCTAAGCCATTTAGAAGAACAATACGGGGAGAGTGTCTGATGTTTTACCGTGAGGCTGGTGACTATAAGACGTCCTATCAAGATGACGGGCAGACTTTCCCGATCAAATTTGACCGCTACCGCTACTATTTTGTGCTCTTTGTGGCCTTTGCCATGGTTCCCTTTCTGATCAATGATTATTGGGTGAACGCGATCTTCCTGCCGTTTCTGATCTATTCGATTGCGGCGATCGGGCTGAACATCCTTGTGGGCTATTGCGGACAGGTTTCGCTTGGCACAGGGGGCTTTATGGCCGTGGGCGCCTATGCCTGCTACAAGTTCATGACGGGTCTCGATATCTGGATTGGCGGTGTGCAATATGCTCTGCCGCCGATCAATATCTTTTTCTCGGTGATCCTCGCGGGGCTTGTGACGGCGGTTGTTGGGGTTCTCTTCGGTCTGCCAAGTCTGCGCATCAAGGGCTTTTATCTTGCGGTTGCTACGCTGGCGGCGCAGTTCTTTCTTGTTTGGCTCTTTAACAAGTGGTCCTGGGCCTACAACTATTCGGCCTCTGGCCAAATCAACGCGCCTGAACGCGAGATTTTCGGTGTCGCGATCACTGGGCCGAGCACTGAGGCCTGGGCGACCTATCTTTTCTGTCTGGTGATCGCCGCGCTCTGTGCGATCGTGGCACGCAACCTGACGCGGGGCGCGTCAGGGCGTAAGTGGATGGCCATTCGTGACATGGACATCGCTGCGGAAATCATCGGGGTGAACCCGCTCAAAGCCAAACTCAGCGCTTTTGCGGTCAGCTCGTTTTACATCGGCATCGCCGGCGCGCTCTTCTTTGCGGTCTATCTCGGTGCGGTTGAGGTCGGGGAAGCCTTTGGCATCCAGAAGTCGTTTATCGTGCTCTTTATGGTGATCATTGGTGGGCTTGGTTCGATCTTCGGCTCCTTTGCCGGCGCGGCTTTCCTTGTATTGCTGCCAGTTCTGCTCAAGCTCATGCTCGCGGACAGCACAGATGAAATCTCGGGCTTTTCTTCGGCCATGAGCTGGGTGTTTCTGGTGGCATTTGCTGCTGCGGTTGTCATGCTGGTGATCAATATTATTCGCACGCGCAGCCTGATTGCCGGCTCGGGTGTGGGCTGGATCTTTGCCAGCATCGCGGCCTTTATGGCCTATGCCCTGACCATTGGCGGCATGGGGTGGCCCACTGATATCGTTGCGCATTTGCAGCTTGTGATCGTTGGTGCGCTGATCATTATCTTCCTCATCGCCGAGCCGCATGGGCTTGCCCAGCTGTGGCGCGTGGCGAAAGAGAAACTACGGTTGTGGCCGTTCCCTCACTAAGGGCAGGGCAACAAATAGGGGCTACAGCGAACTGGCTGTGGCCAACATCGGAAAAAACCAAGGGAGGAGACCCCGATGAAGACGAAACTAGCAACTATGGCCGTGGCAGCCGTGATGGCGGCAGGCCCAGTGATGGCGGACCTTGTGTTCCCGTCGCTTTCATACCGCACAGGCCCATATGCGGCGGGTGGTATCCCGTTTGCTGACGGATATGCCGATTATTTCACACTGCTCAACGAGCGTGACGGTGGCATCGGCGGCGTTATGACGAAAGTTCCTGAGTGCGAAACAGGCTACAACACCGAAAAAGGCGTTGAGTGCTATGAATCCACAAAAGGCGAAGGCGCGCTTGTCTATCAACCGCTCTCAACCGGGATCACATACCAGCTGATCCCCAAAGTGACAGCCGACGGCATTCCGCTTCACACAATGGGCTATGGCCGCACATCTGCCGCAACGGCAAGGTCTTCAGCAACGTGTTCAACTATCCGGCGAACTACTGGAACGGTGCCTCGGTCGCGATCAACCACCTGCTGGACACCAACGGCGGCGACATCAAGGGCAAAAAAGTGGCCCTCGTGTATCACAACTCTGCCTATGGCAAGGAGCCGATCCGCACATTGGAAGAGCTTTCGGCAAAGCACGGCTACGAGCTGAGCCTTCTGCCAGTGGATCACCCCGGTCAGGAGCAGAAGTCACAGTGGCTTCAAATCCGCCGCGACAAGCCTGACTATGTCATCATGTATGGCTGGGGCGTTATGAACCAGGTTGCCATTCAGGAAGCTGCCAACATCCGTTTCCCAATGGAAAACTTCATCGGGATCTGGTGGTCAGGTGCGGAGCATGACGTGACGCCAGCGGGCGCAGCGGCCAATGGCTACAAGTCTGTGACGTTCCACAATGTCGGGTCTGACTTCCCGATCTTTGACGACATCAAGACACACGTTGTTGACAAAGGCCTCGCGGCTGGCGCCGGCGACCAGATCGGCACAGTGCTTTACAACCGTGGTATGTATGCGGCGATGCTCGCAGCAGAAGCGGCCAAAAAGGCACAAGAGCTTCACGGCACAGCCCAGATCACACCTGCAATGATGCGCGATGGTATGGAAGCGCTCGAGATCACAGAAGAAGGCATGACAGCACTTGGTATGCCAAACTTCGGCCCGAGCTTCAAAGTGAGCTGTGAAAACCACGGTGGCCCAGGCCTCGGCGGGATCACGCAGTGGAACGCAGCTGACAAAAAGTGGAGCCTGATCTCTGACTTCGGACCATCGGACATGGACGTTATCCTGCCGCTGATCACCGCAGACTCAGAGGCGTTTGCCGCTGAAAACAACATCGAACAGCGCTGCAACTAAGCGCTTCTGGCCGCCCGCTTTTTGGGGCGGGCGGCCAACCCTGAAACAGAATTCAAATAAGCGAGCCCTGATATGCTGGATGCTGGTGAAACAAACGATACCGTTCTGGAAGTGAACAACATCGAGGTGATCTACAATCACGTGATCCTTGTGTTGAAAGGCGTTTCGCTCAAAGT
>JAHBAN010000118.1 GCA_018500075.1 Flavobacteriia bacterium | reverse complement strand
AGGACTCCACAAGCCGGTGCAGCGCTTCGGGTGTATGTGTCGTGGTCTGGAAATCCTCCACAACCACACGGAAGCGGTTGATCGCGGCGGTGAAGCGGTCCCGCTTGAGATAATAGCGCCCGATCTCCATCTCCTTGCCAGCAAGATGGTCAAACGCCAGATCAAACTTCAAGACCGCCGCGCGCGCATATTCACTGTCAGGATAGCCCTCGATCACAGCGCGCAGGCTTTGCAGCGCCTGAAAGGTCAGCCCTTGGTCGCGGCCCACATCATCAATCTGGTCATAATAGCTCAGCGCCAGCAAATACTGCGCATAAGCGGCGTCCTCATCGGTTGGATAAAAGTCGATATAACGCTGCGCCGAGGCGCGTGAATTGGCATAATCCTTGGCACGGTGAAAGGCATAGGCCTGCATGATCACGGCCCGCTTGGACCATGTGGAATAAGGATAAAGCCGCTCGACTTCGCCAAAATACTTGGCCCCGTCTTCATAGCGGCGGCGGTTCATCTCAAATTCGCCACGCTCAAAAATCTGCTCGGCCGTAAATGTTTCCAGCGGAACTTCGCCCCGTGCCAGCTTCCCTTCCTGACCACAGCCAGCCAGCGAAAGACACACCAGCGCAAAACCGAAGAGTCTCGCCAGAGAAAGCCCGCTCATCATGCTTGATATCCCACCTACGTCTTGTGCGTGGCGTCGCGCCACTCTTGCCTCTGTCCTAGCATAGAAAAATCGAGGGCAAAACGCCATAATGTGCCTTTCCACAATGCCCATCACGCAGCAATTTGCATAAATATTCCCAATGCGACTGTGAATGTAAAGCGCGCTCAGGCGACTTGTGGCATTTCGCCCAAATGAACGCCCGCGCCCGGCAGCCGTGCGGCTTGCGCAGGGCTACAGCGGACAAAACAAAACGCGCCTTCTGTCTCAAAAAGCTTGCGCAACAACGCATTGGTCATGGCATGACCTGCCCGCGCGCCGGTATACACGCCCAGCAAAGGCGCCCCCGCCAGCGCCAGATCGCCCAAAGCATCCAGCATCTTGTGGCGCACCGCCTCATCAGCATGACGCAATCCGCCGGGGCTAAGCACTTTGTCGCCCGCAACCACAACAGCGTTTTCCAGCGTGCCGCCCAGAGCAAGCCCCTGCTCGTGCATCGCATCCACATCCGCCTGACGGCAGAATGTGCGGCTGTCGCACAATTCGCGCACAAACGAGCCATTCGCCATATTCAGCGCCTTGTGCTGGCGGCCAATCGCGGCATCCTCAAAATCAATCGAAAAGTCGATCTGCATTTCATCCGCAGGGCTGAGCCGCGCCCAAGCCTCGCCACGGCGCACCTCCACATCGCGCAAAATTCGGATCGCCCAGACAGGCTCCTCAAGCTGAACCAACCCCGCCTCAAGGAACCGCTTCACAAAAGGCGCGGCGCTGCCATCCAGGATCGGAACTTCAGGGCCATCAAGCTCGATCAACGCGTTATAAACACCACAGCCCGCCAGCGCGGCCATCACGTGTTCGATGGTCGACACATCAACGCCACTGGCGTTCACAATCCGCGTGCAAAGCGGGCCTTGCTCCACAGCATCCCAACGGGCCGGAACAATCGCATCGCCAAGTGCAATATCACTGCGCAAAAACTTGACGCCATGCCCGGCTTGCGCCGGACGAACCGTCAGGGTCACAGGCTTGCCGCTGTGGAGGCCAATGCCTTGGAAACTGACCGGATGTTTGAGTGTTCTCTGCACGTATCACGCCTATTGCTTTTCTGGCCGCAACTTATGCTTTGGCCCTGCAAGCCTCAACTCACTCTTTGCAACCAGATGTAACATCGCTTGTTACAGTCGGCGAAACATTGCCTCAAACAGGATAACCTACTGATAGAAATGAAAAAAGCCGCCCCTCAAGGCGGCTTTTTCGTGATGTTTCAGCGCCCTCAGTTGGCTTGACGACGCAGGAATGCCGGGATTTCGATCCGCTCCTGATCCGCGTCATGCTGCTCCTGAGGCTGGGCCGCGCTCACATTTGGCTGCACGCGGGGCGCTGCCGCAGCCGCACGCGGCTGGGGCTGTGGCGCGGATTTCTGGCCCGGCTCATGCCCTGTCATACGGTTGATCAGCGAGTTGATGCCAAAGCGTGGCTTCTCCTCAGCGACAGGCTGGGGCGCGGCCTCTTGCGCGGGGCGGTTGTTCTGAACAGCCTGACGCAACCGGGCCAAAGCCTCTGGCGACGGGGTGCCCGGCGCAGGCGCACGTGGCGCCATGAAGTCCTCTGGAGACGCGTCAATCGGCTCGGGGCGATAGGCCGCCGGCTGATAGGCGGGCGGCGGAAGATCGTCCTCAACAGCGCTCTCTGCCGGCGCAGAATATGTCTCGCGGGGCGTGAAAATATCTTCCATCTGCTCTTCGGCTGCTGCATTTTCCGCATCGGGCAGCTCTTCAAACAGCGAGCGCTCCACAGGTGCAGGCGCCGCCACAGCCGGTTCGGCGGCAGTAAAGGCAACAGCGGCCTCTTGTGCCTCGGCTGGCGCGTCTTCGGCGGCCACTTTCTGGCGCAGCGGCTCGGCCAGAGAGCGGCGCGGCACAGGAAGCTCGTTGCGCACATCGCTGGCGTCGATCCCTGTCGCAACAACGCTCACGCGCATTTTGCCGTCCATGGTGGTGTCGAGTGTGGAGCCAACAATGATATTGGCCTCCGGATCGACTTCTTCGCGAATGCGGTTGGCCGCCTCATCAAGTTCAAAGAGCGTCAGGTCGTGACCGCCGGTGATGTTGATCAGAACGCCCTTGGCACCGCGCAGGCTGATTTCGTCCAGAAGCGGATTGGCAATCGCCTTCTCGGAGGCCTGCGTCGCACGATCTTCGCCATCGGCCTCGCCTGTGCCCATCATGGCCTTGCCCATCTCGTCCATAACGGCGCGCACATCGGCAAAGTCGAGGTTGATCAGGCCGGGGCGCACCATCAGATCGGTCACACCTTTCACACCCTGATACAAAACATCATCCGCAAGCGAGAACGCATCAGCAAATGTCGTCTTCTCGGTCGCGATGCGGAACAGGTTCTGGTTGGGAATAATGATCAGCGTGTCCACAACCTTTTGCAAAGCCTCAACGCCGTCTTCCGCCTGGCGCATCCGCTTGGCGCCTTCAAACTGGAATGGCTTGGTCACAACACCGACGGTCAGAACGCCAAGCTCGCGGGCCGCCTGCGCAATGATCGGAGCCGCCCCTGTGCCGGTGCCCCCGCCCATCCCTGCCGTGATAAAGCACATATGCGCCCCGGCCAGATGATCAACGATCTGCTCAATGCTCTCCTCGGCAGCCGCGGCGCCGATGGTGGCTTTCGCGCCCGCACCAAGCCCTTCCGTAACCTTGATCCCGAGCTGCACCTTGCTGGCCGACTTGCTCTGCTGAAGCGCCTGCGCGTCCGTGTTGGCGACCACAAAGTCGACGCCTTCCAGCTCTTTGTCGATCATGTTGTTGACGGCGTTGCCGCCAGCGCCCCCAACACCAAAAACGGTGATGCGTGGCTTGAGGTCTTCCTGACCGGGCATTGTGAGATTGAGTGTCATAATTACTGTCCGCCTGATGTCTTTGTCCGCTTACGCGACTGCGATTTCTGCCTGTTCCGCCCTATTTCTACCCTGCCTTTGCCCTATCGTCACTAAAAAAACGGCAAAATACCACAAAATATAGTCAAATATCAGCAGCCCCCTGCGGTATTTCGCCGATAGCCCAAAATATTGCGGGCCAAGGCCCGATACGCACTAGCCACAGCAAAAGACACCTCGGGCGCGAGGTGGATTTCAGCTTCATCATGGTCTTGGGCCCTGCTCGGCCGGGTCGCTTCTTTTTCTAAAGCGTTGCCTGTAAATATATCACAAGATTTCCGCGACTTCCAGCCCCGCGAGGCCTGCCCCGATCATTTT
>JAHBAN010000208.1 GCA_018500075.1 Flavobacteriia bacterium | reverse complement strand
AGATGTGTATAAGAGACAGAAATCAAACAGATCAACATATTGGAAATCCTCGGGCAACAATCGCACATTCCCCGCCGTCCTCAGCGTCAGGGTTTCCTCCCCAACCCCCAAAATCGCCCCGAAACTGGTCGATTGAAAAGCCAGCGCCTCAAAGCTGTAGTAGCGCCCCATATCCGACATATCGATCCGGTCCACACCGAGTTCAAAGTCTTCGATGGTGTCGTTTGCATTGTCCGCCGCAAGCACAAAAATATCGGCTCCGGCCCCGCCCCACATCCGGTCGGCACCGGCGCCGTCCAGAATGATATCCGCTCCGCCCGCGCCACTCAGCCGGTCATCCCCCGCGCCGCCAGAAATCTGGTCGGCACCACTCCCGCCATTGATCTGATCGGCCCCTGCGCTGCCCTGAAGCACCTGCCCCGATGTCCCGCCCGCGTTCGGGTCGATTTCATACCGCCCGATCCCGGAGGCCCCATAAGACTGATCGGTCAGCCCCGCCGTGTAGAGCGCGATCTTGCCGTTCTCCAAAGCCAGCGCCAGACTGCTCGGGTTGCTCAAGGCCGTCTGAAGGTCATCCGCAATCGCCTCCAGATGCAACAGACGCCCATCTGGCAACAAACTCATCAGGCTCAGCCCGTCATCCGCCCCGCCAGCAACCACATAGGCTTTGCCCTCCACCACGATCGCGTCCAGAACCGATATGGACTGAAACCGCGTTGCGCGATCGTCGCCAACCTGCTCCACAACGACAAGCGTGCCATCCTCCTCAAGCCGTAAGACGGTGATTGTCGAGGACCCAGAAGCGCCGACAAGCACAAAAACGCTCTCCCCCAACTCAACTTTGGCAAGGCTGTTTGGCATCGACACATTAAAGCCGTCGCGCATCGACACGCTGTCCACCTGCACAAGCGCCCCATCAGACAACAGCTCAAAACTGCTCACGCTGTTGTCGTGCAAGGACAGCGCCATAAGATAGTCGCGCCCCCCGACCCGAAGATGCTCCAGCGCAAAAATATCATTGCTGCCTGCGGTTTCTGACAGAGGCGTCTGCGCCAAAAGGCTCAAGCCGCCCTGCGCTGTCTCCTGCCATGTGCTGATTCCGGTCGTATTGCGCGCCGCCGAATAGAAAAAATCGCCCCCGCCCAGCGCGACCCGCTCGATTGCGGTCATCGCTTCGATGCGCGGACCCGCCAGATCAATCCGCCCCGCCATGCGCCCCGCAGAATCAAGCCACCAGCCGCTCAGCCCGTCTTGCGCCGGACCGGCAAGCAGAAGCGCATCCTGCCCGCCAAGCCGGGTCAAAACAAACTGGGTCGGCGCGCCAAGCCCCACCGCCGGACCATAATCCGCCTCTTGCTGAAGCGTCAGCGCCAGATCGCGGCGCTGCACGCCGCCGTCCCGCCCGCTCGCGCTGAAAAGCTGAGGCCCCGCCTCGCTCTGAAACAGCGCCAGCGCGCTGATACTGGTGAGATGCGTCTCCGCGCCACTCACCGAGGTGGTCAAATGCCTGAAATACCCCATGGCCTATCCTTGTTAAGCTCCCCATCCCTTGCGCAGGGGTGTGGCAAGGAACGGGCGCGAGGCGCGGCGCATTTATGTCATTTACAAAAGGTTTTCTTCATATTTTCCTGCTATTTACTTCAAACCTCGCAAAACAGCGCCGCCACAGACCGGTTCGGTTCGGCTCGCCGGCCTGCGCGCGAGGGCGGTTTTCTGTGCAACAGGGTTTTTCATGTGATGTCAGACGTTCCTCAGCCCCGCGTTACGATTGCCCTGTGCACCTACAATGGCGCGCAGCATCTTGAAGCCCAGCTTACCTCCTATCTGGCCCAGACCTACACGGCATGGGATCTCTGGATCAGCGATGACGGCTCCAGTGACCGCACCCGCGCGCTGCTTGAGGCCTTCGCCAAAGCCCACAGCCACCAGCACGCCATCCGCATTGTCACCGGACCCCAAAAAGGCGTCGCGGCCAATTTTCTGTCGCTTCTCTGTCACCCCGAGTTTCCCGAAGCGCCCTGCGCCTTATCCGATCAGGATGACGTCTGGCTGCCCGAAAAGCTCGCGCTCGGCATGGCCGCGCTGCCCAGCAACCATCCCTGCCTTTACGGCGCCCAAAGCGTTCAGACCAATGCCGCGCTGGTGCCCCTCGCGCGCGGCCCGCAGAGAGGCCACAAGCGCCCGATGTCTCCGAGCTTTGCCAACGCTCTGGTGCAAAATATTGTCAGCGGTCATTCCGCCATGCTCAACGCCCCCGCGCTTGCGCTGGTGCGGGCCGCGGGCGTGCCGCCCGATATCCCCTATCACGACTGGTGGCTCTACCAGCTCGTCACGGGGGCGGGCGGGCGTATCATCGTGCGCGCCCAGGAGGTGCTTCTCTATCGTCAACACAGCCAAAACACCATGGGCGTCAATCAAGGGGTCCGCGCCCGCCTGCGCCGCGCCGCGCAGCTCTTCGGGGCGACCTATGGCGCTTGGCTTGCGGCAAACACCGCCGCGCTGCGCCATGTCGAGCGCCTTCTCACCCCAGAGGCCCAAATCACGCTCAAGGCCATGGAGCTGGCTCCAAAACAGATCTTTGCCCTCAAACGGCTCAGCACCCTGCGCCACCACGGCATCCAGCGCCACAGCAGGCTCGGCACAGCGGCGCTCTGGATGTCGGTTCTGCTGGGCCGCTGCTAATAACCCCGCCCAATCCGGCCACGTGCACGGCCTGACGGCCTCACAGAAAGCTTGCGTAAGGGATAAAGCGCACAGCATCTCCGCGCGCCACCTCAAGCGCGCCATCCGGCAGCTCGACAAGCCCCTCAGCCCAGCTCAGCCCGCTGATCCGCCCCGAGCCTTCGCTCGCAAAAACCTCGACACAGCCCTCCCGCACCCGTGCGCGCAGATACTCGCGCCGCCCGGCCTTTTTGTGTTTTTCAAAGGCTGCGGGCAGCAAATACCCCTGCGGCAAAGTCCAGCCGCGCCCGGCCAATACGCCCATCGCAGGGCGCGCAAACACCAGCGCGCAGACAAGCGCCGCCACAGGATTTCCCGGCAGCCCGAAAACAGGCCGCCCGCCCCAAAGCCCGAGCGCCAGAGGCCGCCCCGGCTTCACCGCCATGCGCCAGGTCTGCATCGCTCCGGCCTCGCGCAACAGCGCCGACATATGGTCCTCCTCGCCGTTTGAGGCGCCCCCTGATGTCAGGATCACATCCACACGGCCCGCCGCATCATCCAGCCGCTGGCGCAGGTCCGCGCGGCTGTCTGCGACGCGCCCCAGATCAACCGGCGCAAAGCCCATCTCGCCGACAAGCCCCAAAAGCATCACCCGATTGGCATCATAGATCTGCCCCGCGCCCGCCGCTTGGCCCGGCTCGACAAGCTCATCCC
>JAHBAN010000083.1 GCA_018500075.1 Flavobacteriia bacterium | reverse complement strand
CCGCCGTCAAACACCTGATCATCCTGACCGCCGACCATATTGAGATAAATCAGCGGCAGCTCTGTCTCGACAACGCGGCCAACCATATGGTTGAGCCGTGTCTCGTGCTTGCCGCGATAATAAGGGCTGCCATTGGGCACAAGCAGGATCTGGGCGCCGCTCTCCTGCAGCGTCTCACAGACATCTGCGTGCCAGGCATCCTCGCAAATCGGGCTGCCAATGCGCAAGCCCTTGACCGTATAAGGCCCGCTCATCGGCCCGGCGTCAAAAATACGGACCTCGTCAAAAACCGTCTCGTTGGGCAGGTGATGCTTGAGCACCCGCGCGCTCACGCGGCCCTCCTGCAAGATATAATAGGCGTTGTAAAACCCGCCCTCCTCAACAGCCAGACCGCCAATCCCGAGCGCCGGCCCCTGCGCACACAAGAGCGCAAGAGACTCAATCGCCTCGATCGCGGCTTGGTGAAAAACCGGCTTCATAACAAGGTCTTGCGCGTTATATCCGGTGATAAACATCTCGGGCAGCGCCAGCATATCCACGCCGGCATCCCGCGCCGCCTGCCAGGCGGTGAGCGCCTTGGCCTTGTTGCCCGCGATGTCTCCCACGGTGGGATTGAGCTGCCCCAGCATGATACGGAATGTCTTGGACATAGCGCCCTCCAAAGCAAAACTTGACCGCTGATTTAGCATAAACTCAGCGAAGGGAAAGAAGAACCCGTTGCCCCCGCGGCCCCGCTCGCATAACTTTCTCCCAAACACTGGCAATTGCGCTCAAGAACAGGCCAGAGAACAGGACGGATAAACAATGACTTTTCCCACCAAAGCCCTCACCCTGACAGCCGCTCTCACGCTGGCGATGTCTGGCGCCGCACTGGCCCAAACCGGCCAGATTGCGACAAAGCAATATGATGACGGCGGCGTCTATGAAGGCAGCTTCAAAGACGGCCTACAGCATGGCACAGGCACCTACCGCCTGCCCAACGGCTACGAATACTCGGGCGACTGGCTCAACGGCGAAATCAAGGGGCGCGGCACGGCCCGCTTTCCCAACGGCTCGGTCTATGAAGGCGAGTTCGAAAAGGGCAAGCCGCAGGGCGTTGGCAAGATCGTATTTGCCGATGGCGGAACCTATGAGGGCGGCTGGGACGATGGCAAGATTGTCGGTCAGGGCGTTGCCAATTACGCCAATGGCGTGCGCTATGAGGGTGCGTTTCTCAATGCCCAACACCACGGCAACGGCGTGATGACCTCGCCCAGCGGCTATATCTACGACGGCACATGGGTGAGCGGGGAGAAAGACGGCTCCGGGCGCATCACCTACCCTGACGGTGCGGTCTATGT
This sequence comes from Flavobacteriia bacterium, assembly GCA_018500075.1. Lineage (GTDB taxonomy): Bacteria > Bacteroidota > Bacteroidia > Flavobacteriales > Flavobacteriaceae > MAG-120531. Next base: position 12,130 of record JAHBAN010000083.1, on the reverse strand, counting down.
CGGTCAGGTGGCTGCCGGCGAACGCGCCGGCCAGGGCAAGCTGACCATGCCCGATGGCCTTGTCTACGAAGGCACATGGACCGCCGGCCAGATCGGCGGCACAGGCAAACTCACACAGGCCAATGGCGATGTGTTCGAGGGCGCGCTGGTGCAAGGCCGCCGCGAAGGCAAAGGCCGTGTGACCTATGCCAATGGCGACACCTATGAAGGCGATTTCGCGGGCGACAAACGCGAAGGTCAGGGCGTGTTCAAGGGCGCTGATGGCTATACCTATGAGGGCGCATGGACAAACGGGCGGATCGAGGGCGAGGGCCGCGTGCACTATCCTGACGGCTCGGTCTATCAAGGCCAGTTCCGCGCCGACCAGCCCGACGGCAAGGGCCTGATCACCTATGCCGACGGCTCCACATTCGAGGGCGATTGGGTCGCTGGCGTGATCGAGGGCAACGGAAAAGCCACCTATGCCAACGGCGTGGTCTATGAGGGCGGCTTCAAAGGCGCACAAAACCACGGCTTTGGAGTCATGACCTATGCCGATGGCTACCGCTATGAAGGCAACTGGGTCGCAGGCCAGCGCGAAGGCGACGGCAAAGCCACCTACCCCGACGGCACCGTCTATGAAGGCCGTTTCTCAAACGGCCAGCGCAGCGGCACCGGCAAGATCACCATGCCGGACGGCTTTGTCTATGAAGGGGCATGGGTCAACGGCGAGATCTCGGGTCAGGGCCGCGCCACCTATGCCAATGGCGATGTCTACGAGGGCCTGTTTGAACGCGGCAAACGTCAGGGTCAGGGCACAATGACATATGCCTCGGGCGAGGCCGAGAGCGGCAAATGGGAAAACGGTCTGCTGGCGGGGGAGTAACCCGCCTTACGCCCGTCTGAGCCTGAGCGCATTGCTCACCACAAAAACCGAACTCAGCGCCATGGCTCCGGCCGCCAGCATGGGCGACAAAAGCCAGCCTGTCAGCGGATAGAACAGCCCCGCCGCCACAGGCACAAGAGCCGCATTATAGGCAAAGGCCCAGAACAGGTTCTGGCGGATATTGCCCATCACCCGGCGCGCGAGGCGCAGGGCCACAAGCGCTTTTTCGGGCGCCCCGGTCATCAAGACGACTTCGGCACTCTCGATCGCCACATCGGTTCCGGTGCCGATCGCAATCCCAACATCTGCAGCCGACAGCGCCGGCGCATCGTTGATCCCGTCGCCGACAAAAGCAACCGGCCCCGCCGCTTGCAGCGCCCTGATCGCCGCAAGCTTGCCCTCGGGCATCACCTCGGCAATCACCTCCTCAATCCCTGCCAGATCCGCGATATGGCGCGCCGCTGCCATACTGTCGCCCGTGATCATCACGGTTTTTAGCCCCATCTCGTGCAGCGCCCGGACGGTCTCCACGGCATCGGCCTTCAAAGCGTCCGAGACGGCAAAGAGCGCCGCCATCTGCCCGTCAATCGCAGCATAGGACACAGATTTTCCCGCCGCCTCCAAAGTGGCCGCGTCGCCCTCCAAGGCAACACCACGCTCGCGCATGAGCTTGGCCGTGCCAATCAAGACATCGCGCCCTTCAACCCGCGCCGTCACGCCTTGCCCCGCAATCGCTTCAAAACTCTCGCTCGTCGGTAATGCGCCTTCGTGCGCGGCCACAATGGCCCGCGCCACAGGGTGCTCCGATCCCTGCTCCGCCGCCGCGACAAGCCGCAAAACCTCGGCGCGCACGAACCCGCCCAGCGCTTCAAAGTCGGTCAGTTGAGGCTTGCCCTCGGTCAACGTGCCGGTCTTGTCAAAGGCCACAGTCGTGACGCCTGAAAGCCGTTGCAGCGCATCGCCCTTGCGAAAGAAAACGCCAAGCTCGGCCCCCCGCCCCGTGCCCACCATAATCGACATCGGCGTCGCCAGCCCCATAGCGCAGGGACAGGCAATAATCAGCACCGAAACAGCCGCCACCAAAGCTGTCGCAATCCCCGCCCCAAAGCCCAGCCACGCCAGAAACGTCAAGGCAGCAAGCCCCATGACACCGGGCACAAACCACAGGGTCACACGGTCCACCAGCGCCTCGATCGGCAGCTTCGCCGCCTGCGCCTCTTCGACAGTGCGCACAATTCCGGCCAGCACAGTGTCGGCCCCGACCTTCTCGGCGCGCATCTCAAGCACGCCCGCACCGTTGACCGTGCCGGCGCTCAAGGCATCCCCCGCCCCTTTGCGCAGCGGCAAAGGCTCGCCCGTCAACATACTCTCGTCGACATGGCTCTCGCCCTGCGTCACAATTCCGTCCACCGGCACACGCGCGCCGGGCCGCAACCGCAGCACATCCGCAACACCAACCGCGCTGATGTCGGCCTCCTCAAAGCCCGCGCCACGCTTGACCTCGACCCGCGACGGCGCAAGCTCGACAAGACGGGCAATCGCCTCGCCTGCCCGCCCCTTGGCCCGCGCCTCCAGATAGCGCCCCAGCAGGATCAATGTGACAATCACAGCCGCCGCCTCAAAATAGACCGCCCGCGCCCCGCTCGGCAGCAGCGCCGGGGCAAAAAGGGCCAAAACCGAATAGGCATAGGCCGCCAATGTGCCCACCGCGACCAGCGAATTCATATCAGGCGCCCCCTTCAGCAAGAGCGGCACACCCACAGCGTAAAACTTGCGCCCCGGCCCGATCAACACAGCCGTGGTCAGCCCGAATTGAACCAGCCAGGACGCCTGCATCCCGACCGTTGCCATAATCCAGTGATGAAACGGCGGGTAAAGATGGCCGCCCATTTCCAAGAGAAAGACCGGCAAAGCCAAGGCCAGCGCCGTGACAAAACTGCGCTTCAGACCGCGCATCTCCTCGGCGCGGCGCTGCGCAGCACTCGGCCCCGCGCCCTTTTGGGCCGCCGCATAGCCCGCGCCTCTGACCGCCGCGATCAGATCGGCCTCTGAGACAACCCGCTCCAGATACTGCACGCGCAGTTCCCCCGCCGCAAAGCTCACATTGGCCTCGCTCACCCCGTCCAAAGCGCGCACAGCCGCCTCCACGCGGCCCACACAAGAGGCACAGCTCATGCCCTCAATGACAAAAACAGCGCTCGCCTGACGCGCCGGATAGCCCGCCGCCGTCAAGGCCGCGGTCACATCGCCAAGCGCGGCAGACCCAAGCTCGAGACTCGCCCGCTTGGTCGCCAGATTCACAGAGACATCCCGCGCTCCTGCCACACCGGCCAAAGCCGCCTCCGCACGGCGCACACAGCCCGCACAGCTCAAACCTTCGATCTGCAATTGGATTTTGCTCATATCTCACCTCTGGCCCCGTCCTAAGCCTTCCAGCAACTGGAGGGTCAAGCGCTTCTCGCCACCTCAAGCGAAAAATCTCGCACTTTGGGGGTTTATCTCGCCAAATCTCGCTCCTATAACTTCTCGCATGAACACGCAGACACATATTGCGCCCCTGCCGCCCCGCGCCGTTTTGGCGCAACGCGCCGCGTCTGCCCTACTGCTGCTAAGCTGCCTCTGAGCGTGCCTCATGGTGCACGCGCTCAGAGGAGATGACGGCCCGCGCCCCCCAGCTTAGACATTCACAAAACAGACAGAGATTAGATATGACATCTGCATCCGCATCCGACCGCGTCTTTATTTTTGACACCACTTTGCGTGACGGCGAGCAATCGCCCGGCGCAACCATGACCCATGAAGAGAAAGTCGAAATCGCCGAGCTGCTCGACGATATGGGCGTTGACATCATCGAAGCCGGCTTTCCCATCGCCTCGGAAGGCGACTTCAACGCCGTCTCCGAAATTGCCCGCCGCTCCAAGAACGCGGTGATCTGCGGCCTCGCCCGCGCCAATTTCAAAGACATCGACCGCGCCTTTGAGGCCGTCAAACACGCCGCCCAGCCGCGCATTCACACCTTTATCGGCACCTCGGAGCTGCACCGCGCCATCCCCAATCTCAGCATGGACGAAATGGCCGAGCGGATTCACGACACAGTGACCCACGCGCGCAATCTCACCGACAATGTGCAATGGTCGCCCATGGACGCGACCCGCACAGAATGGGATTATCTCTGCCGCGTGATCGAAATCGCCATCAAGGCCGGCGCCAGCACCATCAACGTGCCGGATACGGTTGGCTACACCGCGCCCATGGAAAGCGCCGATCTGATCAAACGGCTGATCGAAACCGTTCCCGGCGCCGATGATGTGATCTTCGCAACCCATTGTCACAATGATCTGGGCATGGCGACAGCCAACGCACTGGCCGCTGTTGCCGGTGGCGCGCGCCAGATCGAATGCACGATCAACGGCCTCGGCGAGCGCGCCGGCAATACAGCTCTTGAAGAAGTCGTCATGGCGCTCAAGACACGGCATGACATCATGCCCTATTCCACAGGGGTCGACACCACCAAAATCATGAATATCTCGCGCCGCGTCGCGGCGGTTTCGGGCTTTGCTGTGCAGTTCAACAAGGCGATTGTCGGCAAAAACGCCTTCGCCCACGAAAGCGGCATCCATCAGGACGGGATGCTCAAGAACCGCGAAAATTTCGAGATCATGCGCCCCGAAGACATCGGCCTCGCCGGCACATCCCTGCCCTTGGGCAAACACTCGGGCCGCGCGGCTCTGCGCGACAAGCTCGCGCACCTCGGCTTTGAGGTGGGCGACAACCAGCTCAAGGATGTGTTTGTGCGCTTCAAAGACCTCGCAGATCGCAAGAAAGAAGTGTTTGACGATGATATCATCGCGCTCATGCGGGTCGGTGAAAGCTCCGAGAGCGACCGCCTCAAGCTCGTCACCCTGCGCGTCGTCTGCGGCACAGGCGGCCCCGCCGAGGCGACTCTTGTGATGAGCGTCGATGGCGACGAGAAAACCGCGATCGAAAAAGGCGATGGCCCGGTTGATGCCGCCTTCAAAGCGATCCGCAAGCTCTATCCCAACACCGCCCATCTTGAGCTGTATCAGGTCAATGCCGTGACAGAAGGCACAGACGCCCAAGCGACTGTTTCGGTCCGCCTTGAAGAGGACGGCAATATCGCCACAGGCCAGTCCGCCGACACAGACACCGTCGTCGCCTCTGCCAAAGCCTATATCCACGCGCTCAACCGCCTGCTCACACGGCGCGGCAAAACCGGCGAAGACCAAAAAGAAATCAGCTACAAAGACCACGGCTGACCTTGCAATACGCAACAGGGGCAGGTCACATCCGGGGCCTGCCCCGCCGACGCTCTCGCCGGCGCATCTAACAGTCATGTGATTGGCCAGCCGGCTTTTTCTGATGCAAAAAGGAAGCCGAGCCGTGCGGTCTGCTGCTGCCTTGCTCCTGCGCTGCTCCTGTGCTGCTGACGATTTCAAAGAGGGTTGCCATGCTCACCAGACGCCATTTTATCGCCACGGGCGCGGCCCTGTTTTCCCAGCCGCTCGTGGGCGGCCGCGCCTTTGCGGCGCCCCTCTCTCCCCCCTCGATGTGGGACAGATGGGATGCAGAGATCACCCCCGCCAATTATGACCCCGCCACAACAAACATATGGGGCTTTCATCCGCGCTTTCTGCCCCAGATGGTCGAGGCCAACGCGGGGCTGACCGTGGGTGACATTCATGTCGATGCCGTCGCGCGCTATCTCTATCACATCCGCGCAGATGGCCTCGCGATGCGCTATGGCGTCGCGATTGCCAAAGGCAATCTCTACGAAGCCGGCACCTATACCATCAAAGTCAAGAAAAAGTGGCCGACATGGACCCCGACCGCCGCAATGATCGCGCGCGAACCAGACCAATACGCCCAATACGAAGAGGGCATGAACGCAGGCCCGCAAAACCCCCTCGGCTCGCGGGCGCTTTACCTCTTTGAAGGCAACCGCGACACCTACCTGCGCATTCACGGCTCCCCCAGCCCGCGCAGCATTGGCGGGCGCGCCAGCTCGGGCTGCGTGCGCATGGTCATGGCCCATATAAACGGTCTCTATGACCACGTCGCAATCGGCGCCACAGCCCATCTGCACCCGACAGAAGACGCCCTCACCGCCAACAGCTAAAAACCGCCCGTCATACCTTCGTGATACGACACATCCAATGGCCAGGGTCAGGGCGCGGCACGGCCCAAAGCGCGCTCAAGTCTCGGTTTTGGTGCAGATCGGGCGGCCCTCGGTGCTGCGCAGCGGCAAAAATGTCGTCTCCACGGGGCCAATATGACGATACTCAAAACAGCCATCCTCCGGATTGATCCGAACAGCGCCGAGGTTTTGTTTTTTGTCAGCAATCGCAAGCACCTCATCAGGCACTTTCGCCAAAACACCGTCCGCCGCGCCGCCCTCAAGCGCCAGACAGCCCGACAGCGCCACAAACGCCACCCCAAACCCCAAACCTCGCCTCAGCATTCACACAGTCTCCCCATAGCCCCTCTGGCCGATCTCTTTGCGCCGCTCTCACGCCGCTCTCCGGCCAAAGGTGAGCGATTTTGCCCCCGTTTGCCAGAAAAATTGCACCCCCAATGCCCCATCGGGGCACAAGCGAAACACCGCCAGTCCCGCCAGAGAGAGACCCCAGACAGAGGAATGCGCCCGCCAAACCGCGTTTCCCCCTTTCGTCAGGGGGCGCGCAGGCTTATACACACGCAGCGCCGCGCGCGACTCGTCGCACGTTCTTTTAAGTTAACCTGAGGTTCACCCGCATATGTCGATCTTTGATAAACTGCCCGGTCTTTTCGCATCTGACATGGCAATCGACCTCGGCACCGCCAACACCCTTGTCTACGTCAAGGGCAAAGGCGTGATCCTCAACGAGCCGTCCGTCGTGGCCTATCACGTCAAGGACGGGATCAAAAAAGTCCTCGCCGTTGGCGAAGATGCCAAGCTCATGCTCGGGCGCACCCCCGGCACAATCGAAGCCATCCGCCCCATGCGCGAAGGCGTGATTGCCGATTTTGACGTTGCCGAAGAGATGATCAAACATTTCATCCGCAAAGTGCACAAGCGCTCGACCTTTTCAAAACCCAAAGTGATCGTCTGTGTGCCCCACGGCGCAACTCCGGTTGAAAAGCGCGCCATCCGCCAGTCTGTTCTGGGCGCAGGCGCGCGCCGCTGCGGGCTGATTGCCGAGCCGATTGCCGCCGCCATTGGCGCGGGGATGCCGATCACCGATCCGACAGGCAATATGGTCGTCGATATCGGCGGCGGAACAACCGAAGTCGCGGTTCTGTCGCTGGGCGATATCGTCTATGCCCGCTCCGTGCGCGTCGGCGGCGACAGGATGGATGAAGCCATCATCAGCTATCTGCGCCGCCAGCAAAACCTGCTCGTCGGCGAAAGCACAGCCGAGCGGATCAAAACAACCATTGGCACGGCGCGTATGCCCGATGATGGCCGCGGCACCTCTATTCAGGTGCGCGGGCGCGACCTGCTCACAGGCGTGCCCAAAGAAACCGAAATCAGTCAGGCCCAGATCGCCGAAGCCCTCTCCGAGCCGGTGCAACAGATCTGCGAAGCCGTGATGACCGCGCTGGAAGCCACACCGCCCGATCTGGCCGCCGATATCGTCGACCGTGGCGTCATGCTCACAGGCGGCGGCGCGCTCTTGGGCGATCTTGATCTTGCCCTGCGCGAGCAAACCGGGCTTGCGGTCTCGATCGCGGATGAAAGCCTCAACTGCGTCGCCCTTGGCACAGGCAAGGCGCTCGAGTTTGAAAAACAACTGGCCCACGCGATCGACTACGACAGCTGACGCTGGCCGCACCGTGCTGAGAAAGGCCGCCTTTGGCACAAGAACCGCTCAGATCAGACGCTTTTTCCGGCCCGCTCAAGCGGCTGTTCATGGTCGTCGTGATGCTGATCCTGATCGGGATATTTATTCTCTGGCGGATTGACAGCCCGCGCGTCGAGCGCTTCCGCATGGCCGTGATTGACCGCGTGGTGCCCAATCTGGACTGGGCCTTTGCGCCTGTCGCAGGCGCGCTCAACCTGCTCACCGACTTTCAAAGCTATCTCAAAATATACGAGCAAAACCAAGAGCTTCGCCGGGAGCTTCAGCGCATGGAAAGCTGGAAGGAAGCCGCTTTGCAACTGGAGCAGGAAAACGCCCGCCTGCTGGATTTGAACAATGTCCGCCTTGATCCGCGCCTGACCTCGATTTCAGGCACCGTTCTCACAGACAGCGGCTCGCCCTATCGCCAGTCGGTGCTGATCAACGTCGGCGCGCGCGACGGTATCCTGGATGGTTGGGCCGCCATGGACGGGATCGGCCTTGTCGGGCGGGTTTCGGGCGTCGGCGAGCGCTCCTCGCGGGTGCTCTTGCTCACAGATGCAAGCTCCCGCGTGCCGGTTACGATCCAGCCCTCCGGACAACGCGGCCTGATCATCGGCGACAACACCCTCGCCCCCCCGATCGACTTTGTAGAAAACCGCGACCTGATCCGCCCGGGTGATCGCGTGGTCAGCTCTGGCGACGGTGATGTGTTCCCCTCGGGCGTCCTCATCGGCCATATCGCCGTTGACACGGGCGGGCGGATGCGTGTGCGCCTCGCCGCAGACTATGAGCGCCTCGAATTCCTGCGGATCCTGCGCAATTACGGGACCGAACGTATCTCGGGCACCGGCCAGATGATCCTGCCCGAAACGCCGCCCGAGCCGCCCGCCGGAGCCAATACGGCAGAGGCCGGCCCCGATGGCTGAAAACACCCTCAACCGCCTCTGGTTCATGCGCCTGATGTTCGCCCTGCTCAGCTTCGGGGTGATTTTCCTGCATCTTCTGCCGCTCAATACCCTGCCCGGCACACTCGGCTCCCCCGATATCATTCTGGCTCTGGCCTTTTGCTGGGCCTTGCGCCGCCCGGAGTTTGTGCCGGTCGGGCTTCTGGCGCTGGTCATGCTCTTTGCCGATCTGATGATGAGCCGCCCCCCCGGTCTTTATGCCGCGATTGCCCTGATTGCGGTCCAAATGCTCAAAGCCCGCGCCAGCCAGCTGCGTGATATGCCGTTTTCCGTCGAATGGGTCAGCGCCTCGATCGCGATCATCGGGGTGATCCTCGGACACCGCCTTGTTTTGCTGGTTTTGCTGGTCGAACCCTTCGCCCTGCAAACCGCTTTGATCCAAATCTTGCTCACGATTTTGATCTACCCTGTTGTCATCGGGATTTCTTGGCTATTCTTCGGGCTTACAAAGCCAACGCTCGGCGAGGTCAACGCGCTTGGCCAAAGGGTATAATCTGCCGCTTGCGAGCGGCTCGCAGGTGTGAGTCATGCGTAAAAGCAACAATGAAAAGCAGACAAGTCAGGCCATCGTGAGCCGCCGCACCCTGCTGGTCGGCGGGGTTCAGGCGGGGCTTGTCGGCATTCTCGGGGCGCGGATGCACTACCTTCAGGTTCAGGAATCAGACCAGTTCCGCTTTCTCGCCGAAGAAAACCGCATCAAAATCAGCCTGATTCCCCCCGCCCGTGGGCAGGTGTTTGACAGGTCCGGCCGCCCGCTTGCGCAAAATGTGCAAAGCTACCGCGTCACAATCACCCGCGAAGACACCGATGACATCGACGAAACCATCGCCCGCCTCGGTGCGCTGATCACCCTTGATCCAAAGCTTGTCGCCGAGGCCCGCAGCGAGCTGCAAAAGCGTCGGGGCGACACACAGGTGACAATCGCCGAGAAAGTCACATGGGAAGAGCTGGCCCGCGTCGCCGCCAATACCCCGGCCCTGCCGGGGATCGAGCCACAGGTCGCGCTGTCGCGCCACTACCCGCTCGGCCCCGACTTCACCCATGTGATCGGCTATGTCGGCCCCGTCTCCGACTATGATCTCTCGCGGATCGAAAACCCCGACCCGCTGCTCAATCTGCCACGGTTCCAAATCGGCAAGACAGGTCTGGAAGCGCGTCAGGAGGCCGCCTTGCGCGGCAAGGCAGGCACCATGCGGCTGGAGGTCAACGCCTCGGGCCGCGAGGTCCGCGAGCTGGGCCGTCAGGAAGGCACACCGGGCGCCGACATCCAGCTCACCATCGACCATATGTTGCAAAACTATGTCCAAGCGCGCCTCGGCAACGAAAGCGCCGCCGCCGTGGTGATGGATTGCGAAAGCGGCGATCTCTTGGCCATCGGCTCCTCGCCGGCCTTTGATCCAAACCTCTTTGTAAACGGCATTTCCGTCACCGATTACAACGGGTTGATCCAGGATGACCACCGTCCGCTCGTGTCCAAATCGGTTCAGGGAACCTACCCCCCCGGCTCGACCTTCAAGATGGTCACAGCCCTCGCCGCACTCGAAGCGGGGATCGTCACATCAGAAGACAGCTTCCGCTGCAAAGGCCACCTTGAGGTCTATTCGCAGAAATTCGGCTGCTGGAAGCGCTCGGGCCACGGCAATGTCGATCTGGTGCGCGCGCTGCGCGAAAGCTGTGATGTCTATTTTTATGAGCTGGCTCTGGAAGCCGGAATCGAGCGGATTTCGGCGATGGCCCGCCGCCTCGGCATTGGCGAGCGCCATGATATTCCCATGTCCGCCGTGGCCGAGGGGCTTGCGCCCACCAAAGAGTGGAAAAACCGCGTCAAAGGCGAAGACTGGGTGATTGGCGATAGCGTCAATGCCTCCATCGGTCAGGGCTTTGTGCTCGCCAGCCCGCTTCAGCTCGCGGTGATGACCGCCCGCCTCGCCACAGGCCGCAGCGTGACGCCGCGGCTGATCAAAACGGTCGATGGCGTCGAACAGCCCAGCGGTGCAGGCGCGCCCATGGGCCTCAATGAAAACCACCTGCGCCAGATCCGGCGGGGAATGTATGAGGTCGTCAACCATAGCAGCGGCACGGCGCGCGGCAGCCGCATCCTCTCAAAAGATCACCAGATGGCCGGCAAAACCGGCACCTCCCAAGTGATCTCTCAGCGCGTCAAATGCGACGAAGTGCCCTGGCGGCAGCGTGACCACGCGCTCTTTGTGAATTTTGCCCCCTATGACAGTCCCCGCATCGCTGTGTCTGTGGTGGTCGAGCATGGCTGCGGCGGCTCCACAACAGCCGCCCCCATCGCCCGCGACATCACTTTGCAGGCGCTCTATGGCGAAGATCCGCCGCTGTCCGAATATCCGGCGCGCGACCATGGCCGCATCGCAGCCCAGCAAAAGCGGCTGCGCGAAATGCGCCCGCCCGCCCAAGGCGAGGCGCCGGAGCGCGCATGAGCTATCTTGAGTATAACGTCAAATATGTGCCCACCGGCCCGCGCAAGTTCCTCTATCTCAACTGGCCGCTGGCGCTGCTGCTGATTGCTGTGGCAAGCATCGGCTTTCTCATGCTCTACTCTGTCGCAGGCGGCAATATAGAGCGCTGGGCCGAGCCGCAGATGAAGCGCTTTGGCGCGGGGTTCTTTGCCATGATCGTGGTCGCCATGGTCCCGATCTGGTTCTGGCGCAATATGTCGGCGGTGGCCTATACCGTCTCGCTGATCCTGCTTCTGGCGGTCGAGCTGGTGGGCGAGGTCGGCATGGGCGCTCAACGCTGGGTCAACCTCGGCTTCATGCGCCTTCAGCCCTCCGAACTGATGAAAATCACGTTGGTCATGCTGCTCGCCGCCTATTACGACTGGCTGCCCCTGAAGAAAATATCACACCCCCTCTGGGTCGCTATTCCCGTCGGCCTGATCCTGCTGCCCACAGCGCTCGTGCTCAGCCAGCCGGATCTGGGCACCTCGATCCTGCTGGTCACAGGCGGCGGCACGCTGATGTTCATGGCGGGGGTGCACTGGGCCTATTTCGCGGCTGTGATCGCGGCAGGTGTGTCGCTCGTCACGGCGGTGTTCCAGTCGCGCGGCACCCCTTGGCAGCTCCTCAAAGACTACCAATACCGCCGTATTGATACCTTCCTTGATCCCGCCGCCGACCCGCTCGACGCGGGCTATCACATCACCCAATCCAAAATCGCGCTCGGCTCGGGCGGCTGGACAGGGCGCGGCTTCATGCAAGGCACCCAAAGCCGCCTCAATTTCCTCCCCGAGAAACACACCGATTTTATCTTCACAACGCTCTCCGAAGAGTTCGGCTTCGTCGGCGCCGCGGCGCTTCTGATGCTCTATGCGCTGATCATCCTCTTCTGCGTCATCTCCGCCATGAACAACGCAAACCGCTATGGCGCCCTGCTCACACTCGGCGTCGCCATGACGTTCTTTCTGTTTTTCTCGGTCAATATGGCGATGG
>JAHBAN010000204.1 GCA_018500075.1 Flavobacteriia bacterium | reverse complement strand
TGATCTGATCGAGCGCATCCTCACGCGCCACAAAGGCCGCCAGAATATTCTTGCACGGCTGGGCTATGAGGCCGAAGACGCGCTTGACGCCTTTCTCACGCAAGCTCTGAATTACGAGCGCGCTTCTGTCCCCTCTCTGACAGGGTTTCTCAGCTGGCTCGAAAGCGACGACCCCGAAATCAAGCGCCAGACCGAGGCCGCAGGCAAGCGTATCCGCGTGATGACCGTGCATGGCTCCAAGGGCCTCGAAGCGCCGATCGTCATTATGCCCGACACAGCCGACCGCAAAAACGAATTCAGAGGGCAGATCGTCTCTGCAGAGGGCACCGCGCTTTACAAGCAAAAAAAGGCCGACTCCCCCGCCGTCCTGCAAAGCGCCCTCGACCAGCAGACCGCCGCGCAACAGGCCGAGAGAGAGCGGCTGCTCTACGTCTCCATGACCCGCGCGGAAAAATGGCTGATCATCGCCGCCGCGGGCGACGCCAAGCCTGGCGGCACCAGCTGGTATGAGTCCGTCTCTAACGCCGCCCAAAAGCTCCCTTTTGAGGCCATCAAACAGGACGGGCAGGTGATCCAGCGTCTGGAGACAGGCGATTGGTCCGCGCTCACAGATCACGCCCGCTCCGAGCTGCTCCAAGACGCGCCACAGCCCCTTGATCCGCTGTTCATGACAGCCGCCCCCGATGGCCCGAGCCGCCCTCAAACGGTGTCCGCCTCAAAGCTCCCCGGCGCCAAGGCGCTTGCCGGCGCAGACGGGCAGGATGAGGCCGCCGCCCTGCGCTTTGGCACAAAGGTTCACTGGCTTCTGGAGCATCTGCCCGATGTCTGCGCCGCCGACCGGCCTATGGTGGCCAATAGCTTGCTCTCCGGCTTTGAGGCCCAAGACGAAAACGAGGCCGTTTGGGCCGAAGTAGAGACTGTCCTTGCAAAGCCCGCCCTCGCCTCTCTCTTCGCCGAAGAGACGCTCAGCGAAGTCGCCTTGAGCGCGCCCAGCGCCACATTGGGCAAGCGCTTGCACGGCATTGTCGACAAGCTGCTGATCTCGCAAACCCGCATCCTTGCCGTCGACATCAAAACCAACGCCACACCCCCCCAAACCGCCGCACAGACCCCTCTCGGCATCCTGCGCCAGATGGGCGCCTATAGCGAAGCCCTCGCCCAGATTTACCCGACCCACAAAATCGAAACGGCCATCCTCTGGACCAAAACAGCCGAGCTGATGGCCCTTCCTCATGATATTGTGATGAAAGCCTATCAAGACACTACATATCTTGACGACCTGCCCCACACTACCTAGGTTCTGCCCAAGCAAACCCAATCCCGTTAGGAGAAACTCAATGGCAACTGTTGCGGTCACCGACGACACATTCGACGCCGAAGTCAAAAATTCCGATATCCCCGTTGTGGTGGATTTCTGGGCCGAATGGTGCGGCCCTTGCAAACAGATCGGCCCGTCGCTCGAAGAGCTGTCCGCCGAACTGGAAGGCAAAGTCAAAATCGTGAAAGTCGACGTTGACTCAAACCCGAATTCAGCCGCCGCCATGGGTGTGCGCGGCATTCCGGCGCTCTTCGTGTTCAAAGGCGGCGAGCCGGTGGCAAATCTCTCGGGTGCGCGCCCGAAAGCACAGCTCCAGAGCTGGATTGAAGAGGCGCTCTAAGCCCTCAGACCCGGTCCAGAGAAAGCCCCGCGCCCTGTGCGGGGTTTTTTATGTGATCCACCCCGCGCCACGGAATCGCGCCGCAATTTGCGCCTCAGCCTCCGGCCGCCCCGCGTTGATCGACATTTCCTGCCAAAACCACCAGAGATAGCGCACAAAATCGGGCCTCATATCCGCCACCCGCCCAAGCGCTTCCGGCGCTGTGCTCTCATGCACATTTGCCGCGATATGATGAAAATCAATCCGGCCAAACAGCGCCACAGGCTTGCCAAAGAAATAGCCGAAAAACGCCGCGCCCGACGTCTGGCTCACAACATAATCACAAGCCGGCAAATACCGCTCCATCTGCCCCGTCACAACAGTGACCCGCGCAAAGCGGTGCTCGAAAGCCTCCAGCGCATCAATGTCGCGGGCCGAATACGGCTCTTTCGGATGCATCCCGATCACAACAGACCGCGTCGGGTCCGCCGCCAGAACCGCCTCGATCATCTCAAGAGGCGAGGCCGCCTGAAAAGAGCGCCGCTCCGAAATGCGCCCCTGCAACGGCACGTAAACATACCCCTCCCGCCGCGCCTGCGCGGTGCCAAACATCCGCTTGCGCCAGCGCTCGACAAACCGCGCCGCCTTGGCTCCATTGATCCCCTCAGGCTCAAACGCCGCCTGCGCCACGCCCCACTCCCAGCGCTTGTCGCTCGGCTCGATCGCCCAGAACGGATAGGCATAGACCCGCCGCATCACCAGCGTGCGCGCCGTCATGGGCGCCCACATATGAACAAGCGCGCGCCCCTCGAAAGGCTGATGCCGCAAGCGCTCGTCAGCATAACAGACCTCAAGCCCGCCGCCGCGCAAAACCCGTTCAACCTGGGCCAAAAAGTTATGCTGCCCCGCCTCGGCACTCGCCTTCATATCCGGCGCCAGAAAGATCGTCACTCGCTCGCTCATACCAAAAGTGCTAGCGCCCCCGGCCCCCCCAAACAAGCCAAACCTTGTGCTCACGCCGCCAAGCCGCCATATATCGAGCCAAGCGAAAGGAGGCCGGAATGGCACAATCAGATTTCCCCGGTTGGCACGGAACCACAATCGTCGCCGTCAAGAAAGACGGTGAAGTCGTGATCGCCGGCGATGGGCAGGTCTCTCTCGGTCAAACCGTCATCAAAGGAACCGCCCGCAAAGTGCGGCGCATTTCCCCCGGCGGACATGACGTGCTCGTCGGCTTCGCAGGCAGCACCGCCGACGCCTTCACATTGCTGGAGCGCCTCGAAGCCAAGCTCGAAGCCACCCCCGGACAGCTCGTGCGCGCCTGCGTCGAGCTGGCCAAAGACTGGCGCACAGACAAATACCTGCAAAAGCTCGAGGCCATGCTCCTCGTCTCCGATGGCCGCGAACTCTTCGTCATCACAGGCGCAGGCGATGTGCTCGAGCCGGAACACAACGTCGCCGCCATCGGCTCGGGCGGCAACTTCGCGCTCGCCGCGGCCCGCGCCCAGATGGATACAGAAAAATCCGCCGAAGCCATCGCCCGGGCCGCCATGCAAATCGCCGCCGACATCTGCGTCTACACCAATGGAAACCTGACCGTTGAAACCATCAAAGGCTGATCCCTTTTTCTTTCCCTAAATATCCTGGGGTGAATTGGCCAAAGGCCAAGAGGGGCAAAGCCCCTGCCCCCCGGCGGCGCCGAAGGCGGCGCAACCCCTCAAAAGCGAGACCAAAAATGACAGACCTCACCCCCCGCGAAATCGTCTCCGAGCTGGACCGCTTCATCATCGGTCAGGCCGATGCCAAACGCGCTGTCGCCGTGGCGCTGCGCTCGCGCTGGCGGCGCAAGCAGCTCACAGATGATCTGCGCGATGAGGTCTATCCGAAGAATATCCTGATGATCGGCCCGACAGGCGTCGGCAAAACAGAGATTTCCCGCCGCCTCGCCAAGCTGGCCCGCGCGCCCTTTATCAAGGTTGAAGCCACAAAGTTCACAGAGGTCGGCTATGTGGGCCGCGATGTCGAGCAGATCATTCGCGATCTCGTAGATACAGCCATCCTGCAAACCCGTGAGCAGATGCGCGAAGAGGTCAAGGCCCGCGCCTATGACGCCGCCCAGGAGCGCGTGATCACAGCCATAGCCGGCGAAGACGCCCGCGAAGGCACCCGCGAGATGTTTCGCAAAAAGCTCAAGTCCGGCGCGCTCGACGATACGGTGATCGAGCTTGAGATCGCCGATACCTCCAATCCGATGGGCGGCCTGTTTGACATCCCCGGCCAGCCGGGCAGCCAGGCGGGCATGATGAATCTTGGCGAGATTTTCGGCAAGGCCATGGGCGGACGCAGCACGCGCAAAAAGCTCACCGTGGCCGAAAGCTATAGCGTTCTGATTTCTGAAGAGGCCGACAAGTTGCTCGACGACGAACAGGTCACCAAAGCCGCGCTCCTCAGCGTCGAACAAAACGGGATTGTGTTTCTGGACGAGATCGACAAAGTCGCCACCCGTCAGGACGCCCGCGGCGGTGATGTGTCGCGCGAGGGCGTGCAGCGCGACCTGCTGCCGCTGATCGAAGGCACAACCGTCAGCACCAAACATGGCGCCATCAAGACCGACCATATCCTCTTCATTGCCTCGGGCGCCTTCCACATCGCAAAGCCCTCCGATCTCTTGCCCGAGCTGCAAGGCCGCCTGCCGATCCGGGTCGAGCTGCGCGCGCTCACCGAGGAAGATTTCGTGCGCATCCTCACCGAAACAGACAATGCCCTGACATTGCAATACACCGCCCTCATGGCCACCGAAGGGGTGCAGGTGAGCTTTACCCAAGACGGCATCAAGGCCCTCGCCACGATCGCCGCCGAGGTCAACGCAACGGTGGAAAACATCGGCGCGCGCCGGCTCTACACGGTTCTTGAGCGGGTCTTTGAAGAGCTGAGTTTCTCCGCCCCCGACCGGTCGGGCGAGGCCATCACAGTTGATGCCCCCTTTGTCGAAAAGCACCTTGGCGCGCTGATGAAAGCCTCCGATCTGTCAGGCTACGTCCTGTAGGGTGCGCATTTATTGCGCACCTCCTCCAAAAACCGTAATTATGGCGCATTAATCGTCTCGTTTATGCGCCACTTTGCGCATTCTCCGCAGGCCACCTGCGCTATCCTGTCGCCCAGCGCAACAGGAGAGCCGAGCCATGTCAGCCCCAACATATGTCTATCAAAACATCGCCCGCGCCGTGGCCGATCACGGCGTGACGACCCTCTTCGGCCTGATGGGCGACGCCAATCTCTTCATGATCGACAGCTTCGTGCGCGACTGTTCTGGCCGCTTTGTGCCCGCCGCCCATGAAGGCAGCTCCGTGCTCATGGCCCTCGCCTACACCCATGTCGCAGGCAAGGTCGGCGTCGCCACCGTCACACATGGCCCGGCGCTGACCAATTGCATGACCGCCCTCACAGAAGGCGCGCGCGGCCATATCCCCATGGTCCTTCTCGCCGGAGATACCCCCGCCGCCAACCCACGCCACCTCCAGAGCATAGATCAACGCGAGGTCGTCAAAGCCACAGGGGCCGGCTTTGAGCAAATGCGCACCCCCGAAACAGTCGCCATGGATGTGGCCCGCGCCTTCTATCGCGCCCAAGTCGAGCGGCGGCCGATCGTGCTCAATATGCCCGCTGATTTCATGTGGCAAGAGGCCGCGCACACGCCCCGTGTGCTCGATGTCTTTACCGCGCCGGGCGGCGTGGCCGAGGGCGAGATTCTCGACAATGCCATCGGCATGATCGCCGCCGCCCGCCGCCCCCTGATCCTTGCGGGCGCCGGAGCCGTGAACGCCCGCGCCGCAATCATCCGCCTCGCCGACCGCCTTGAAGCCCCCCTCGCGACCACGCTCAAAGCCAAAGGCTTGTTCAAAGATCACCCCTATAACATCGACATTTTCGGCACGCTCTCCACCCCTGCCGCCTACGAGCTGATCGCCGCCTCCGATTGCATTATCTGCTTTGGCACCTCCCTGCATGACTTCACCACCGATCAAGGCCGGCTGATGAAGGACAAACGCATCATCCAGATTGATGTCACCCCCACAGCCATAGGCGGCGGGCTTCACCCCGACGCCGCCCTCGTGGCCGACGCGGGCCTGACCGCCGAGACAATCCTTTACTGGCGGGATCAGGCCGAAACCCCCGCCAGCGGCTTCACCCAAGATCTCGATGTCGCCAAGCTCACAGAGCACCCGGTCGGCCCCAACAAGACCGCCGCAGGCTGCATCAATTATATTCACGCCCTTGAACGCCTTGAGGAGGTGCTCCCCAAAGACCGCCTCCTCGTCACAGACGGGGGCCGCTTCATGACAGAAGTCTGGGTCCGCCTCTCCGTGCAAGGCCCGCAAAGCTTCGTCGCCACAACAAATTTCGGCTCCATCGGCATCGGTCTTCAAGAGGCCATCGGCGCTGGCGTGGCTGCCCCCGACAAGCCCGTGGTTCTGTTTACCGGCGACGGCGGCTTCATGATGGGCGGTATCAACGAGTTCAACACAGCGGTCCGCCTTGGCCTCGACCTGATTGTCATCGTCGCCAATGACAGCGCCTATGGCGCCGAACACATCCAGTTCATCGACCGCAAAATGGACCCCTCCCTCACCGAGTTCCACTGGCCAAGCTTTGCCGAGATCGGAGCCTCGCTGGGCGGCCAGAGCTTCACCGTGCACACCCCGGCCGAGCTGGAAGACGCCCTCGCCGCACTCCCGCGCCGCAGCGGGCCCGTCGTGATCGAGCTAAAGCTCGACCCCCACGATGTCCCCCGAATGCGGATCTAAAGGCTCCCCCCGTAGGGTGCGCATTTACGGCGCACCGCCCGCGACTCAGATAATCTCGTCCTCGTCAAACAGCGCCGCCTCTTCAAGCTGCGTGGTAAGATCGTCCATGGCCGCCTCGGCCAGATCGGTCGATTTCACCGCAGCAATATGAAACAGCGCATCCCCCTCATGCACCACAGGCATGACAGCACGGCCCACAATAATCCCGCTGTATTTCGTCGCGACTTCAATCTCCCGCTCGCCAAACGGATCGGCAATCGCCGCCACAATATCGCCGTCCTGCACGACATCGCCCTCGGCCTTGAACGTCCGCAAAAGCCCGCCCGCAGGCGCGCGCATCCAATGGCTGTCAGAGCAGACAAGCGAGCGCGCCTTGGGCTTGGCAATTCCGGCTGTCGGCAAAAGCCCGACCTCGCTCAAAACCCGCAATATCCCCGCAAGCCCGGCGCGCACCGACATTTCATCAAAGCGCATCCCTTCGCCCGCCTCATAGAGCAAAACATCAACACCTTTCTTCTTCGCCTCCTGCCGCAAGCTCCCCTCGCGCAAGGCGCTGGTCAGAATGACAGGCGCCCCGAAGATCTGCGCCAGCTTCATAGTCTCACGGTTGCTCGCCGAAACCCGCACCTGTGGCAGGTTTACCCGGTGAATGGCCGCAGAATGCAAATCGATCCCGAGCGACGAGCGCTCCACAATCTCGCTCATGAAAATATCCGCCAGCCGCGACGCAAGAGAGCCATGCGGCGAGCCGGGAAAACAGCGGTTCAGATCGCGCCTGTCAGGCAAATACCGCGAGTGATTGAGAAAGCCGAAGGTGTTGACAATCGGCACAACAAGCAGCGTCCCGCTCAGCTTCTTGAGGTTCTTGGCGCGCAAGAGCCGCCGCACAATCTCGACCCCGATCACCTCGTCACCATGGATCCCCGCACTGACAAAAACAGTCGGCCCGTCCTTCTTGCCGTGCACCACGTGCGCCGAAAGGGTCACAGGCGTGTGGTCTGACAAGGTGCTGACCGGTATATTCACCGTCCGCCGCTCCCCCGCCGCCACACGCTCTCCCGCAATTTCAAAACTCTGACGCTTGGTCATGCCCCGCCCCTCATATTCAGCGCAAAAGCTGTTGCAGATTTCCCAGCAAAGTCAATTCCCGGAGCACCCCCCCACAGCGGCCCAAACCCCGTAGGGTGCGCATTCACTGCGCACCGAACGTGGGAGGTATGAAATAAATTCTAGCGTTGCGATACAGAAAGGTAACGGACGGGAACTGGAAGCTCGCCGCGCTTTGGATAGAGGTCCGCTATGCGGACGAAGCAGGCTTTCGCTGCGGCTGCGCCAATGGCAGCTTTCGCTGGCGTCTCCAGTTAACAACCTACGCTGAGCGGCTTATGTCGAGTGCGTCCAGAATAGCCCTGCCAAGCTCTTCGACTGACACGTCTTCCGGCAAGACCGTATCTTCTTGGCCGCGAATGCCCTCCCAATGGCCATGTCCGCGATAGCGCGTTGGCTTGATTGCGATCTTGCCGTCCCTCAATGTTAACGAAACATGGCCCGCACCGTTAAACAGCGCTTTCAAAGTCTTGACACCAGCGCGCGCCTTGTCTGCTTCCCCCCACGCCTTGAATTCTTCCTTTGTCGGAATCCGGATGACGTTGTCCCACTCTGGATGTTCTGGCGTGATGAACCGGCTGGCCAAAAGGGCGGCCCGCGCGTGGCCAGCGATTTCGAGCGCAGTTAGGTCTGGCGGTAGATACTCATGATATCCCTTGGGGTCCAAATGCGCGCTACCATACACCGCTTGTGAGGCGATTTCCGTGAATTTGCGATAGCTCGTAACAAAGGCACTTTTGCGTTCTTTGGGAGGCTTGGAGCGCTGTTTTCGCTCCGCCGCTTCAGCACGCCGTTTCGCAATCCATTCTTCTGTGGTCAGGACTTTTTTCATCGGATACGGCTCACTTCTACGTCGATCCCCAAACTCTCAGCGTAGTCTATCGCACGTTGAATTTGAGTAAACTGTTCCGGGGTGGTTCCGTCGGGCACAGCAAGTTCCAGGCGTTTGATGTCGATTTCGTCCGCGCTGATTTCAATGCCCTTCTTGTTGTCTTACTCGAAGTGGTCAATTTGGTCGATGTAACGCTTCAAAGCACCAAAAATACGACTGGGCCGGTCCACATATCCCGGCGCGCGGGTGTCCAGCGTCTTTGCGCTTGTCGCAACGCGTGCATCGCTATCCCAGAAATCGAACGTCTTGAAGTTGTCAGCAGTAGGTTCTCCCAAATGCCCCGGCAGTTTCAAGTGATCTTCCCAAGGTCCGCCCTGCTCCTTGATCGGTCCGCCCCAGGTGATTCCAAGGTTTTCGATGACGCCCCAGTCAGGATCAGAGGGCAAGCGGCGCGCGTCAGCTGCCTCATCCAGAAGTGCGTCGCGCATATCGTCCGCGTCCTCCGCGACAGCGCTCCGCCCGCGGCGCCGCAAGCTCGTCGAACCGCTGCACCCACCTCAAGTCTTCAGGGATTTCGCGCAGCGTTTCCCAGATGCCTGCGAAGATGTCCCTTATCGCTGCCCAAACCCCATCTTCGGTGCCTGCGCCATGAGCGGCCTCTGCGGCAGCAAGGTCAGGGCTGCACTCCGGCTCATCAAGCAGGTGCGGTTCGGCAAAACAGCGGCAGTTATAGGCTTTTCCGGGGTGCCCTGTTTCCGACGGATTGTCCCAATCAAAGACCTTGTCGTCATGCTCTGTATCTTCGTGGCGAACTTTCTCGTCGTCACGGGACCGCCAGATGTACTGATCAATCCCAAGAGCGCGTTGCCTGCGTTCATTGATCAGCCCAGAGAAGGACGTGATCAGGTTTTCTTCCATCGCACGACGGACGGAATTGAAACGACTTGGCCGGTCGCCATAGTCAACCCAGATCGTTTCCAACCGCTCCGACCATGCCTGAATCGCGGCAACTTTGTCGCCGGAAACATCCGCCACGTTGGCAGCGGAAAGAGGGGCATCAAAACCGTCGCGCGTGAACCGCAACAAGAGGTCAACATTGATCTGATCAGCAAAGTCCAGATTGATGGCAAACTGCTGCCGTAGGGCCGCGAGACTGGGGATGTCTGCCTTGCGCGACAGCAGGAGTGCGATCACCCCATGTGTGCTTTTAGACAACACATAGCCACCGCTCCCACCAAACCTCAGAAATTGAGTAAACTTCGTTTCCATGAACCACGCCGCATTCGAATGAACGGGGGGCATCATCGTGGAACCAGGTCAACAGGTCGAAAGCAGACCGTACGGTGCCAAATGAACTCATTCTCCACAGCGGCCATTTGTACTGCGCGCAGCATTTGGAACTCAAGGCTCCTCGCCGTCATTCGCTGCGCGACTCACCAACGTCCGCAACGGGCCGAAAGCCCATCAAACCTCCCCACCCCCGAACGCTCCATTAACTTAATTTCCGTTAACAAATTCCGTTTCAGGCGGTGCACGCATGGTGCACGGGGTGTGCACGCATATCACCCCCCCAAATC
>JAHBAN010000211.1 GCA_018500075.1 Flavobacteriia bacterium | reverse complement strand
TTGAGCTTGCGCCAAAAGACGTCAAGCCATGGCCTGCCGGCACTGCCCCCTCCGAGCCGCGCAACAGGCTTGTGTCGCTTGCCCTGCGCCCCGCGCCGGTCACAGACCAATGGATCGCCAGCGGCCCCGAAGCCGCGCTCATCGCCGAAGAGGCGACACGCGGCATCACCCTTCTTCAGGCCAACTCCCAGCGCGACGAAGCCCTCGCCATCGCCCTGCGCCTGCGCCAAGCCGCAGCAGACGGACAGCAAGCCGCGCTGATCACCCCTGATCGCGGCCTGTCCCGTCAGGTGTCTGCCGCGCTCGCCCGCTGGAATATCACCCCGGATGACAGCGCCGGCGAGCCGCTACATCTCTCTCCCGCGGGCCGCTTCCTGCGCCACGTTCAAGAGGTTCTCAGCCCCCGCCCGATCACCGCCGAAGCGCTCATCACCCTGCTCAAACATCCGCTCTGCAACGCGCTGGAGGAGCGCGGCACACATTTGCGCTATACCCGCGAGCTGGAGCTTTACATCCGCCACAAAGCTGTGCCCCAGCCCGACAGCGCGACGCTTCGGGCCTTCGCCACCGCCCATAAAGACGAGGCCGCGCGCCTCTGGGCCGCGTGGGTGTCAGAGGCGTTCTTCGGCCCTGGCCTCGCTGGCGAACAGCCTTTGGACAAGCTGCTCCAAAGCCATATCAATACCGCCGAGGCCCTCGCCCGCGGCCCCGCAGAGGCCGAAACACCGCTCTGGGCCAAAGACGACGGCGCAGAGGCGCAAAAGCTGTTTGACAGCCTGCGCGCCTGCGCCCCCGCTGGCGGCGAAATGACCCATTATGACTACGTCAATCTGATCGACTCCGCCCTCTCCTCGGGCGAGGTCCGCCGCAGCGAGGCGAGTCACTCGGGCGTGCTCATCTGGGGCACACTCGAAGCCCGCGTTCAGGGCGTTGATCTGCTTATTCTCGGCGGTCTGAATGAAGGCAGCTGGCCCGAGGCCCCCGCACCCGACCCTTGGCTCAACCGCGCAATGCGGGCCAAGCTCGGCCTGCTCCTGCCCGAGCGGCGCATCGGCCTCTCCGCACATGACTTTCAACAAGCCATCGCCGCAAAAGAGGTCTGGCTCACCCGCGCCCACAAATCCGATGATGCCGAGACGGTCCCGTCACGCTGGGTCATCCGCCTGACCAATCTGCTCACGGGCCTGCCGCAAGAGCGCGGCGCAAAAGCGCTCAAGGAAATGCGGGCGCGCGCCAAACCATGGCTCACCCGCGCCAAACAGATCGACGCGCCTCTCGCCCCCGTTGCCCAGGCCCGGCGCCCCGCGCCCGTGCCGCCTCTCGACAAGCGCCCGCGCACCCTTTCGATCACCGAAATTCAAAAGCTCATCCGCGATCCCTACGCCATCTACGCGCGCCATATCCTCAAGCTCAATCCGCTCAATCCGCTGCAAAAGATGCCCGATGCGCTGCTGCGCGGAACGGTGCTGCACAAAGTCATGGAAGAGTTTGTCAAAGCCGCCAAGTCAGACCCCTCCCTGCGCACACACGCGGCCCTCTCAACACTGGCCCGCGAAACCCTCGAGCGCGAAGTGCCCTGGCCCGCCGCCCGTCTGATCTGGCTGGCCCGCTTTGAAACCGTGATCGACAGCTTTCTCAAAGACGAAACCGCCCGCGCCAACGACGGTCATCTCCTCAAAGCCGAAGCAGAAGGCCGGCTCGACTTTAACGACATCGGCTTCTCGCTCAAAGGCAAAGCCGACAGGTTTGACAGCCTCAACACTGGCAAACTTGCGATCTTTGATTACAAAACAGGCGCACCGCCCAGCCCAAAAATGCGCAAACACTTTGACAAACAGCTCCCCCTCACGGCCGCCATGGCCTCTGAAGGCGCGTTCAAGGATATCCCCGCCCAATCCATCGGAAAGCTCGCCTATATCGGCCTCGGCTCTGATCATGGCGAAGCCCTGCTCTCCCCGAATGAATACGACACAGCAACCGTTCTCGCCGAGTTCAAAGAGCTGGTCACAGCCTTCCTTGATCCCGACAAGGGCTACCCCTCCCGCCGCGCTGTCCAGACAGAAAGCTTCGCAGGCGACTATGATCACCTCGCCCGCTTTGGCGAATGGAGCAGCACCGACGACCCCGAGAAAGAGGTTCTGACATGAGCGCGCACCCGAATGACGCCACACGCGCCCAGATCGACGCTGCGCGCCCCGACGCCTCCACATGGCTCTCCGCCAATGCCGGCTCAGGCAAAACCCGAGTGCTCACAGACCGGGTTGCGCGGCTTCTGCTCGAAGGCGTCGATCCGCAAAACATCCTCTGCCTGACCTATACCAAAGCCGCCGCCTCCGAGATGCAAAACCGCCTGCTCAAGCGCCTCGGAGCATGGGCCATGAAGCCCGACTCCGAGCTGCAAAAAGAGCTGGCCGAGCTTGGCGCCGCCACAGCCGCAGACCCCGGCTATTACAAAAACGCCCGCCGCCTCTTTGCCAAAGCGATCGAAACACCGGGCGGCCTGCGGATCCAGACAATCCACTCTTTCTGCGCCTCTCTGCTGCGCCGCTTCCCGCTCGAAGCGGGCGTCACGCCCCAGTTCACCGAGCTTGACGAGCGCTCCTCCGCCCAGTTGCGCGCACAGGTCGCCGATGATCTTGCCGGCGCGCCCGAGGGCAAGCTCCTGTTTGATATGATCACCCAGCTTGGCGGCAATGATTTTGAGAGGTTCACAGCCAGTATCGTCTCTAACAAGGCCAAATTCGCCAAAGAACAGACGCGGGAAGACATCTGCACGCTCTTCAATATCCCCGCCGATCTCACCCGCGAAAAGCTGCTTGGCGAGGTCTTTCTCGGCGGAGAGGCCGAGCTTGTCGCCCGGGTGCTGCCCGCGCTCGCGGCCAGCGAAAAGGTCACCGACCATAAAGTCCATGACAAGCTCGCAACGATAACCGGGCCAAATCTGGCCGCGCTGCTGACGCTTGAGTCGGTCTTTCTAACGGGCGAAGGCGCCAAAGAGCCGTTTTCCGCAAAGCTCTCAAGCTACGCCACAAAAGACACCCGCGACGTGCTCGAGCCGCTCGCAGATCGGATCGAGCCGCTCATCCTGCGGGTCGAGGCCGCCCGCGCCCGCCGTGTGGCCCTCGCCGCCACCGAGAGCAGCCTCGCGCTCAACGCCTTCGCCCGCGCCTTTCTCGCGCGCTATGACGCCGTCAAACAAACCCGCGGCTGGCTCGATTTTGACGATCTCATTCTCAAGACAAAGGCCCTTCTGACCAACCCTCAAGTCGCCGAATGGGTGCTCTATCGCCTCGATGGCGGGATCGATCATATCCTGGTCGACGAAGCGCAAGATACCTCCCCCGAGCAATGGGCCGTGATCGAGGAGCTGGCGCGCGAAATCACATCAGGCCAAGGCGCGCAGGCCGAAAAGCCCCGCACGATCTTTGTTGTGGGTGACAAAAAACAGTCGATCTATTCCTTTCAGGGCGCCGATGCTGCCGAGTTCGGACGGATGCAAAACCTCTTTCAAGACAAGCTGTCGCTTCACGAAGAGCCGCTCCACAGCCGCAATCTGGCCTATTCCTTCCGCTCGGCCTCCGCCATTCTCAACACGGTCGATGCCGTCTTCGAAGGGCGCGACGGCGCAGGGTTTAATACAGACGCGCGCCACATTGCCTTTCACGAGACCCTTCCGGGCCGCGTCGATATCTGGCCCATCGTTGAAAAAAACGACAAGGCCGAGGATCCGCCGTGGTATGAGCCTCTCGATATCCTGACGCCCGACGATCCTGTCTCCGTGCTCGCCGCAAGGATCGCCGGCTCGATCAAACAGATGATCGACAGCAAAACCCTGATCCCCACAACCGCCGAAAACGGCATATGGCAGGCCCGCCCCATGCATGAGGGCGATGTGCTTATCCTGCTCCAGAGCCGCTCCGAGCTGTTTCACGAAATCATCCGCGCCTGCAAACTCGCCGAACTTGATGTCGCAGGCGCCGACCGGCTGCGCATCGGCGAGCAGATCGCCGTGAAAGACATCACGGCCTTGCTCAGGTTTCTTGCCACACAGGAAGACGATCTCTCGCTCGCCGCGGCCTTGCGCTCGCCGCTGTTTGGCTGGTCCGAACAGGCG
>JAHBAN010000022.1 GCA_018500075.1 Flavobacteriia bacterium | reverse complement strand
GCGCCATACGGCCTGTCTCGTCGGCCCCGACCGCTGTATAGGGGTTGCCCAGATCCGCCAAAAACTTGAGCGCATTCGGCGCTTTGTCTTTGTAATTCACTCCATAAATCGGAAGACCGGCGTCGGCCAAAGCCTCAAGATGGGGGTGCTCGACACGGCAAGGCGCGCACCAACTGGCCCAAAAGGTAACCAGTTTGACCCCTGCCCCGTTCAAGGCTTCGCCCGAGAAAACCGGCAGATCACCCAAAGGCAAAACCTCGACCTGGGGCGCGCTCTTGCCCTCGAGCACCGATGGCAAAGCGTCAGGGTCTTCAAGCTTCAACCCCTTGAACATCAAGAGTGCAAACCCCAGAAAAAGAACGGGCGGCACCAGCATCACAGGTGAGAGTTTAGCCACGTGTCTTGCTCCGGTGTTCGATCTCTTCAAGCTCGCCCTTCACCCGGCGGGCGCGGGCCACACTCACCAGCACAAGCGCGAACAAAAGGCCCAGCGTGACAGCATAGGCCGAAAGCACTTCGGCTGCATATTTCCCAAGTTCAGGCATCATCCCAACCGCTCCCGCGCCATAAGCGCCCGCGCACGGCGCGCTCTGATCTCTGTATTGGTGCGCACAATCACCAAAGCCACAAACAAAAGAACAAAGCCGGCAATCGACACAAGAGCCGGATACCAAAAGACATCCGCGACATTCTCTTTCTTATCCAGCGACAGCGAGGCCCCCTGATGCAAACCCTGATTCCAAAAGTTCACAGCATAGCGTGACAAAAGCGCAAACACCGAGCCAACCAGACACAGAATACTGGTCAGATCGGCGGCCGTGTCATCGTTTTCAATTGCCGCCCAAAGCGCCATATATCCCAGATAAAACAGGAACAGGATCAGAAAAGACGTCAGCCGCGGATCCCATGCCCACCAGGTGCCCCACATCGGCTGCCCCCAAACCGCGCCGGTAAAGAGCGCAATCAGCGTCATCACAGCCCCGATCGGCGCCGCCGCACGCGCCGCGAGGGCGCTGACATGATGGCGCCGCACAATCCAGATCAGCGAGGTGATCAGCATCATGACCCAGATATTGATCGCCATCATCGCACTGGGAACATGGATATAAAAAATCTTGACGGTGGAGCCTTGGCGAAAATCATCAGGCGTGAAGAAAAACCCCCAGACAAGACCAACACCCAGACACAGAGCCGCCGCCCACCCGATAAAGGGCAAAGCGGCCTCGGTTGTGCGCATGAATTTCAGCGGATTAGCATATTCCCAAATCGACGCCATGGACCTCTTCCTTTGTTACGCATTCCCATGCCTGAATTTGTTGCCAAATACCAGCGCCCAGATGCCAGATCACCGCAAGTTCACCCGCAGCACAGCCGCACTCGCCATCGGGAGCAAGGCCAGCGCCGCAAAGCTGATCCCCGCGAGGAGCAATAACGGCGATGTATAGGGCTGGCTTTCAGCCCCCCGCCGCGCGACTTCGGCCCCGAAAATAAGCGTGGGCACATAGAGCGGCAAGACCAGCAGGCTCAACAAAAGTCCGCCGCGTTTGATCCCGACTGTCAAGGCCGCCCCAAATGCTCCAATCACCGAGAGCGCAGGTGTTCCGATCAAGAGAGACAGGACCAAAGCGAAATAGCCATGCCCCGGCAAATTCATCAACAGCGCAAAAACCGGCGCGGCCGCAACAAGCGGCAACCCCGTCGTAAGCCAATGCGCAACAGCTTTCACCGTGATGATCCCTTCGAGCGGCAAAGGCGAGGTCACCAGCAAATCAAGCGAGCCATCTTCAAAATCAAGCGCAAACATCCGGTCCAGCGACAACAGGCACGCCAGAAGCGCCGCAACCCATAAGACACCGGGCGCAATGCGCCCCAAGAGACCGGTCTCTGGCCCGACCCCGAAAGGGATCAGCACAATAACGATCAGAAAAAACGACAGCCCAAGGCCAAAGCCGCCACCTGCCCGCACCGCAAGGCGCAAATCCCGTGCCAAGAGTGCGATCATAAAAACGCCTCGTCAAAATCGTCCTGAAGGGAAGACACCGCCCTGTAAGCGCCAAGCTCCAGAGACAGCGCATTGCTCAGACCAAGGTCAATATGGGTGGCCAGAATGGCAAGGCCACCGCCTGCGAGATGTCCCTCGATGACCCGTCCAAACAGCGCCACGGCGGTTTGGTCCAAAGAAACGGTCGGCTCATCCAGAATCCAGACCGCCCGCCCCGTGACCATCAATCGCGCCAGCCCAAGCCGTCGTTTTTGTCCCGCCGAGAGCAGTCCCGCAGGTTTATCAAGCAGATCCGCCAGCGCAAAAGCCTCAACCGCGGGATCAATTGTCTTGGTTCCAAAAACATGAGACCAAAACAGCAGGTTTTCTTTCACCGTCAGGGTCGTCTTGATCCCGTCGACATGGGCCGCATAGGCCATATCATCAAACGCAAGGCTCACCTGACCGGACAGCGCAGGCTGAAGCCCTGCCAGCGTGCGCAACAGGGTGGTTTTTCCGATTCCGTTCGGGCCGCGCAGCACAAGCGCTTGCCCCGGCTTGACGGAAAAACTCACATCCCTCAGCACAGCCAAACCGCCTCGGGCGACACAGAGTTTATCGACCTGAAGCTCCATTGCGCCCCCCTCAGACCGGCAAAGCCGCCAGAGCGACGCGCCGCCCCTCCGCCGCAAGCACATTATATGTGCGACACGCAGACGGCGAATTCATCACTTCGACGCCCATGCCAGCCTGTTCTATTTTATGCCTCATATCAGCCGGC
>JAHBAN010000145.1 GCA_018500075.1 Flavobacteriia bacterium | reverse complement strand
TCGGCGATGTCGGCGTGGCGGTAGACCGCGTTGCCATCAAAGCTCACCTTGGCGTCAAGCACCTTGAGATCGCCGCCATCTGTGATGATCAGCGGGTTGATTTCGAGCATCTCCATGTCTTTCTCAAGGAAGGCTTTGTAGAGAATGCCCATGAGCGAGACGCATTGTTTGACCTGCGCGCCTTTCAGCCCGAGCGAAAAGGCGATGCGGCGGCCATGAAAGGCCTGATAGCCTGTGGCCGGATCAACAGAGAAGGAGAGAATTTTCTCTGGTGTCGCGGCGGCGACTTCCTCGATGTCCATGCCGCCCTCTGTGGAGCAGACAAAAGAGATACGGCTTGTCTGGCGGTCAACCAGCAGGGCGAGGTAAAGCTCGCGCTCGATGCCCGATCCGTCCTCGATATAGATGCGGTTGACTTGCTTGCCCGCCGGGCCGGTCTGATGGGTGACAAGCGTGCGCCCGAGCATCCGCTTGGCTTCTTCGGCGGCCTCTTCCACAGAGCGTGCAAGACGCACACCGCCCGCCTCGCCGGCGTCGGCTTCTTTGAACTTGCCCTTGCCGCGCCCGCCTGCGTGGATCTGGGCTTTGACAACCCAGAGTGGCCCGTCCATTTCGCCTGCGGCTGTTTTGGCGTTTTCGGCCTTGAGGACAACGCGGCCATCTGAAACCGGCGCGCCGTAGGAGCGAAGCAGAGCTTTCGCTTGATACTCGTGGATGTTCATAGAGCTTTCCCGTTTGGTTGCTTCTGTTGGGGGGTTTACTTGCACAAGGTTACGCAAAACCTAAGACTATTTTGCATGGATGGGGGGTGAAGGGGTATATTTCTGCAATTTGTGATCACAGGATTTATGTGTGTGATCACAAATCCGCCCCGCAGCAGGGCAAGAGAATCATTTTGGCGCGAATGACGGGTTTGGGGCCTGATGCGTCGCAGGCGGCGCCTGATTTCTGCGCCCGGCTGCAAATCTGGCTACAAAACCCTGCGCAAAACCGGACACAAAAAAGGCGCGCCGAATGGTCCGGCGCGCCTCTCGGTCTGTCTCGGGGTGTCCTGCGCTTAGGCGAGGGAGCCGTCGATCTCTTTGCAAGCCGCAACAAGGCCTTTGACCGCGTCGACAGATTTGTCGAACATGGCCTTCTCGTCCTTGTTCATGCTGATCTCGACAACACGCTCGATGCCGCCTGCGCCGATCACGGTTGGCACGCCCACATAGAAGCCGTTGAGACCATAGGCGCCATCAACATGGGCCGCACAGGGCAGAAGGCGCTTCTGGTCTTTGAGGTAGGCTTCGGCCATCTCGATCGCCGAGGCGGCGGGCGCGTAATAGGCCGAGCCTGTTTTCAGCAGACCAACGATCTCGGCGCCGCCGTCACGGGTGCGCTGCACAATGGCGTCGAGCTTCTCTTGCGTGGTCCAGCCCATGTCCACAAGGTCAGGCAGCGGGATGCCGCCAACAGTGGAGTAGCGCGTGAGCGGCACCATCGTGTCGCCGTGGCCGCCCAGAACAAAGGCCGTCACATCGCGCATGGAGACGTCGAACTCCTCGGACAGGAAGTGACGGAAGCGCGCGCTGTCAAGCACACCCGCCATGCCGCAGACTTTATGCGCGGGCAGGCCGGAGAACTGTTGCAGCGCCCAGACCATGGCATCCAGCGGGTTGGTGATGCAGATCACAAAGGCGTCGGGCGCGTGTTTGGCAATGCCTTCGCCGACAGATTTCATCACCTTGAGGTTGATGCCAAGCAGGTCATCACGGCTCATGCCGGGCTTGCGCGCCACACCGGCTGTCACGATGCAGACATCTGCGCCCGCGATATCGGCGTAATCTGTTGTGCCCGACATGGCGGCATCAATGCGCTCGACAGGGCCGCTTTCGGCGATGTCCAGGGCCTTGCCCTGCGGGATGCCATCGGCAATATCAAACAGAACGATGTCGCCAAGCTCTTTGAGGGCGGCAAGGTGCGCGAGCGTGCCGCCGATCATACCTGAGCCGATGAGAGCGATTTTAGGTCTGGCCATGAAGGTTCTCCAGTGTGGGTTGAATTTGGCGCATGGCCTAGGCTTTTATTTGCTCCAGCGCAAGGGTGCTGCGCTGCGGCATGGGCAAGGCGGTGCTTGTTTTGAGGGCAGAGATAGCGCTAAACCGATTGAGAAATCGTAACTTTAGGGCTGATCTGTTGGATTTTGCATTTTTCGCCATAGCGGGCGCGGCAGTGACCTTTGCGGGCATCTCCAAGGGCGGCTTTGGCTCTGGCGCGGCCTTTGCGGCGGCGGCGATTCTCGCGCTTGTGGTGGAGCCGGCCATGGCGCTGGGGATCATGTTGCCGCTTCTGCTGCTGATTGATTTTGCCACGCTCAAGCCCTTTTGGGGCCGCTGGTGCTGGGCCGATGCGCGGCTTCTGGTGCTGGCGGCTGTGCCCGGTGTCGGGCTTGGCGCGCTGTTTTACGCCTGGGCGGATGCCGATAGCTTGCGGCTCCTGATCGGGGCGATCGCGCTTTTGTTTGTAGTCTGGCAGATGGCGGGGCGCGCTGGGCCGATCCCTGCGGCCAAACGCCCGATCCCCGCTTGGGGCTGCCTCTTATACACATCTGCGTCTGCCTCCCCAGGGTTTCTTGTACACCTC
>JAHBAN010000180.1 GCA_018500075.1 Flavobacteriia bacterium | reverse complement strand
GCTGCGCGGTTTGCGCAAAACAGGCGCAAGCGGTCCTGTAGCTCAACTGGATAGAGCAGCTGACTTCTAATCAGCAGGTTGAGGGTTCGAGTCCTTCCGGGATCGCCAATGGGCGTGGCTTAGCGGCATTTTGCGCCGTTGGGCGCGCAGAACAGCCGGTAGAGCATGGCAATAACTTCCGCTGTTTTTTCGTCTGCGAGAGCATAGAATATCGTTTTCCCCTCGCGGCGGGTGGTGACAAGCCCGTCGTCGCGCAGGCGGGCGAGCATCTGGCTCACGGCCGCTTGGCGCAAATCGAGCAGCTGCTCGAGTTCGCCAACCGATTTTTCGCCTGATCCCAGATGACAGAGGATCATCAAGCGTCCCTCATGCGCCAGTGTTTTAAGGTAACTGGACGCATCTGACGCGTTTTGCGCCATTTCGGCCGGGGGAGTCGGGCGTGGGTCTAACATGGGTCTCTCACATATGATAAAGCCGATATATCATGGCTTTTGTGCTTTGGCGAGACGCCGCTCCGTGATCTTTGGGGGGCGGATCGGTGCCCTGATCCGCCCTGTTTGGCCCTTGTTTTTTGGCTCAGTGCGAGGTTGCAGGTGCGCCGCCCTGAAAATTATTGCCATTTTGATAGTCGCAAGGCTCTTCGCGCATTTCCAGATGCAGGCCCTCGCCGCGATAGGGGTGTGCGCGGGCCAAATCTTCATCCACCTCGATCCCGAGGCCCGGAGCTTCGGAGAGGCGCACAAAGCCGTTCTCGACACGGATCGAGCTTCGGATGAGGGCATCGTGAAACTCGGTTTCGATGGTTTCGGCGATGAGCAGATTGGGAATCGAGGTGGCCAGATGCAGGTTTGCGGCCCACTCAACAGGCCCGGCGTAGAGGTGCGGGGCCATTTGGACGTTGTAGCATTCGGCCATGGCGGCGACTTTCTTCATCTCCCAGATACCACCGGCACGGCCGAGGGCGGGCTGTAGGATTTCGGCAGCGCCTGCGCGCAGAACCGCGCCGAATTCGGCTTTTGTGGTCATGCGCTCGCCTGTGGCGACGGGGATGCGCACAGTGCGGGCGACGCGGGCCATATCCTCGATATTGTCAGGCGGTGTCGGTTCTTCATACCAGAGGGGAGAATAAGGCTCGAGCGCCTGACCGAGGCGGATCGCGCCGCCTGTGGTGAACTGGCCATGGGTGCCAAAGAGCAAGTCGGCCTTGTCGCCAACCGCCTCGCGGATCGCGCGGCAAAAGGCCACCGACATCGAGATATCGCTCATGGCGGGCATATGGCCGCCGCGCAGCGTATAAGGGCCTGCGGGGTCGAACTTGACGGCGGTATAGCCGCGCTCGACATACTCCAGCGCGCTTTCGGCGGCGGCGTCCGGGTCGGTCCAGAAGGTCTCCATGTCATGGTGGGGCAGCGGGTAAAGATAGGTGTAGGTGCGGATGCGTTCGTTCATACGCCCGCCAAGGAGCGCATAGACCGGGCGGTTGCGCGCTTTGCCGAGGATATCCCAGCAGGCGATTTCAAGGCCCGAAAAGGCGCCCATGACGGTGAGATCGGGGCGCTGGGTGAAGCCCGAGGAGTAAACGCGGCGGAACATCAGCTCCACATTCTCCGGATTTTCGCCTTCCATATGGCGCGCGAAGACGTCCTCGATCACGGCGCGCATGGCGTCAGGGCCGACGGAGCTTGCGTAGCATTCGCCCCAGCCGACAAGCCCTGTGTCTGTTGTGACTTTGACAAGGATCCAGTAGCGCCCGCCCCAGCCGGGGGCGGGGGGGGCTGTGACGATGATATCGAGGTCTTTGAGGTGCATGGGTCAGGCTCCTAGATGGGCGTCAACGATACGTTGCACCATGGGCGCAAAGTGCCAGTAATCGGGGGTTTGCATGGTCGGGTGCTTGCCTGCGTCATCCAGCAAGCGCACCTGAATGATCTTGGCGAGATTCGGGTTTTGCTCAAAACCGGCGATGTCTTCGGCGCTCATCGGGCCGCCTTGCAGGTTGAGCGAATGGATCGAGGCTTCGGAGAGCCGCTCAAAATACGCAGGATCGGTGGCGCAGAGATAGCGCTTGGCGGCAACGTGATAGCGCACGCAGTCTGTGACCACAGAGGGAAAAAACGCGGCCAGAACCTGAGCACCTGCCTCTTCGTGAAAGCGGTCTTCGGTGTCCTCCATGGAGAAGGTGCCGAACTCGGAGGTGAAATGGCCGATATCGTGCAGAAGCGTGGCAACGATAATATCCTCGGGCAGGCCTTGCTCTGCTGCCAATGTGGCCCCTTGCAGCATATGCTGGGCCATGGTCACCGGCTCGCCGAGGTATTCCTCATGCCCACAGCGCTCAAAGATGTCGCCCAGAAAGGCCACAATCGTATCACGGGTCAGCGGCGCTGTGCTCATAGGCTGGCCTCCAGAGCCGCAAGCGTGCTCAAAAGCCCGTCTTTGTCGGCGTAGCAGCCTTGTAGCCAGCGCGTGCCTGTCCCCGAATAGCCCTTGCGGGCGTGCAACACGCGGGTGTTGTCGACGATAAACGCCTCGCCCTTGGCGAGCTTGAAGCTGACTTCCATTTCCGCGCTGTCCACCAGCTCGCAGAAGCGGCGATAGGCGCGGTAGTAGGTTTCCATCGCCTCAAAGGGCACATCTGTGATCGGCGCGGCGGAGCGGGCATTGAAGCGCACGGCCTGCAGGGTGCCTTCGGGCAACAGCTCGATCATCGGGCGGCGGGCGTGCAGCGCCACGCCCGCGCTTCCGGTATAGGCAAAGCGCGCGGAATGGTCTGTGAGCGCGGCAAAGCCCTCTGGGTCTTCCTCCTTCAGGCGCAGCGCGCAGGCAAAGCCATCGACCACCATATTTTCGCCGCCCTCAGCGGAGTTCTCCAAGCAAGCGAGCACTTGCAGGGTGGGCTGTGGATCGCGGTAAGGGTTGTCCGTATGGGCCTGAAGGCCGAGGCCCGTATAGGCAAGGTTGACGGGGTTGACCTCGGTGCGCACCTCAAAATGGCGACCATAGTTTGTTTCGCGCACATAGCCGAAGAGATCGACGATTTCAAAAAGCTCGCCCTCGCGGCCCTCCATCTCTGTGACTTTGGCGAAGCCGTAGCTGCGGATCGCGTCAAGCCAACTGAAGCGCGTGGCCTCATAGGCCTTGAGAGCGCCCAGAGGGGCTGTGGGAACAGCCGATTGCAGCCCTGCGCCCCATGGGGTGGTTTGGGGCGGCATATGGCCCTTGGAGCGCTCCTGAGGGGTATCATAGGCGTGATCTTTGAGCCATGTGAGCGGGAAGCTCACGGTTTTGCCCTCAGGCGCGAAGGTGACGGCCACGCTGTTGCCCGTGATATCTGCGGCAGAGAGCGTCACATCGGGCGGGATATCGGCCAGCGTGATGAGGCGCTGGCCATTGTTTGGATCGCGGGTGGCGGCATCCAGCGCATTGTCGCGCAGCCAGACAGCGTGAAAGCGTTGTCCGTTGACGCGCAAAACGCGCCCCTCGGCTTCGATCAGGCTGTCTGGCATGGCGTGTCCTCTCGCGGCTTAAAAGACGATGACGTTGCGTTTGGCGGCGCCTGTCTTGGTGTCGGCGATGGCCTCGTTGATCTGGTCGAGCGTCCAGCGGTTCGAGATCAGCTCGTCAAGCTTGAGACGGCCTTGGCTGTAGAGGTCGACCATCCAAGGGATGTCACGCTGGATCACCGTGTCGCCCATTTTCGAGCCGATCATCGACTGGCCCACGGCCGCAAAATTGCCGGCTTCATAGCTTGAGGCTGCGCCTGTTGCGGGCATTCCGACCATGATGACCTTGCCGCCATAGGCGAGATAGCGGGGGGCTTCGTCATAGGCGCGGGCAGCGCCGACGGTGACAAGCACCGCGTCAGCCCCGCGGCCCATCGCTTCCTTGGCCGCGCGCCACGGGGTGTCTTGGGTGGCCAGCACACCGTCGGTTGCGCCAAACTGGCGTGCGACCTCGAGTTTGTCTTCGCTCATATCGACGGCCACAATGCGTCGCGCCCCTGCGATGCGGGCGCCTTGGATGGCGTTGAGGCCGACGCCGCCCGCGCCGATCACCACAACGTCCTGACCGGCCCTGAGCTGGGCTGCGTTGACCACTGCGCCAACGCCCGTGATGACGCCGCAGGAAATCAGCGAAGCGGCATCTTTGGGCATCTCTTCGGGAATCACGACGATCTGGCTTTGATCGACCACGACTTTTTCGGCAAAGGCACCGCAGGCCATGGCCTGATGCAACTTGCCTCCGTCGGCGGTTTTGAGCGGGCCGTGGTCGCCGTCATAGGGCGTCTGGCAAATGGTGGGCTTGCCGCCCGCGCAGGAGGGGCAGGTGCCGCAGGCGCGGATGAGCGTTACGATCACGCTGTCACCGGTCTTGAAGCCTTTTACGCCGGCGCCGAGAGCTGAAATGCGCCCGGCGGCCTCATGGCCATAGACGGCCGGAAGCGAGCCGCCCCAAGCGCCATCGGCGTAGGAAATATCGGAGTGACAGATTGCCACCGCGTCGAGGGTCACCTCGACCTCGCCGCCTTGGGGGGCGCGCAGCTCGACGGAGTCTATTGTGAGGGGTTGGCCGAATGCGTGGCAGACGGCGGCTTTGATTGTGCTCATGTGGCTCTCCCAGTTTTGGGGAGCCTGACAAGTCTGGGCGCGGCTCGCAAGCCTGAATGACGACGTCCTTACGTCGCGTTTTGAATTTGGCGGGCGGATTTATCTGTGATGTAGAGGAGAAGGGCAAAGCCCATGATCAGCGCGGCCAGGAGAAACGGCGCTCCGGGGAGGTAGAGGCCTGTGTCATGGCGCGAGAAATAAGCGAATGTCTGGGTCATGAGCAGGGGAGACAGGATCATGGAGAGCGAGGAGAGCGAGCCAAGCACGCCTTGCAGCTCGCCTTGGGCATTGTCAGGCACGGCTTGCGAGAGGGTGCTTTGAAGCGCGGGCATGGCGATGGCTCCGAGGGAGAAAAACGGGATCAGCCAGAGCAGCACTGTGCCATTGGCGATAAAGCTCAGGAGCAGGAACGAGGCAATGCTTGAGCACATCCCTGTCACAACGGCCTTGCGCGTTCCCAAAAGGCGAATCGCGGGCCGCACGAGCAGCCCTTGGGCAAAGGCAAAGCCGATCCCGTAGAGGCCAAGGCTCAGGCCGATGGTGCTGGCCGGCCAAGAGAAGCGCTCGGCCCCGAAATAGGCCCATACGGCGGGGTAGACATGGGTTGCGATGTTAAAAAAGAAAAACACCAAGAGCAGCAGCTTTAGCCCGTCAAGGCGTGCGACGGCCCGGAAGGCGCCGAATGGATTCG
The DNA here is from genome assembly GCA_018500075.1 of Flavobacteriia bacterium. Classification (GTDB taxonomy): domain Bacteria; phylum Bacteroidota; class Bacteroidia; order Flavobacteriales; family Flavobacteriaceae; genus MAG-120531. The sequence goes on along the minus strand of JAHBAN010000180.1, from coordinate 2,575 downwards.
CACGGCGCCATTCAAAGGCGCGCGCTTTGGCGGCGGTGACGGTTTCGCGCAGGACAAAAAAGCCGAGCATTGCATTGGCGAGCGCGAGCGCGGCGGCGGCCCAGAAGGGCGCGCGCGTGCCGTAATCTGCCAGAAGGCCGCCCAAGACCGGGCCGATCACAAAGCCGATCCCGAAGCCTGCGCCGATCAGCCCGAAGCGCGCGGCCTTCTCATGGGGGGCCGACACATCGGCCATATAGGCCATGGCGGTGCTGTGGGTCGCGGCTGTGATCCCCCCGACAATGCGCCCGGCCAGCAAGAGCCAGATCGAGCCGGCCACGGCCATCACGACATAATCCGCCGCCATGACCAGAAGGCTCACGAGCAGGACGGGACGCCGCCCGAAGCTGTCAGAGAGCGCGCCCAGCACTGGCGAGAACAGAAATTGCATCACGGCAAAAGACGTCGCCAGAATGCCGCCCCAGATCGCGGCGTTGCCGATATTGCCGCCATGAACCTCCTGGATCAAGTCGGGCATCACCGGAACAATCAGGCCGATGCCCATGGCGTCGATGACAACCGTCATGACGATAAAAAACACAGGAAGGCGAGAGGGCATAGGCGGGCTTTCTGAGGCAAAACGCCCCGCAAGACGGGCTTGCGAGGCGTTTGAAACGTAAGTTAAAACAGAGGCTTAGCCAAGACGGCTGGCCACGTTTTCCCAGTTCACCAGATTGTCGAGGAAGTTGGTGAGATAGGCCGGGCGCTTGTTGCGAAAATCAATGTAGTAGCTGTGCTCCCAGACGTCGCAGCCAAGAAGGGCTGTCTGGCCAAAGCAGAGCGGGTTGACGCCGTTTTCTGTTTTGGTGACGGCGAGGCCGCCGTCGGCTTTTTGCACCAGCCAGCACCAGCCCGAGCCGAACTGGCCTGCGCCTGCGGCGGCGAAGTCTTCCTTGAATTTATCGACCGAGCCAAAGCTCTCGATGATGGCTTTTTCAAGCTCGCTTGGCATGGCTGACTGGGTCGGGCTCATCATCTGCCAGAATTCGTTATGGTTCCACAACTGGCTGATATTGTTGAAAATACCGTTCTGCGCCACGGAGGATTTATCGTAGGTTCCGGTGATGATCTCCTCAAGGCTTTTGCCGTCCCATTCGGTGCCTGCGATGAGCTTGTTGCCGTTGTCGACATAGGCTTTGTGGTGCAGGTCGTGGTGGTATTCGAGGGTTTCGGCAGACATACCGTGTGCGGCGAGCGCATCGTGGGCATAAGGTAGATCTGGAAGTTCAAAAGCCATGGTAAGTCCCCTTTGGAGTTCGCGTTTATCTTGGGTTTAGATGGGGGTGAAGCGGTGTGAAGGTCAAGGGGCAGGGGCCAAAAAAGCACAAAATTGAGCACCGTCCCGCATGGTTAACGCCGTTTTCGGAGGGCCAAAACGGGGGGGTGATAAGTGTGCACAACCCGTGCACAACCCGTGCACCCCCTGACTCGGCCTCATGTTAGGGCTTTGTTAAGTAAACGCAGCGCACGCCCTGCGCTGCGTTTAGGCTGTGTTAACCAAAATTGCGCCGTGGCGCTGGCCCGCTTCGACAGCCTCATGGGCCTTGGCGGTGTCCTCCAGCGCATAGGTTTTGTGGACCCGCGCGGTGAGCGCGCCCTCGGCCAGCGCGCGGTGAATGTGATCGATCGCGACGGCGCGTTCGGCGGCGGGCAGGATATAGATCAGCGCGATGTCGATTGTGAGCGCCTTGAACAGCAGTGGGCCGAAGGGCAGCGTCGGGGCCATGTTTGCCGCCGAGCCATAGGCCGCGATCGTGGCGCAGGGGGCCATGACGGTGGCGAGTGTGTCGATATTGGCACCGAATTCGCATTCGATGGCGCGCGCGACCAGATTGCCCGAGGTGGCTTGCAGAATGTCCTCGGCCAGAGTGGGCGAGCGGTGATCGAGCACAAGATCGGCCCCCGCTGCGGCAGCATGATCTGCGGAGGGGCCGGCGGAGGCTGTGGCGATGACGCGTGCGCCGGCCCATTTGGCGAGCTGCACGGCCATGAAGCCGACAGAGCCGCCGCCGCCCGAGACAAGCAGGGTCTTGCCCGCCACGGCACCGCCGCCAAGCACGCAATGGGCCGCGGTGAGCGCGGGGATGCCAAGGCTTGCGCCGGTTTCAAAGCTGTGATCGCCGAGCGGCACAGCCTGTGCGGCGGGCAGGGCGATATAGTCGGCGCAGGTGCCATAGGCGCGCTGCCACTGGCCATTCCAGACCCAGACCCGCTCGCCAATGCGGGCGGCGTCAACGCCGGCGCCAACCGCCTCGATCACGCCTGCGCCGTCGGAGTGGGGAATGATCCGGGGAAAGGGCGGCTTGGGAACGCCGGGCCGCCCGCCTGCGCGGGCCTTGACATCCGACGGGTTCACGCCCGAGAGCGCGAGGCGCACCAGCACTTCGCCGGCCTGGGGCGTGGGGGTCTCAAGCTCGGTCAGGGCGAGCACCTCGGCGGCGGGGCCGAAGGCGGAATAGGTGATGGCGCGCATGAGTGGGGTCTCCTTTTGGGCGAGACTAGCGCAGGGGCGGGGGGCTGTCTCTTATACACATCT
>JAHBAN010000127.1 GCA_018500075.1 Flavobacteriia bacterium | reverse complement strand
GAAAGCGGGCTTCCGCTATGGTGACATGGCGCCTATGGCGATCATCGAATTCGTTGAGCGCGACGTCAACGCGAAGGGCGCAAACGACAAAGCCCGCGTCGCTGCAGAAGAAGCTGCCGCTGAATAAGAATTTGCGCAATTGCGCAGACCCAAGCCCCTTGCGAGAGCAGGGGGCTTTTTTGTGTGCGCTTGCAATCTGCTCCCGTGCTCCGCATATCATGGGGCAAGAAGGAGCCTTTTGATGCCGTGTTTGAATAGGTCTGCATTGTCCATACTGCTTGCCACACTGCCTGCCATACTGCTTGCCACATTGCTTTGCGCACCGCTTAGAGCCGAAACCCGCGTGCCAACGAGCCAAGCCGAGATCGGCCTTGGCTTTGCGCCGCTTGTGAAGGCTGCGGCCCCTGCTGTTGTGAACATCTATGTCAAACGCGTGGTGCAGACCCGCTCCAGCCCGTTTCAGAACGATCCTTTGTTTGCTGATATGTTTCGCAATTTTGGCGAGGTGAAACCGCGGGTCCAGAACTCGCTTGGCTCCGGGGTCATCCTGTCGAGCGATGGCTATGTGGTGTCAAACTATCATGTGGTCGGCGAAGCCACCGATATTCGCGTGGTGCTCAATGACCGCCGTGAATATGCGGCGCGTGTTGTTCTTGCCGACGAAGAGAGCGACTTGGCGCTGTTGCAGCTTGAGGGCGCGCGCGGGATGCCGCACCTGAGCCTGCGCGATAGCGATACTGTGGATGTGGGCGAGCTTGTCCTCGCAATTGGCAACCCGTTTGGCGTGGGTCAGACGGTCAGCTCGGGGATTGTCTCCGGACTGGCGCGCTCGGGCGGCGCGATCGGCTCGGCGCGGGGGTATTTCATCCAGACAGATGCGCCGATCAATCCGGGCAATTCGGGCGGCGCTCTGATTGATGTGAACGGGGCGCTGATCGGGGTGAACACGCGGATTGTCAGCCGCTCGGGTGGCTCCAACGGGATCGGCTTTGCGATCCCGGCCAAGCTGGTGCAAGCCTTTATGGATCAGGCCAAGGCCGGCAACACGAGCTTTGAGCGGCCTTGGGCGGGGATCAACGGGCAGGTTGTTGGAGGCGACATCGCCGAGAGCATTGGCCTCGGGGTGCCGAGCGGGATCATGATCACCGAGATGCACCGCGAAAGCCCGTTTTTTCAGGCCGGGATCAAGGCGGGTGATGTGATTCTTTCGGTTGACGGGCAGGCTGTGAACACGCCCTCGGAAATGATATTTAGGATGAGTGTTGTCGGGATCGGAGAGGATGTGGCCGTGACATTTTTCCGCGATCAGCAGATCGAGAGCCGCGCAGTGACACTGATGAACGCGCCCGATGTGCCCGCGCGCGCGCAGCGTGTGACAGGGCGCGACACGCCTGTGCCCGAGGTGACGCTCGTCAATATCAATCCGCGGGTTTTGGCGGAGTTTGGATTGCCGCTGTCCTCGGACGGGGTTGTTGTGGCCGAAACCGGGCCTTACGGCGCGCGCGCAGGTTTGCGTGCGGGCGATGTGATCAGCGAAATCAATGGCGAACGGGTCTCTGACACGGGGGCGGCGTTGCGCGCGCTTGAGGCGTCTGGCCGCTGGCTTGGCCTCTTGATTGTGCGGGGCGGCAAACCGCTTCAGCTTAAGTTCAGGCTCTGAGATGGCAGATCTGTTTGACAGCGCGCCCGAAGGCGGCAGAGCCAAGGCGGGGCCGCGGCCCTTGGCAGACAAGCTGCGCCCCAAAACGCTCGGCGAGGTGATCGGCCAGCCCAAAGTGATCGGGCCAGAGGCTCCGCTGACGGTGATGTTGGCGTCCGGAACGCTCAGCTCGCTGGTCTTTTGGGGGCCGCCCGGTGTGGGCAAGACAACGATTGCGCGGCTTTTGGCGGATGAAACCGATCTGCATTTTGTTCAGATCAGTGCGATCTTCTCGGGTGTTGCGGAGTTGAAGAAAGTCTTTGAGGCGGCCAAGCACAGGCACGCCAACGGGCAGGGCACGCTTTTGTTCGTGGATGAGATCCACCGCTTCAACAAAGCCCAGCAGGACGGGTTTTTGCCCTTCATGGAGGATGGCACGATCCTGCTGGTCGGCGCGACGACGGAAAACCCCAGCTTTGAGTTGAACGCGGCTTTGCTCAGCCGGGCGCAGGTCTTGGTTCTGGAGCGCTTGGGGCTGGCGGACCTTGAGAAGCTTGCACAGCGCGCCGAGAAGGAGCTGGGCCGAGGCTTGCCGCTGGATGGCCATGCGCGCGAGGCCTTGCTTGAGATGGCTGATGGCGACGGGCGCGCTTTGCTTGGCTTGATCGAGCAAGTCAATGCTTGGAGCCTCACGGGCAAGCTTGACCGCGAGGCGCTGGCCAAGCGGCTGATGCGGCGGGCGGCGAAATACGACAAATCGGGCGATGAGCACTACAACCTGATTTCGGCGCTGCACAAATCGGTGCGCGGATCGGACCCTGACGCGGCGCTTTACTGGTTTGCGCGGATGCTGGAAGGCGGGGAAGACCCGCGCTTTCTGGCGCGACGCCTCACGCGCATGGCGGTGGAAGACATCGGCTTGGCGGATATGCAGGCGCAGGATGTGTGTTTGCAAAGCTGGCAGACCTATGAGCGCCTTGGCAGTCCGGAGGGCGAATTGGCGCTGGCGCAGGCGGTTCTGTATCTGGCGCTGGCCCCGAAATCCAACGCGGCCTATGTTGCCTATAAGGGCGCGCGCAAGGAGGCCAAGCGCACAGGCTCCGAGCCGCCGCCCAAGCATATCCTCAATGCGCCGACAGCGCTCATGGCGGATCAGGGCTATGGCGCGGGCTATGCCTATGACCATGATGCGGAAAACGGGTTTTCAGGGCAAAACTACTTTCCCGATACGATGAAGCGACCTGTGCTCTATCAGCCTGTTGAGCGCGGGTTTGAGCGCGAGCTTAAAAAACGGCTGGATTGGTTTGCCAAGCAGCGGCTTTCGCGGGAAAAAGCGGGCAAAACTTGACAAAGCGGCGCGCCCCTGAGACAGACCGCCCATGTTGACATCACTTTTTCATGTAGCCCTTGGCGGGGCGCTTGGCGCGAGCGCGCGATATATGGTCGGCGTGGCGGCGGTCAGGCTTTTGGGCCATGGCTTTCCTTGGGCGACCTTGTTGGTCAATGTCCTTGGCAGCCTCGCGATGGGCGCGCTTGTGGTGCTTTTGGCGCAGAAGGATGCGACCCGTTTGGCGCCTTTGCTGATGACAGGGCTGCTCGGTGGATTTACGACGTTTTCGGCGTTTTCGCTGGATGCTGTGACGCTTTACGAGCGCGGGCAGACGGCTTCGGCGGCGGGATATGTCATGATCTCTGTGGTGTTTTCGATCGGCGCGCTGTTTGCGGGTATGACCCTTATGAAAGGAGCCCTCCAATGAGCGGCGTTCAAATGATTACTGTGGAGGCTGGCGAAGGCGATCAGCGTTTGGATCGCTGGTTGAAGCGGCGCTTTCCGTTGCTCAAGCAGGGGCAGATCGAGAAGATGTGTCGCAAGGGCGACTTGCGCGTCGAAGGCGGGCGGGTGAAAACCTCGACCCGCGTAGAGGAGGGGCAGAACGTGCGCATTCCGCCGCTGCCCGAAGCGCCCGCGCCCGAATATGCGCCGCCAAGCAAGGTTTCGGCGGCTGACACCAAAATGATCCAGTCTTGTGTGATGTATAAAGACGATCACATGATCGTGCTCAACAAGCCGACCGGCTTGCCGACACAGGGCGGCTCAAAACAGCTCAAACACGTCGACGGGCTGGCCG
>JAHBAN010000177.1 GCA_018500075.1 Flavobacteriia bacterium | reverse complement strand
GGGGGCAAAGCCCCCCTCGGTTGGTCGGAGTTTCGCGAAGCGAAACTCCGAAAAGCCTAGACGAAAAGCTTAGAGCAGGGCTTTGACACGCGCAGCCACGGCCGCAGCGGTGATGCCGAACTTCTCATAAAGCACCTCGGCCGGTGCAGAGGCGCCAAAGCCCTCCATTCCGACAAAACCGGCTTTGGCGGCCTTGCCGCGCTCTCCGGTGAGCCAGCGGTCCCAGCCCATGCGGGCTGCGGCTTCCACCGCGACGCGCACAGGGCCAGCCGGCAGCACTTTGCGGCGATAGGCCTCGTCCTGGGCCTCAAACAGCTCCCAGCACGGCATTGAGACGACACGTGTGCCGATGCCTTCGGCTTCCAGTTGGGCGCGGGCGTCCATCGCCACAGAGACTTCCGACCCCGTTGCCATCAGGATCGCCTGGCGTTTGCCGGTCGCTTCCGCGAGCACATAGGCGCCTTGCGCGGTCATGTTCTTGAGTTTGTGCTCGGTGCGCAGGGTTGGCAGCCCTTGGCGCGTCAGGGCCAGAACAGAGGGCGTGTCTTTGCTGGTCAGCGCAAGTTCCCAGGCTTCGGCGGTTTCCACCGTGTCACAGGGGCGGAAAGTATAGCTGTTGGGGGTCGCGCGACACATCGCCAGATGTTCGACAGGTTGGTGGGTCGGGCCGTCTTCGCCCACGCCGATGCTGTCATGTGTCATCACAAACACCGTCGGGATTTTCATCAAGGCAGCGAGGCGCATGGACGGGCGGGCATAGTCTGTGAAGGTGAAGAAGGTTCCGCCATAGGCGCGCGCGCCCCCGTGCAGCACCATCCCGTTCATCGCTGCCGCCATACCGTGTTCGCGGATGCCGTAATAGATGTAGCGGCCCTTGCGATTGTCGATATCATGGGTGCCCAGATCGCCTGTTCTGGTGTTGTTTGAGCCGGTGAGATCGGCAGAGCCGCCGACGGTTTCGGGCATGATCGGGTTGATCACCTCCAGAACCATTTCCGAGCTCTTGCGTGTCGCAACTTTTGGGGCGCTTTCTGAGATCTGCTTTTTCAAGGCTTTGATCGTGGCCGAGAGCTTCTTGGGCGCCTCCAGCGCCAAAGCGCGGTTGAAGTCGTCCTGTTTGCGGCCTGACAGGCTTGCAAAGCGCGCATCCCAGGCGGCGCGGTCTTCTGCGCCACGGGCACCAATGGCTTCCCACTGGGACTTGATCTCGGCAGGAACTTCAAACGGTCCCCAGCTCCAGCCATAGCCTGCTTTAGCCTCAGCAAGTTGGGCCGAATCCGTCAGCGCGCCGTGGCCTTTTGAGGTGTCCTGCGCAGCATGGCCCAAAGCGATATGGGTTTTGCAGGCAATCATGGACGGCTTTGATGTGGTCTTGGCTTTTGTGATTGCCGCATCAATGGCGATCGGGTCATGACCGTCGATTTCAATCACGTGCCAGCCTGCGGACTTGAAGCGCTGAGGCTGGTTGGTGCGGTCAGACAGCTCGACCGTTCCGTCGATCGTGATGTTGTTGTTGTCCCAGAACACAATCAGCTTGCCGAGACGCTGACGGCCGGCGAGCGTGATGGCCTCTTGGCTGATGCCTTCCATGAGACAGCCGTCACCGGCAATCACATAGGTATGGTGGTCGACCACTTTGCGCCCGTAGCGGGCGCGCTGAATTTCTTCGGCGAGCGCAAATCCAACGGCGGTTGCAATGCCTTGGCCGAGCGGGCCTGTGGTTGTCTCGATGCCTTTGGCATGGCCATATTCGGGATGACCTGCCGTGATCGCGCCCCATTGGCGGAAGTTCTTGACCTGCTCGAGCGTCATATCTTCATAGCCGGTAAGATGCAGCAGAGAATACAACAGCATCGAACCGTGACCGGCCGACAGGATAAACCGGTCACGATCGGGCCAGTCGGGGGCCTTTGCATCAAACTTCAGGTGTTTTTCGTAAAGCACCGTTGCGACATCAGCCATACCCATCGGCATTCCTGAGTGTCCAGAATTGGCCGCGGCAACAGCATCAAGTGTCAGTGCACGAATGGCGGCAGCGCGCATCCAGTGCTCGGGGTTGGCAGCGCGAAGGGCAGCAATATCCAAGACGTCGTCCTCATTTTTAGCAATAGGTTTCTCAGAGGTCTTTAACAGCCTCTCGCGCGGAGGCAAATGTGGTTTTCCTCTCAAGGGTGCAAAACGCGAAAATATGGCCTAAACTTTTCGCAAGCCATGGCAAAGAATGGCCGTTTGATTCGCGCAAGCGAACCAGAATGGGAAACAGGCACGGGTATTGAGGAAGTGCAGATGAGTAACATTGAAGAGCTGGAACGCCGGATCACCGCTGCGCTCGACCGGATCGGCAAGCATATCGAAGATCTGGGCGACGGGTCTGCAGGCGAGGCTGACCCCGAAGAGATCTCGCGGTTGCGTGCCGCGCTGGAAGAGGAAAAGCTCGTCAGCGCTCAGCTTGAGGAGCGCAACAAGAAGTTGCGCGAGAAATATGAGGATGCGCGCGACACGCTCCAAGGCGAGCTGGAAACACAGCGTATGGCCACCGCAAAGCTCGATATGGAAATGCAGCGGATGCGTGCTGCAAACGATCAGTTGCGCAGCTCAAACGCGGCGCTACGCGCGGCCAATGAGAAAGGTGTTGGCGAGCCTCATCTCATCAACAAAGCGATGCTGGCTGAGCTGGAAGGCCTGCGCGCCGAGCACGCTGTCGAAAAGGCCGAAGCCGCCGCGATTGCCGAGACGATCGGTCTGGCCCTGAATGGCGAGCTGCCACAACCCGAGGAGGCGTCATAATGCCTGAAGTAAAGATCGAGATTGGCGGGCGTCAGTTTGAAGTGGCCTGCCAGGAGGGCGAGGAGCACTACCTTCACAGTGCCGCCGCGATGCTTGATATCGAAGCGAGCACCCTGACAAGCCAGATCGGGCGTTTGCCCGAGCCGCGTATGCTTCTGATGGCGGGGTTGATGCTCGCTGACAAGACAGCCGGCGTGCAAGACAAGCTCAAGACACGTGATGCGCGTATCGCCGAGCTTGAGCAAGAGATCGCGCGGTTGAGTGCGATGCCGACTCCGGAGCCTGAGCGGGTCGAGGTTCCTGTGGTTCCGGCCTCTGTCACGGACAGTCTGGCGGAGCTTGCCGCGCGGGCCGAGTCTCTCGCGGGGGCGCTGGAAGATCGCCTTGGGGCGTAAACTTTGCATTGCTGTCATTTTCTTCTCGATTGCGTCTGGACAAGCGGCGGGGATGCCGCTTAATAGAAGCCCTCGGTCCGGGGCGTAGCGCAGCCTGGTAGCGCACCTGTTTTGGGTACAGGGGGTCGTAAGTTCGAATCTTACCGTCCCGACCATTGATCAAAAAACCGATCTTCAAGCCGTCTTAACGTGACTTGAAGATCGGTTTTTTTGTTTTGGCGGGGGGGCGAGGCTGACCCGCGGAGACGACTTGCGAGAGCCGAGCCTGCGCGAGCAGATCACGAGAATCAGCGGGGGAGGGTTGGGGATTTTGGGGAGAAAACCGGCCCTGGCGTCAAGCAGGCCTTCGCAAGCGGTTTTTTTTGAAAAAGTTAACAGAGCGCGCGCGCCTCGCAGGCCCGCGGTGGATAAAATCAGGGCGCGTTTAAATCGCTTCTTGAAGCTGGTGTGATAACCCCACCAAAAGAAAAGGCTTTCGCTGTTCGGGCCGCTTTTGCTTATCCACAAAGTTTTGCGAGCCGGCCGGTGGATGAATCAGTGGAGACGCGGGAGCCGTTTGGATTGTTCTGAGCGTCAACCTTAAATTGAGCCATTTATCTAAAAGTTTCCGTTGACCTGCCCCCGTCAAATACGCCAGATAGTGTCAGTCAGACAAAAGGCCACAACATATAGGGGTCAGTCGTCGGGCAGGGACAGGTTAAAGTTTCAGACATATCGCTCTTTTGAGCGCGGATTTCGTGTGGCTCTCATGAATTTGGGCGCACGCTATGACTATCTGTGCAGCCTTTCCGATTTAACGAGGCGTGGCCTGAGCATTCTGGTCAGCCGGGCGAGATGTATTGAACCAAAGGCACGAGGGGCTAGGCAGACTTATGAAAATTGATAGAAAATTCACGCAGGCAGGCAAAGACGCATACGCGGACATCGAGTTTGTCAAAACGGTCTCAGAGATCCGCAATCCTGACGGCACGATTGTGTTCAAGCTGGACGATGTGGAAGTTCCCAAAAAGTGGAGCCAGGTCGCGTCGGATGTGATTGCGCAGAAGTATTTTCGTAAAGCCGGCGTGCCCACGGCGCTCAAGAAGGTCAAAGAGAAAAACGTGCCCGAGTTTCTCTGGCGGTCGGTGCCTGATTCGGACACGACAGAAAAAACAGGCGAGATATCGGCCAAGCAGGTGTTTGACCGTCTGGCCGGCGCTTGGGCCTATTGGGGCTGGAAGGGCGGCTATTTCTCGACCGAGGAAGACGCGCGCGCCTATTATGACGAGATGCGCCATATGCTCGCCACGCAACGCGCCGCGCCCAACTCGCCGCAGTGGTTCAACACAGGTCTGCATTGGGCCTATGGCATCGACGGGCCGGGGCAGGGCCACTATTATGTGGATTACCAATCCGGCGCGCTGACGCAGTCAACCTCGGCCTATGAGCACCCGCAGCCGCACGCCTGCTTTATCCAGTCGGTGAAAGACGATCTGGTCGGCGATGGCGGCATTATGGACCTCTGGGTGCGCGAAGCGCGCCTGTTCAAATACGGCTCGGGCACCGGCACGAACTTCAGCCACCTGCGCGCCTCAAACGAAGCGCTGTCAGGCGGCGGCAAATCCTCTGGCCTCATGGGCTTCCTCAAGATCGGGGATCGCGCAGCGGGCGCGATCAAATCAGGCGGCACAACGCGCCGTGCGGCCAAGATGGTGATCGTGGATGCAGACCACCCTGATATTGAAGAATATATCAACTGGAAGGTCAAAGAAGAGCAGAAGGTGGCGAGCATTGTCGCAGGCTCCAAGCTGCATGAAGAAAAGCTCAACGAGATTTTCGGCGCCATTCGCTCTTGGGATGGATCGAGCGAGGATTCGGTTGATCCGAAGAAGAACGAGCAGCTCAAAACTGCCATTCGCGGCGCGAAAAAGGTTCATATCCCCGAGACATATGTCAAACGCGTGCTGGATTATGCAAAGCAGGGCTTTGGCAGCATCGAATTCCCGACCTACGACACAGACTGGGATTCCGAGGCCTATGCTTCGGTGTCGGGCCAGAACTCCAACAACTCGATCCGTGTCACCAATGCGTTTCTGAAAGCGGTTGAAAACGACAGCGATTGGGAGCTGATCCGTCGCACCGATGGCTCGGTGGCCAAAACCATCAAGGCGCGCAAGCTCTGGGAAGATGTCGGGCACGCCGCATGGGCCTGTGCCGACCCCGGTATCCAGTTCCACGATACTGTCAACGAGTGGCACACTTGCCCCGAAGATGGCGCGATCCGTGGTTCAAACCCGTGCTCGGAGTATATGTTCCTTGATGACACGGCGTGTAACCTCGCCTCGATGAACCTGTTGACCTTCCTCAAGGATGGCAAGTTTCAGGCCGAGGACTATATGCACGCATCGCGGCTCTGGACTGTGACGCTCGAAATCTCGGTGATGATGGCGCAGTTCCCGTCAAAAGAGATTGCACAGCGCTCTTATGACTTCCGCACCTTGGGCCTTGGCTATGCCAATATTGGCGGTCTGTTGATGAACCTTGGTCTTGGTTATGACAGCGACGAAGGCCGCGCCATCGGGGCGGCGCTCACAGCGATCATGACGGGTGTGGCCTATGCGACATCCGCCGAAATCGCCGGCGAGCTGGGGCCGTTCCCCGGCTATGAGCGCAACCGCGCGCATATGCTCCGGGTGATCCGCAACCACCGCAACGCAGCCTATGGCGCGACAGAGGGCTATGAGAACCTCGAGATCAAGCCCGTTCCGCTGGATCTGAAAAACTGCCCTGACAGCCAGCTTGTCGATTTGTCGATGGCGGTCTGGGATGAGGCGCTCATGCTGGGCGAGAAGAACGGGTTCCGCAACGCGCAGGTTTCGGTGATTGCGCCGACCGGCACGATCGGGCTTGTGATGGATTGTGACACCACAGGGATCGAGCCTGACTTTGCGCTTGTGAAGTTCAAGAAGCTTGCGGGCGGCGGCTATTTCAAGATCATCAACCAGTCGGTTCCGGCGGCGCTTGAGAAGCTCGGCTACGGCTCGGCCCAGATCGAAGAGATCGTGTCTTATGCGGTGGGTCATGGCACCTTGGGCAATGCACCGGGCATCAACCACACCTCGCTGATCGGGCACGGCTTTGGCCAGCCCGAGCTTGACAAGATCGAGAACGCGCTTGGCACGGCGTTTGATATCCGCTTTGTCTTTAACCAGTGGACACTTGGCGAGGCCTTCTGCACCGGCACGCTGGGTATCCCTGCGGCGAAGCTGAATGATCCGACCTTTGATATGCTCAAGCATCTTGGCTATGCGCGGGCCGATGTTGAGGCGGCAAACGATCATGTCTGTGGCACCATGACACTGGAGGGCGCGCCGCACCTCAAGGAAGAGCATTACAATGTCTTTGACTGTGCCAACCCGTGCGGCAAGAAGGGCAAGCGCTATCTCTCTGTCACGGCTCATATCTATATGATGGCGGCGGCTCAGAGCTTTATTTCCGGCGCGATCTCCAAAACGATCAATATGCCCAATGATGCAACGATCGAGGACTGTCAGAAAGCCTATGAGCTGTCATGGTCGCTCGGTGTGAAAGCCAATGCGCTGTATCGTGACGGGTCCAAGCTGAGCCAGCCTTTGGCCTCTGCTCTTGTCGAAGACGACGACGAGGCGCTCGAGATTCTAGAGAGCGGGTCGAGCCAGGAAAAAGCAGCGGTTCTGGCGCAGAAGATCGTTGAGAAAGTGATCATCAAAGAGATCGTCAAGTCGCACCGCGAGAAAATGCCCGAGCGCCGCAAGGGCTATACGCAGAAGGCGGTTGTGGGGGGCCATAAGGTCTATCTGCGGACCGGCGAATATCAGGATGGCTCGCTTGGTGAAATCTTTATTGATATGCACAAAGAGGGCGCCGGCTTTCGGGCCATGATGAACAACTTCGCGATCGCGGTCTCTGTTGGGCTTCAGTATGGTGTGCCACTGGAAGAGTTTGTGGATGCGTTCACCTTCACAAAGTTCGAGCCTGCGGGCATGGTTCAGGGCAACGACAGCATCAAGAATGCGACCTCGATCCTTGACTATATCTTCCGGGAGCTGGCGGTATCTTATCTTGATCGCACCGATCTGGCCCATGTGAAGCCGGAAGGCGCCAGCTTTGACGATCTGGGGCGCGGCGAAGAAGAGGGCGTGAGCAACATTCAGGAAATGAGCGAAGGCTCGGCCTCGCGCTCGCTGGAAGTGCTCAAGCAGATCAGCTCGACGGGCTATCTGCGCAAGCGCCTGCCACAGGAGCTTGTTGTGCTGCAGGGCGGTCAGAGCTTTGGCGGAATGGCCATGGCCTCGGGTGATCCTGTGGGGGCGCTGAACACGCTTGTGCCGGAGACATCGGGCGGGGCTGTGAGCGCCGCGGTCATGGGCGAGAGCCTGGCGACCACCACAAGCACGGCGGCGCTGAGCATGGACGAGCGCACCAAGGCCAAGATGCAGGGCTATGAGGGCGAAGCCTGTGGCGACTGTGGCAACTACACATTGGTGCGCAACGGAACCTGTATGAAGTGCAACACCTGCGGAGCGACGAGCGGTTGCTCGTGATTTCGAAGCATAGCGCTTCACCTTATACGGGGTGGTCTCTCGTGGTTCGCAAGTCGAACCACCGCCGCCCACTCGGTGAAAACCCAACGTTTTCACCGTCAGTCACGGGGCGGGTGCGCTCGCCCCTGAACGCGTTCGGGCCGCAGGCATAAACTTTGAGCGGTGATAATAAGTGAGCCTGAACGGCGAAACTTGACGGGGGGCCAGAGCGGCCCCCCTTTTTTTGCGCAGAATCAAGCCACAAGCGGGGTTTGGCCGGGGCGGCTGAAGACCAAAACGGGCCGATGAGATAGAGATCGGCGCGCGGCCTTGCAAGGGGGCGTCTGCAGGGCGCGAGGGCATCGGCGCCGCTTTGCCAGAGGCGGGCTGAGTCTTGCGCGCCAAATGGCTCAAGGTGCGACGCGGCAGGGTCATGAGCGCAGAAGCGCCTGTGAAAAGGGCCTGTCTGGCAGGTTTTGGCGCGTCTGGCGCGGCGCGTGTTTTGGCGCTGTTCGATCGCGCGACTTCGGAGTTATGTCGGCAGCAGACAGGCTTGCCCGCTGCCCTTTGGAGGCGTTCAGACGGCAGCGGGCGGCCCAAAAATCAAGACTGTCAGACCGGCAGCCGTGATGTGCGCGCAAGGCGTAAGCCGAGGCGCTCCAACCCTGAAACGATTGATATAACTGGAGAAATTGCCATGAAAAAAACAACACTGACCCTTGCGGTGCTTGCAACGCTTCTGACGCCGATGCTGGCGCGTGCGGATATGCTTGCGGATCTGGACACAAACGCTGACGGCGCTGTGACCATTGACGAGCTGCAAGCGGTCTACCCTGATATGACGGCGGAGAGCTTCTCGGCGATGGACATCAATGACGATGGTTTGCTGGATGCTGACGAGATCACAGCGGCGGAAGAGGCCGGCTTGATCAACCAAGACAGCTAAGAGCTGCCACGCGCTGAGCCTGTTCCCCTCATCTGAGGCTTGGTGTGTCAGGACCGAAGTGAAAAGCCCCCGAGCCTTGGCTTTGGGGGCTTTTTTTAGCCTGAGCGCTTGAGCATTCCGAAGAGATCGCGGGGGTCATCGGGGTCTGCGAGCATATCGAGGCTCTGGAAAAACTCTGTTCCCTTGATGTGTTCGCGCACGTAACGCAGGGCGGAAAAATCTTCGATCGCGAAGCCGACGCTGTCAAACAGGGTGATTTGCGTCTTGCTTGTGCGGCCCTCGGCCTGACCGGTGATCACCTGCCAAAGCTCTGTGACGGGGTGATCGGGGGCGAGCTGCTGAATTTCGCCCTCGATGCGGGTTTGCGGGGGAAATTCCACAAAGATATCAGAGCGATGCAGGATCGCTTCGGCCAGTTCGGTTTTGCCGGGGCAGTCGCCTCCGATGG
>JAHBAN010000243.1 GCA_018500075.1 Flavobacteriia bacterium | reverse complement strand
GTGAAAGAAGCGGATTGTTTTTAGGCGCCGCTCGGTTTAGGCAAGCCGCGCTGGCCTGCGTGGTGGAATGGTAGACACAGGAGACTTAAAATCTCTAGGCCGTATAGGCCGTGCCGGTTCGAGTCCGGCCGCGGGTACCAGCATTTGAGGCGGCGGACAACTTGGGGTGCGGCTGTCTTTCGGGGTTTCTGGTTGACTTAATCAACGAATGCGACACTCTTGCCCCAATCAGGAGAGATGTCATGCAGCTTGATCACGTGCAGTTTGGTGGGCAAGAGGACCGGATTCATCCGCCGATTGCGGACATCACCGATGTCCTGTCCTTTCGGGTCGCGCGGTTTAACCGGCTGATCGAGCGCATGGGGGGCACGAACTTCCAGAGCCGTCTTGGCATCACGCTCAATGAATGGCGTGTGATCGGAATCACAGAGGCGCTGGGCGCGGCGACGGTTTCGCAGGTGCGCAAGATGCTGGTGATGGACAAAGGCCAGATGAGCCGTATTGCGCGTGGCCTTGTTGCGCGTGGTTTGATTGTTTCGCGGCCTTCCTCAGGGGATCGCCGTGTCATGGCGCTTGCGCTGACCGAGGCGGGGCGCACGATCCATGCGCAGGTTCTTGCCGAGGCCGCGCATCGCAACGAGCGCTTGTCCGGCTGCTTCAGCGCAGACGAATGCAGCGAGTTTCTGCGGCTGTTGGACAAGCTGACGGAGCATACGCTGAAGCGGGCCGAAGCCGAAGGCATCGCCCCCTAAGCGCAGCACTTGGGCCGACCGGCGCGCCCGATCCGCTTGGACGGCCTGACCGCTCTGATTTAGCCGATTGACAGGGGCGCTTTTGGCTGCGCAACTGGGTGTGATGGTTCTGGCTGTTCGCAGCCAGATGAAAATGGGAACACGGTGCGGCCCGCTTGGGCCTATTCCGCGACTGCCCCCGCAACTGTAAGCGGCGAGCGCCCTCCGAAAGCTCCACTGCGCCAGACTGGCTCGGGAAGGACGGAGACGCGCTGTGACCCGCAAGTCAGGAGACCTGCCATCAGACGTCAACCACCGGGCGGGGTGCCTCGGAACGGGTGATTGCATCTGGCTTGTGCCGCGGTCTCTCTTGTTCCTCTTCGTCCCGCTCATAAATTGCGCGGAGGGCGCTATGTTTTTAGAACGAACGCTGCATATGTTGCAGACACAGACCGATTGTGAAACCCGCGCGGCAGAGCTTGGGCGGATGGGCTTTATGCAATGGCTGGGAAGCCTTGAAGGGCGAGGCAGTTTTGTGCTTCAGGCCGAATATGCCTTGGGGGCGGCGGATAAGTTTCGCAGCACCGACCCTGCTGTCGAGGTGTTTTGCGCTTTGATCGAAGATGCGCTTGTCATGCCGCCAAGGCCGCTTGATCTGGCGTTGCCGGAAAAGCGCAGGCGCGGCGGCGCGCGCTCGCGACGGCAGCTTATTTAAGAGGTGCGGCGCTTGATTGCGATATATTCAAACTCGGTCTTGCGCCCGGCTGTCACGCGGCGCTGGACCAGTTCGCAGAGGCCCGAGGACTGGAGTTTGCGGGCGTACTCGGCGAGGGTGAAATTCGCCAGATAGGTGCCGCGCCAATAAATCGCCTTGGCCCCGGCGGGCGCGAATTCGGCAAAGTCGTTGAAGGCCTCGATGGGCGCGCGGGCGCGGCTGATGTCGATATCGCTGTCAAATTCGGCTTCTAGCATCATGGGAGCAGTCTCTACAGATGGGGCGCGAAGGCGGCGGGGGTGATCTCGGGCATGGGCCAGACGGCCTCGGGCGTATTGGGGCTGTGCGCGGCGCGCGTAGGGGCGGCGAGCGCAGCCGTGAGCGCTTCGGCTTGCGCCTCAAGCTCTGCTGTGCGCGCAAGCGCCTCGTCCAGGCGGGCGTTTGCGACTGTCAGGGCAAAGGCAAGGGGCGTGTAGCGGGTATTGGAGAGGGTGCGATGGCTGGTGTGTTCCAGCTCTGTGATCCACGGGTGTTTGGGTTTTATCATTACAGTCTGCCACTCTCAGACGGGACGGTTTGACCCGTGTTTTCCACCTTGAGAAAAGTCCCCCATTGCCGGAGCAACAGGGGGAGTTAAAGGTGGGCATGTCACATCGTTAGATGCAAACAGTAGTGCAGCAGTGATAGGAATAAATGTGAAATAACACAATATTTAATTAAGGCAGGGGCAGTTTTTCCGAATCACAAGCCTGTTATTGAGATGAAAACCATCGCTTGGCCCGATGCTTGACTTGACGCTTAGGCCGAGCACCTCGCGCGTCGCTCGGCCTGATGCTTGACCAGACCGACCCGCGCCTGCACAAGCGGGGCGCCTGGCTCGGGTTTGGGGGCGAGTAATTGACTATTTTTGTCGTTCAACCTTGCGTTTTGCAAATTCAGGTGCATTTTTGAACAAAGCCAAAACTGCGCTCAACAGGAGTTCTCGTGTCTCTCTTCTTTATCGTCCTGCTGCCTTTTCTCGGGGCTTTGCTGCCGAGTTTGATGAATTCTGCGGGCCGTGCGGCCGTTGCGGGGGTCACATTTACAGTCACGCTGGCGGCCTTTGTCGGGCTGCTGTCAAACCTGCCCTCGGTGCTTGCGGGCGAGGTGGTGCTTGCGCAGATCGACTGGATGCCGCTTTTGGGGCTGAATCTCACCCTGATGCTGGATGGTTTGGGCTTTTTCTTTGCGATGCTCATTCTGGGGATCGGCCTTTTGGTTATTGCCTATGCGCGCCACTACCTGAGCCGCGAGGACAATATGGGAGAGTTTTTCACCTATCTGCTGCTGTTTCAGGGCGCGATGGTGGGGATTGTTCTGTCTGACAACATCCTCCTGCTGCTTGTTTTCTGGGAGCTGACATCGCTCTCCTCCTTCCTGCTGATCGGCTATTGGAAGCATTTGCCCGCAGGCCGCCAAGGCGCGCGCATGGCGCTTACGGTTACGGGGATGGGCGGCCTTGCCATGGTGGCGGGGATGCTTCTTCTGGGCCAGATTGTCGGCAGCTATGATCTGAGTGTGATCTTGCAAAACCGCGCGCTCATTCAGGCCGACCCGCTCTATCTCCCTGCGCTTTTGCTGATCTTGCTGGGCTGTTTTACCAAATCGGCGCAGTTCCCGTTTCACTTCTGGTTGCCCCATGCCATGGCCGCGCCCACGCCGGTTTCGGCCTATCTGCACTCGGCCACTATGGTGAAGGCAGGGATCTTTCTGATGGCGCGGATGTGGCCTGTTCTTGCCGGCACGCCCGAGTGGGTCATGATCGTGACAACGGCGGGGCTGATCACGATGGTGCTTGGCGCGGTGATTGCGCTGTTCAAGCATGATCTGAAAGCGCTTCTGGCCTTCTCGACGGTGTCACACCTTGGCCTGATCACCATGCTTCTTGGCACAGGCACAGCCTTCGGGGCGATGGCGGCGGTGTTTCATATCCTCAATCATGCGACCTTCAAGGCCGCGCTTTTCATGTCTGCGGGGATCGTTGATCATGAGGCGCACACCCGCGACATCCGCCGCCTTGGCGGCTTGCGCAAGCTGATGCCCGTGACCTTCACAATCGCCACGCTGGCGGCGCTGTCGATGGCGGGCATTCCCTTGCTCAACGGCTTCTTGTCCAAGGAAATGATGCTGGAGGAAGCCTATGGCACGGCGCTCTTTGGGGTGCCTTGGCTTGTGCCGGCGCTGGCCACCTTTGGCTCGCTTTTTTCGGCGGCCTATTGTTTTCGCCTGATCGGCCATGTTTTCTTTGGCCCGGTGCGCGACGATTATCCCGCGGTGCCGCATGATCCGCCGGCCGGCCTCTGGCTGCCGCCTGCGCTGTTGATGGTGCCTGTGGTTCTGATCGGCGTTGCGCCGTTTTTGGCCGAGCCTTTTGTGAAGCTCGTCACGGCCTCGGTTCTGGGCGATGTGGCCGATGTTCCCTCTGCGTATTTCAAAATCTGGCATGGCCTTGTGCCCGCGCTTTATATGTCGGTTGCGGCTGTGGTGGGTGGTCTGCTTTTGCTGGCGATGTTCAATCCGGCGCTGCGCTTTTGGGAGGCGGCTCCGCGCCCCGAGGCCAAGACGATTTTTGAGGCTATTGTCGAGGGGGCGGCCCGTCTGGCCCAAAGACTTATCCTGCCGCTGCACAATGGGGCCTTTTCGCGCTATGCCGCGATCGGGACGCTTGTGATCCTTGCGGCGGGCGCCCATGCGTTTGCCACAGGCACAGTCGGCGCGCCGACGCGCGAGATGCAACCTGTCGGCCCTGTGCCCATTGCCGGTTGGCTGATGCTGGTTGCGGCCACGGGGGGCATGGTCTTTATGCACCGCAACCGTCTTCTGTCGCTTGTTCTGATCGGGATTGTCGGTCTTATGGTTTCGATCGGGTTTGTCTTCTTCAGCGCCCCGGATCTGGCCATGACGCAGTTTACTGTTGAAGTTGTGACCATCATTCTCATGCTGCTTGCGCTGAACTTTTTGCCCAATAAAACTCCTGTGGAAAGCACCGTCTTGCGCCGTCTGCGCGATGCGATCATTGCCATTGCGGGCGGGTTTGCGACCTTCGGGCTGGCGTATCACTATCTGTTGCGCGAGGCTGTCGCGACGCCGATCAGCGCGTTTCATCTGGCCAATTCCTACAAGGGCGGCGGCGGAACCAATGTGGTCAACGTGATCCTTGTGGATTTTCGCGGCTTTGACACCTACGGCGAAATCATCGTTCTGGGCATAGCCGCGCTGCTGATTTATGCGCTCACCGAAACGCTGCTCGATGGCCCCGTGCGCGCCCGTCTGCTCAACCGCAAGCCGGACCAGCCGCGCGCTGGCGATATGCACCCGATGATGATGGTTGTGCTGACGCGGGTGATCATGCCGCTTGTGCTGCTGGTCGGGTTTTACATCTTCCTGCGGGGGCACAATGAGCCGGGTGGCGGCTTTATTGCCGGGCTGATCGTTTCGATTGCGGTTGTGATGCAATATATGGCCAGCGGCTTTTCCTGGGCCTCTGCGCGGCTGCGGTATCCTTATCACGGCGTCATTGGCGCAGGTGTGCTGATTGCCGGTCTGACAGGGATTGGCTCGTGGTTTGTGGGCAAACCGTTCCTCACCTCGGATTTTACTTATGTGCGGATCCCGCCGTTTGAGAAATTTGAGCTGGCCACGGCGGCGCTGTTTGATCTTGGGGTGTTCCTCGCGGTTGTCGGGGCGGTGATGCTGTCGCTTGAGAGCTTTTCGCGCCTTGCGCGCCGCGCCCATGTGCCTGACACAGAGCATCCGATGGATATCGACCCGTCGCGTGACGATCCGCCTGTCGAAAAAGCCGGCCATGCCAAGGAGGGTGTGTAATATGGAATTTCTGGTTGCCTCCGCCATTGGCATTCTCACAGCCGGCGGGATCTACTTGATGCTGCGTTTGCGCAGCTTTCCTGTGATCCTCGGAATTTCGCTTCTCACCTATGCGGTGAATGTCTTTCTCTTTACCTCGGGGCGTCTCACCATTGGCGCGGCCCCGATCCTCGCAGAGGGGGCCACGGCCTATACCGACCCGCTGCCGCAGGCGCTTGTTCTGACGGCGATTGTGATTTCCTTCGGGATGACAGCGGTTGTGGTGATGATCGGTCTGGGTGCCTTTCTCGGATCGGGGGACGATCATGTGGATGACCAACCCGCCCCAGAGACAGCCGATGCGGAGGGCCGGTCATGAGCCATTGGATCATTGCGCCGATCGTTTTGCCTGCGCTGCTGGCGCCGTTTATTGTTCTTGCGGCGCGCTACCATATCGGCATCCAGCGCGCTCTGTCTCTGGCCGGGGTTGTGGCGCTTGTGGCGCTTGCTTTCGGGCTTGCGTGGCAGGCCTCTGACGGGACCATCACCCTTTACCAACTGGGAGATTGGGCCGCGCCCTTCGGGATTGTGCTTGTTGCCGATGCGCTTTCAACCCTGATGGTTTTGCTGACAAGCCTGTTGGCGTTCTGCGTGCTGCTCTATGCGATCGGCTCGGGGTGGGATGCGCGTGGCCGACATTTCCATGCGCTTTTCCAGTTCCAGCTGATGGGGATCATCGGCGCGTTTCTCACCGGCGATTTGTTCAACCTGTTTGTGTTTTTTGAAGTGCTGCTGATTGCCTCCTATGGGCTGATGATCCATGCGGGCGGCAATGCGCGGATGCGGGCCGGGGTGCAATATGTGCTGTTCAACCTGATCGGCTCCACGCTGTTTCTCTTTGCGCTCGGCGCGATCTATGCCGAGACAGGCACGCTCAACATGGCCGATCTGGCCCGGCGTGTGGCCCTGATCGGCCCTGATGAAACGGTCGGGATCCGTGTGGCTGCTGTGCTGTTGCTGCTTGTTTTTGCCATCAAGGCTGCGCTTGTGCCGCTGCACTTCTGGCTGCCGTCGAGCTATGCTGAGGCGCCTGCGCCTGTGGCGGCGCTTTTTGCCATCATGACAAAGGTCGGGGCTTACGCGATCATTCGTGTCTATACCCTGATCTTCCCGCCCGCGCTTGCTGCCACGCAGGGGCTACATGATCTCTGGCTCTTGCCTGCTGCGCTTGTCTCGGTTGCCATCGGTATGGCGGGTGTGCTTGCGGCCAAAACGCTCGACAGGCTGGTGGCCTTTGCGGTGATCGGCTCTATGGGGATGGTTATGGTGACGATTTCGCTCTTTACGCCCGAAGGCATCGCGGCGGCGCTCTATTATATCGTGCATTCCACGCTTGCGGGCGCGGCGCTGTTCCTGATTGCCGATCTGGTGCGCACGGGCCGCGGCAGTCTTGAGCTGACCGCGCAACCGCCTATGGCCGGTGCAGCTTTGAGCGCGGCGCTCTTTTTTGTCGGCGCGATTGCGATGGCGGGGCTGCCGCCGCTTTCGGGCTTTCTGGGCAAGCTGCTGGTGCTCAACGCGAGCTTTACTGCGCCGCAGGCTGTCTGGATCTGGGCTGTGGTGCTTGTCTCCAGTCTGGTCGGGATCCTCGGCTTTGCCCGCGCGGGGAGCCTGCTGTTCTGGAAGGCCAAGAGCCTGCCGCCGCAGGAGGGCGAGACAGCGAATGCCGCGCCTCACCCCTTGGCCTATGTCGCCGCGGGCGGGTTGATTGCGCTTTTGGTGGGGCATACGGTCTTTGCGGGTCAGATCCATGGCCACACAAGCAAAATCGCTGCGCAGCTGTTTGATCCTGCGCCTTATATGCAAAGCGTGCTCGACACAGCCGGCAAGCTCAGCACGCCACAGGAGGGCCACTGATATGCTAGGACGCGCACTCCGCTGGCTTATGCCGCATCCGTTTCTGACCCTGCTCTTGGCGGTGGTCTGGCTTTTGCTGCAAAACGAGATATCCGCGGGCATGGCTGTTTTTGGCGTGATCCTCGGGGTTCTGATTCCTTGGGGCACGGCCGCCTGGTGGCCCGACACGCCCCACCGCTTCCGTCTGTTCAAGATGATCCGTTATAGCCTGCTTGTGATGTGGGACATTATGGTCGCCAATGTGCAGGTCGCCTGGATCGTGCTGACGGTGCCCAACGCCAAGCTGAAACCCGCGTGGATCGTCATTCCGCTTGATCTGCTGGAGCCAGAAGCCATCACCCTGCTGGCCGGAACGATCACCCTGACGCCGGGGACCGTTTCGGCGGATCTCTCTGATGAGGGGCACAGCCTGCTGGTTCATGTGCTTCACACCGAGGATCCGGACGCTGTGCGCGACGATATCAAAAGCCGCTATGAAGCCCGCCTGAAGGAGATTTTCTCATGATGTCCGCTGCCGATCTGATGAGTGCTGCGCTGGGAGTCGCCTTTCTGTCGCTCGCTGTGGCGCAGCTGATGTGCATGATCCGCCTTGTTCTTGGCCCCAACACGGGCGACCGTATTCTGGCGCTCGACACAATGGTGATCAACGCGCTTGGCCTTGTGATCGTCCTCGGGATTCATCAAGGGGTACGCATCTATTTTGAAGTCTCGCTGCTTATTGCGATGCTGGGCTTTGTATCCACGGTTGCGCTTGCGCGCTTTATTCTGCGGGGGGATATCATCGAATGAGCCTTGAAATCATCGGAACCTACGCCACGGCCCTCTTTTTGCTGATCGGCTCGGGCTTTGCGCTTGTCGGGGTGCTGGGGCTGCTCAAGTTCAACGATTCCATGACGCGGCTCCACGCGCCCACGAAAGTCGGCACCGTGGGCATTGGCGCTCTGCTGCTGGCGTCGATGACCTATTCTTACGTCTCGGGCGCGCCCTCGATGCACGAGCTTCTGATCATGGCGTTTCTGTTTGTCACGGCGCCGATCTCGGCGAATTTTATTGCCAAGGTCAATCTGCACCAGCGCGCTTGCGATACCCCGCCCGCGCCGCCGCGGGATGATACGTGGTCCACGCTTAAAAGCCCTGAGGCGGAGGGTGATATACCCTCGGGAAACGAAGGCTCCTGACGGCCCGTTAAAGCCTGTCGCACTGTTTTAAAATGGGACAGGCCGTGCTTTGGGCCGGCTGCGGTTTTGCAAAAGACGGGCAGGGCGGCCCGCTTAGACTTCAAAATCTTCTAGTTTAGCGTTTGTGGTGGTCAATATCGCAACCAACCAGCGGGGCTGGCGTCCGCGTCCGCTCCAGGTCTGGCTGGTGTCATTTGGATTGCGGTATTTAATCGCCGCTTTGGCGCGTGTTTTAGGGGCGTCTTGCCGGCCTGTTAACTCTGCCAGAGAAAACCCCAAGCCCTTGGCGGTTTCTTCGATCTTGGCAAGAGCATCCTGCCGCTTGCGCACTTCGCAATGCTCGATCGCCAAATCAACTTGCTTTTTTAGACTTTTAAGCTCGGTGATCGACATTTCATCTAAAGAAAAACTCATTTTGGATCTCCAAAAAACCACTTGTTACAGGTGAAATATGTATCTTCCGCGGGAGTATAGGTCAATTCTGTTTAAAGGATGTGTATAGGGACGGCTTTTTCCAAGGCGGGGGTGGCGCTTAAAATAGTCGAGCCGGCGTGAGAGAAGCGCGTGAAATAAGGATATGAAACCCGCGCCTGCACGCCACGCCAAATCAGAGAATTTGGCAAAGGTGTCAGCAAGGCCTTTGCCTCTTTACAGCCTGCGCCAGACAGTTGCCGACAAAGGTGCGGGCATGATCTGGACACAGGAGATATATGGAAACCCGAAGCGGCTTCTTTTAGGGTGGTGTTATGCGAACAGATATTTCTTTTCCTTTCCCGTTAAAACGCGCTTGCGTGCATGAGGCTTGCGGCAACGGAGCTTTGGGGTTTGCTGCGATCTCTGCGGCTCTGGAGCGTGAACAGATGCTCTGGATCCGCGAGCGGTGGCGGTCTGATATGGTGAACCCTGTCGGGCTGACAGCTTATCTTGACCCCGCCCTTATGGTGCTGGCGCAGGTGGCGTCTCAAACGGAAGCTTTGGCGGTTGCCGAGGAGGCTTTGCGCGACGGGGCTATGCCTTTGGTCATTGTCGAGCTGACCCGTCCGGTCACGCTCACGGCGGGGCGGCGGCTTCAGCTTGCGGCGCAGGCGGGCAAGACAACCGGGCTTTGCCTTCTCCCCGAGGGGATGGGGAGCAATGCGGCCAGCACACGTTGGCGCTGTTCTTCGGTCTTTGATTCTCAAGACTCGGACTCGACTCTGATGCACTGGGAGCTTATTAAGAACAAATCAGGAACATTGTGTGATTGGTATGTTCGATGGACACCGACAAAACCCGACCCGGCGGATCGTCTCGCTGTGGTTTCCCCGCCTCGCCAGTGAGCGGGTTTTGCGGCGGTGCGCTGTTGCCGGCCCCTTTGCGATCACCATAAAAGAAAAGAACGCAGACCGTATTTATTGTCTGTCTAGGGAGGCCGAGCAGGCAGGGTTGTATCGCGGGATGCCCTTCTCGGATGCGCGTGCATTTTGTTCTGAGTTGGAAAGCCGTGTGGCAGACCCATATGCGGATCACCACTTGCTTTTGATCTTGCGGCGGTGGGCGGTGCGCTATTGCCCTTGGGTCGGTCTGGAGGGCCGTGACGGCCTGACACTGGATGTCACAGGGTCCGCGCATTTGTTTGGCGGAGAAGCGCTTTTGCTGGCAGACCTGCGCGGGCGCTTGGCGCGGGCGGGGTTTTCTG
>JAHBAN010000189.1 GCA_018500075.1 Flavobacteriia bacterium | reverse complement strand
AGATGTGTATAAGAGACAGGAAAAAGACTTAGGGCCGCTTGATCATCTGCCAGGGTTTTGCCGATCGGTCGCGGTATTTGACTGTTAGCTCCGCATCCATATCGCCCTCATCCGCCACACCGATCACAATGCCTTTGGTGCTGCGCTGGCTGCGGCGGGCGATCAGGCTGTCATGGTTGATTGTTGTGCGTTGTGAGACACGGCGGGCCCAGTGATGCAGCTTTTCATAGAGTGCCGACACGACATCCGCGTGGGCGCGACTTGATCCCAGATCGGTCAATTCTTCAGGGTCGTTTTCAAGGTCAAACAGCATCGGGCGGTCGCCGGTTTCAAAGTGAATGAGCTTATAGCGTTTGTCCGCGACCATATACATAGTGGCCTCGGTCACGCTGGCGCCGGTGAGGCGGGCGACTGGAGCGCCGGAGTAGTCGTATTCACAGATGACATAGTCCCGCCGGGTTTGCTGCGCGTGACCGTGCAGCAGGGGAACGAGGCTTTCCCCTTCAAGGATGTGGGGCAGCGCCGCGCCGCCTGACATCTCGAGAAAGGTCGGAGCCAGATCGATGCTTTCCACCAGCGCGTCGCAGACTGTGCCACGGGTGGCGTCGGCCTCGGGGCTTGGGTCGTAGATGATCAGGGGCACACGCACGCTCTGGTCATAAAAAAAGGTCTTCTCACCGAGCCAGTGATCGCCCAGAAAATCGCCATGATCCGAGGTCAGCGCGATCACCGTGCTGTCCCAGCGGCCGGTGTCCTTGAGCCAGTCAAACAGCCGCCCCATCTGGTCATCGACCTGTTTGATCAGGCCCATATAGGCGGGGATCACTGCGTTGCGCACGTCCTCTCGGCTGAAGCTCTGGCCCACGGGCGTGTCCATGAAGGCTTTCAGGACAGGGTGCGCCTGCTGGCGTTCGGCCTCTGTGCGCACCACGGGCAGGATATGCTCCGGGCCGAACATCGAGGCGTAAGGCTCGGGGACGATATAGGGCCAATGTGGCTTGATATAGCTCAGGTGGGCGCACCAAGGGCCGTCGGCTTGCTCGATAAACGCCATGGCGCGGCTGGTGAGATAGGGTGTTTCGCTGTCCGGCTCGTCGATATTGGCGGCATAGGCCGAGTTCTTCAAGAACCAGCCCGAGCGCACCGTGCCGTCTTCATCCAGGCCCGAATTGGCGAAGTCGTGCCAGGGGTTGTCGCTGTCGTAGCCCTTGGCGCGCAGCCAGTCATTATAGGCCAGTGCGCCGCGCGGATCATAGCTGCCCTCGGGGCCTTCGGGTTTCATCCCGTCATCCCGCTCAAAGACATCAAAGCCACATTCGGCCACGCGCACGCCGATCACGCTGTCCGGCTCAAGGCCGAGCCGCGCCATGCCCTCGGCATCGGCTTCCATATGGGTTTTGCCAATCAGCCAGCTGTTGACACCTGCGGCGCGCAAATGATCGCCCAGGGTCTGCTCGCCCACTTTGAGGGGGATCTTGTTGTTGGAGGCGCCATGGCTCTGCACATAGCGGCCGGTGTAAGTGCTCATCCGTGAGGAGCCGCAGATCGGCGACTGGATATAGGCGCGGTTGAAGCGCACGCCCTGACTGGCCAGCCAGTCGATATTGGGGGTGTGCAGATGCGGGTGGCCATAGCAGCTCAGATAGTCCCAGCGCAGTTGGTCAAACATGATAAAGAGAATATTCTTTTTCTGCGTCATGGCGGCGGCCTTGAAATTAGTTGACTTCATCAACCACTTCTAAAGAAAAAAATAAGGGCCGCAAGCCTTCTCCTGCGGCCCTATTGGGGGATGGTTTCGAGATAGCCGCTTACGCCGCCCATTCCCAGGGGCGCGTAAAGCTGCCGAGCACCTGGCCGACCGCATCCTCTGTTGCGCCATTGGCCGCGAGCTGGGCCACAAGCCCGCGCTTTTTATCATCGACCACCGAGACGACCCGCGCGGCGACCCCCGCCTCCTCGAGGGCGGCATTATAGACCCGCGTGATCGCCGATTTGCGCAGGTCGGGCTTGAAGACCTTACCAACCGCCGTTTTGGGCAGCTCGGCGAGCACCTCAACGTGTTTGGGGAAAGCGGCCCGCTCGTGAATATGCTTGCGGGCATGGGCCATGAGGTCTTCTGCCGTGGCACTTGCCCCTGCCACCAGCTCGACATAGGCGCAGGGCAGCTCGCCCGAATGGGCATCGGGCTGGCCGATTGCGCCAGCAAAGGCCACATCCTGATGGGCCAGCAGCGCATCTTCGATTTCGGCAGGGTCGATATTATGGCCCCCGCGAATGATCAGGTCTTTGGCGCGGCCGGTGATCCAGATATAGCCCTCCGGATCGATACGGCCCAGATCCCCTGTGCGCAGATAGGTGTCATGATAGTATAGATCTACGTTCTTATCGGCTTCTGTATAGGTATTGCCTGCATAGACCCCCGGCCCGGCCACGCAGATTTCGCCGATTTCATCGGGCGCGCACTCAACAGGGCCATCGCCTTTCTGGGCGATAATCTTGACATCATTATAGGGAAACGGGATCCCGACCGAGCCGACACGTTTATCGCCTTCCGGGGGGTTGATCGAGACAAGCACGGTTGCCTCGGTCAGCCCGCAGCCTTCAATGATCTGGATGCCGGTCGACTTGGTGAACCGGGTGAACAGCTCAAGCGGCATCGGCGCGGAGCCGGAGAAGGCATTTTTAACTTTGGACACATCCGCATCCACCGGGCGCTGCATCAGCGCCGAAACTGCTGTGGGCACTGTGATGATAAAGGTTGTGCCCCAGCGCTCGCAGAGCTTCCAGAAATTGTCAAACACACCCTCGCCCCGATAGCCCGCAGGCGTGGGGAAGACGACATGGGCGCCGGATTTGACCATTGCCATCAAAATAACATGGCAAGCGAACACGTGAAACAGCGGCAGCGGGCACATGACGCTTTCGTATTCGTCAAACAGAAGCTCGTGACCGAGCCAGCCTTGATAGACAATCCCGGAATTGAGGTGCTGGGCGACTTTGGGCATCCCTGTGGTGCCGCCTGTGTGGAAATAGGCGGCGACACGATCGACCTTGCGGTCTTCGAAGGTGAGCGTTTTCGGCTGCTTTGCCATCTCTGCAGTAAAGCTT
>JAHBAN010000163.1 GCA_018500075.1 Flavobacteriia bacterium | reverse complement strand
CAGGTTTCAGGCCGGCGGCGATAAGGGAAAAACCGGGCTGATACCAATGTGCGGGGCGACCATCGACAAGGGTGATTGAGGCGCCTTCCAGCCGTTCGACCAAACGGTTGGCCAAGGCGGTTCCTGCTGCCCCTGCGCCGAGAATAAGGATGTTTGCACGGGTAGGAATTGGCGCCTGTGCTTGGCTAAACGTTCCTGAAAGCCCAAGGGCGCCAGCTCCAACAGCCAAGCCCAAAAACGCCCGACGCGATGGCGCCGTTGATGTATCAACCATAAGTATTCCTCCACTTTATATAGACGTAGTGGAATATGTTTGTTTGGGCCGCGTTGATATAGGTCAATAAAATGCGGGTTTGATCGGCTAATAATGTGCGACACAACCAAGATCAGCTGCGCGCATATATATCTTCGTAACGAATGATATCATCCTCCCCCAGATAGCCACCAGTCTGGACCTCGATCAGGACCATCGGCATTTTGCCGGGATTTTCCATGCGATGTTTTGCGCCCAGAGGAATGTAGACAGATTCATTCTCCGTAATCAGCTTTGTCTCGTCATCTACAGTGACTTTCGCAGTGCCCGTCACAACGATCCAATGTTCGGAGCGGTGATGGTGACTTTGCAGGCTCAGAGACGCGCCGGGATGGACGTGAATACGTTTGACTTGAAAGCGATCGGAGAGAATGAGTGTTTCAAACCACCCCCAAGGCCTATGATCCACGGGAAACTGGACCGCCTGCTTTGCGGCACGGTTTTTGAGCGTTGCAACAGCGTGTTTTACATTCTGGCTATCGGACATATCGGCGACCATGACAGCATCGCGCATCGCGACGGCCACCACATTTTTGAGGCCGATCCCGACCAATTCGATCTCGTCACTCTCAGAGCGCAGGAGGGTGTTTTCGCAGTTTAATGCAGTGGTGTGGTCTGTCCGCGCATTGCCTTGGGCATCGCGGGGAGACTCTTGCCACACGGCCTCCCAACTGCCCAAATCGGACCATTTTCCGTCAAACCGCACAACGCTGACATTATCGGCCTTTTCCATGATGGCATAATCTATCGAAATATCTGGCACATCCGCCCATGTTGTTGGGTCAAGACGGGTGAAGCCAAGATCGAGCGTCGCCTTTTCCACGGCGCTTTCAACGGCTGTGAGCACCTCCGGTGCATGGGCCTGGAAGGCTTTGATCATAACATCGACCCGCGCGAGAAACACACCTGCGTTCCAAAGGTAGCGGCTGTCATGGAGCAGGGTTTCGGCTTTTTCGCGGTCAGGCTTTTCGATAAATTGTTTGAGTTCCATCACAAACGGGTGGGTCTCGGCTCCGCTTTCAAGCCAGCCATAACCCGTTTCGGCGCGGTCAGGAGCGATCCCGAAGGTCACGATCTGGCCGTCGCGGGCGGCCACAGTCCCTGCGCAGACAGCCTCGCGAAAGGCCTGTGCATCGGTTATGGCGTGATCGGAGGGCACCAAAAGCATCAGCGCCTGCGGGTCTGAGCGTGCCAAAACCAAGGCTGCGGCAATGGCGGCTGGTGCGGTGTTGCGCCCGTCAGGTTCGATCAGGATGCCGCCGGCCTTGATCGCGCAGGCATCAAGCTGCTCCCCCACAATGAACCGAAAGCTATCTCCTGTCACAAGTAAAGGATTTGAGAAATTCTCGCCTGCAAAACGTCTGGCAGAGGCTTGAAACAGGCTTTCTTCGCCCAAAATGGATGCGAATTGTTTTGGATAGCTCTTACGGGACAAGGGCCAAAGGCGCGTGCCTGAGCCGCCACAGAGAAGAACAGGGGTAATCATTAAAATATCCTCGGCTTGGTGTCTGGAATACTCGGTAAACGTTAGATCCTTCATAAGGCCTTTGCTTGAGAGAGGTCTTGCGCAAAATATAGCTGTTCGGCAATATTATAGAGTATTTCGTCCCAACCTGTGAACGCATCATATAGCGCAGCCTGATCTGGCGTGAGCTCACGGAGCGCATCTTCGAGATTGCTGGGCGAGGGTGCCATGTTTTCGCGCATATCGGGCGCGCCCAGGATCAGGCCTTTTGCCGAAAGGCGTTGAACAAAGTGATCAAAATGCTCTGTGAGGCCAAAAATCAAATCCGGCGAGGCAATGTTATGGACGGCCGCGAGCAGAAGTTGAGGGTCGCTGGCCCCGTCACGTTGCATTTTGAGGCCCGCTAGCCGGCGGATCTGGCCATTGTTGACTTCATTGAGGTGTCCGTTTTGAGGGTCGCTAGCCCACTCCAGAAATGTGCCGAACGACATATTCTGGCCGCCCACGAACTTCTGGCTGTGGTGATCGGTTGTCCGGTATAGATACTTGTAATAGCTCAACAAGCGTGTCCCCGGCCTGCGCAGGACACAGATGTAATCATGCCCTTGAGGCAGAAGCGACGCGATGCCGTGTGATAGATGTCCGAATATAAAGCTGGCTTTGCGGCGTTCGGTATCGGAAAGCGCGGCGAATGCAGCCAAGTCGCCATCGCTGACGGGCAATTGGCTTCCGCGGGCAAAGTGAGGCGCAAGGATACGCGTGAGACTTGAACCGGCAGTCTTCGGGATATGCAGATGAACCATCGCGCGCCCCGAGCGCATTGCAGGGGCGGCGCTTGGGCTGCGCGCTGAGTATTTTCTGACAAACTCTGGAGAGTTGAGGAACGCGTTGCGCAACTGGTCGAGCGATATATCGCTTTGCGCCATTACCCTGACCTCTGCGTCAGAGGCCTCTCGATCCAGAAAGAGGCGGTAAGCAACTTTAATGGTTTCTTTTGTCACGTCCAAGGCAAGTCTCTTTGCAATATTGATGAAAGATCGTCAGGTCTTCAGGTCGGGTGAATGACGGTTTTCAGGCGCGGTTCTAACTGCGGATCAAAGCCCGCTACGATGTTGGGGAAGCGGAACTTTGTGACATGAAGGTTCATCACTCTGTAGCGTTGATCCGGGTCGTGAAGGTCTGCCATACCGCTGTTGTCGCGCTCCAAGGCAAACAGGAAAGGAAAGAGTGCGGTCAGCTGATCAAGGAAGTCGGGGACGCTCACACGATGCATGATGTTCAGGCAGAAATGATTGAGCTCAAGAACCACGGTCGGGTGTCGGGCCGCCAACAATGCACGAGCACCACGCAGCACGCGCGGCTCAAACCCTTCAACATCCAGTTTAATGAAATCGGGTTGATCGGTCTGATTGTGAAAAAACCTGTCGAGCGTGTCGATTTCGATTGTTTCGGTGATATGCCCGGCGCTGAGCTTCAATGTTTCGCTGACAAATCCACCAGAGCGGTTTGAGGGGGCGAAAGTGATTGTTTGCTGCTCGCACCGGTCGCCCATGCCAAAGTTGTGAGCTTGGACGTTTGTTATTTGGTTTCTGTCGAGATTGTTGCGCAGCAACGCAAAGGTGCTTGGCGCGGGTTCAAAGGCGAAGGTCTTGCGGGCAAGTTGAGCAAACAGCAAAGCGGTCATGCCGATATTGGCGCCGACATCGGCAACCACCATGTCAGGAGTGATCAGGGCTTTGAATACAGCTGTCATTTCAGGCTCAAAGGCCTCAGGCATTTGGGCAAGATACTGGTCATCAGAGAAAACGGAGTGACGGGTGCCACCAATGGAAATATCACGCTGCACTGCTTTGACGCCCGTGCTTGAGAATGTCTTGTAAGCGTGCGCCATATCTTTTTGAGATGGCGTCTGTGGAAAACTTCCTATGAATAAGGGCTTTCGCGGCCTTGGCTTTTGCGGCACGCGTTATTGGATCGTCAAAGGCTGCGCGCAATTGATGCGCCGCGTGTTTTATATCTGGCTCAGCCCAGACAGAGCCTTTGCGAACGAAGATATAGTCGTCTTGCTCAAGGGGTGTTTCGACAAAGTCGACAAGCCAGGCTGTGTCATCGGTGCAAAAGTCCATATTGCCAGAATACCCTGTGCAGACGACGGGAACACTAAGGTTCATCGCTTCGATCATGCCAAAGCCCCAGCCTTCTGATTTGTGCAGGCTGATATAGCAATCAGATCCGGCCTTCAGCTGGAGCAGATTGTGATAGGAGAGTGTCTCGTTGATCACAACGATGCGCGGGTCGGACTGCACGATCGCGTCGACCTGATCCCATAAGTTCACTTGAACAGGGTCAAAAACGCTGTCACGGTTTTGCGTTTTCACAATCAGTCGGGCCTCTGGAACACCTTCAAATGCTTGTTGAAAAGCCCGCAAGACAGCCACGGGGTTTTTGCGTTGAACAAAGGAAAAGCTATCAAACGCAACGAGGCAAACATAGTTTTTTGCCTTAAACTTGAAGCGCCGTTCGATATACTCGCGACTGGCCGCCCGATTTATTTCGGGCGTATCTTCAAAGCACATTCCGACATTGATCACGGGTTTGCCGTTTGTGTCCTTGTGATAAATTTGCACGCCATAGTCAGTGGAAACCCAGATTTCGTCGAGCAGCTCTATGCCGAGATAGTGGCAATAGGCTGGTTTATCGAGCTCCCAAAAGAAGTATCCGATGTTATACGTCTCGGAAAAAACATCAGGTTGGTAGGCGAAGGCGAGCGGAATGGACTCTGCGTTCAGGTGAATAAGGTTGATTCTGGCCGGAGCGTAGTCTTCGATCAAAGTGTCACTGGAGAAGCCTTCAGGCGCCGGGTTGTCCAGATCAAAATCAACAGCGCGGACATCTAGTCCTGTTGCGCGCAGGATATCGGCAGAGAGACGGGTCGCCTGCCCCAAGCCCGAGGCCTTGGCAAGCGGGCCAATCAACTGCACATCGGCCATCCGCGTGCTCGCAATCACGGGTGGGATCGCCGCTGCTTCAAAGCGGTTGCCTGATGCGTCGCGGGTCATGAAGCTATAGCTTTGCAGATCAAAGTGCTTGTGCCGCAGCATGGCGGCATAACGCTCATAATCAAGCGAAACCGGGCTTGGTAACAGCTGGAGCCTGTCTGCCTCATCTGTGAGTGTAGTATCGGGTGAGTGCGTCTGAGTGCGCAGGTCATTCACAAAGGTCTCAAACTCTGATGGCTCACCGTTTTTCGCAGGCCTCAATAAGGCCGCCAGAGAGTCTCGCGGAATAAAACGCAAGATATCGGGGCGGCGCAGGGCTATCAGCAACATTGCCAACAAAAGGGTCTTTCGGCCCTGTGCGGTGCCCGGCTTCAGGAAATGCAGGCGCGGAGTATCCTTGAAGAACCGCTCGGTGAAATAGCTCAGAGGCCACGCGTCAAGACGGCGAGAGGGGTGTATGCCACGCAGCAGATCGGCAAAACGCTCGGGAACCAGACAATCTTCAAAAAAGAGATGTGGCGCGTCCAGAGAAGCCCACCAGAACAGCGTATCAAAATAGCTGTCGCGATCGTTCATATTGATTTTGGCGAGAAGATCGGGGCGACCGGACAGACGCCACCAAATCATACGGCTCAGGGCGAACTGCTGGCCACCCATCACAACGGGGGCATTGAGATACTCGATCGTGTCGGCACTGAGAGGAATACGGCGTTTTTCCTGACCTCGATAAGATACGAGATACCAATATAAAAACCGATCATTGGCCTCAAGGCCCGGCCCGGTTTTGAAGGTTTGATCCATGCGATACCGGTATCGCACATAGTCGAGGTAGGCGAACTGGCCGCTCGCAGGCAGCTCTGCCGTGAGCTGCTCTGTCCGGAACATTTTGGCGTGTTGCCGAAACGGGGGCTGCTCGATCTTTGTCAGCGGTCCTGCAGGGGTTATCGACAATAAGGCGTCCAGCTCTTTGAGCTCATCAGTGAGTGCAAAACGACACGCCGTCATATCGTCGCCATCAGTCGGGGGATTGCTGGTGTCGCGCGTTATCGTTGCTGTTCCGATGATCATGCTGTTTTGTCCCAATGTGCGCACATTGATCGCGCCGCCCTGGGCCTCGATGGTCTTGAGCATAGTGTCGGTCAGATCAAAATGAAAACCACAGCTGGCTTGGTTGCCATGGGCCGCACGGACATCTTCGCGCGGCAGTTTGGCAAAACCGCCGGCAATCATTTCATGGCCCGCGAACAGGCCAATTGAGAGGTTGCCTTTGCCTGTGGCCCGCTCATAGACCCATCCTTGGACTATGCCCTCAGAGGATGTGTCTTCGAGATAGCCGTGGAAGGGCCCGGTCTGGCGGTGCAGGTTTATGGCCTGCTTCAGCTTCTTTGAGGACGCGAGCGCGAGACGGGCGATCTTTTTGACTGACATTATATACCTACCACTTACATACCAAAAAATCGCGCCATCAGCTCAAGGCATCAAAGTCCGAGAGTGCCATCATAGAGGCAAGCTCACGGATATTGACAGTTGCTTTCCAGCCAAGCTTTTCCACCGCCTTTTGAGGATTTCCGATCAATAAATCCACCTCGGCTGGCCGGTAAAACTTCGGGTTCACTTTCATGACAAGCTTGCCGGTTTTACGGTCGGTTGCGGTTTCGGTTTCGCCTTCGCCCGACCAATCAAGATCCATGCCCAAGGCTTCGGCGGCGAAGGTGAAGAAATCTCGGATGGTTGTGGTGACGCCTGTGGCGAGCACGTAGTCATCGGCCACATCTTGTTGCAGCATTCGCCACATCCCGTCGACATAATCTCCGGCAAATCCCCAATCCCGTCGCGCATCCATATTGCCAAGCTCGACAGGCGCGTTGCCGCCGCGCGCAAGCGCTGCCAATCCCAAGGTGATTTTTCGGGTGACAAACTCCTTTCCGCGCAAAGGGCTCTCATGATTGAAGAGGATCCCGCTGGAGGCGTGGAGGCCAAAGCTCTCACGGTAGTTCATTGTGATATAGTGACCATAGACTTTTGCGGCGCCGTATGGCGAGCGGGGGTAGAGCCGCGTCGTTTCTGTCTGCGGCACCTCCTGCACCAAGCCGAACATTTCGGATGTCGAGGCCTGATAAAAGCGACAGTCAGGGCGCAGTGTGCGCAGGGTATCAAGAATCCGAACAACGGCCATACCATCGGCATCTGCGGTATAGACGGGTAACTCCCAGCTTGCGCCAACAAAACTTTGCGCTGCGAGGTTGTAAAATTCGTCCATCTCCACATCCCGAATGACACGGAACATACTATTTTGTTCCAGAAGATCGAAGTCATGCAGCTGGATATCCTCCGCGATCCCCAGACTTGTGAGACGTGTTATTTCCGGCTGTGAAATTCTGCGGACGCCGCCGTGAACCTCATATCCTTTTTCGAGCAAAAGCTTCGCAAGATAGGCGCCATCTTGTCCCGTGATTCCAGTAATAAACGCTTTCTTCATATTGCTTGCCTTTGGTGTCCTATTTTGGGGTGTTTCAGGGTGTATTTTGGGTGAAATACGCCTTGGGAGCGTCCATAATGCCTGACGCTGAGCGCATTGGAGAAAATGGGGCAACAATGGCGCGCGTCGGTAGCGGCGCCCAGCTCTGGGTTTCTGGCCCCACTGTCTGACCGCAGCCATCCTCGCCGAAGATGAAGATGGCACCGGGCTTAGGCGTGCTGTGATATGTGCTGTGGGTAATACGCACCCGTTTCATACTGGTTCCTAGCTCACTCGTTACGCTTGGAAGAAAGTCACATTAACCTTAATTAAGTATTAAATTGCTCTCAAAGCCGGCTTGCATCTCTGAGATCAGGAGCCGCCAGAGCCTTCCGTTCCACCGGTGTCAATTTTTGGTTAACTATTGATTAACCAATATTTATTAAGTGTTGAGCCTAGGTAAATTTTCTTTGGTGTTTGTTTCGCAACATGGGGTGAAGCCCGCCTTGCTGCCAGGATCTGGAGTGAAGGAAAAGGTCGGTAGAGCGTAGCTACGGGCCTTAGGCGAGACGTTGTTGAGTGACGGATATGAACGTATCGACCACAATAACCCATGCTGTGAACGCTCTCTATTTCTCGCCTGCACAGCTGTCGGCCCTTAAGCCGATTGTTCTTGCTGACTTTATGAGACCGGTGCCACATCAGGAGCAGGCACGGTCGGGTATGCAGAACCGGATCACCCGTCAACTATTGGACTGGCTTGAGCCAGCTCTAGCGCAGACCTTCGCGGCCAGTGCCGCTGCAAGGCTTTGGGAGGCTGATGATCTTAACAGCCTTCCGGTGAGCGAGATTTATGCAAGCTATGATGTCGATCCGGGGAGTGTTGGGTGGATACAGCTATATCGTGCTGAACCAAATTATCAGACGCTTGAGCTATTGCGGGCCTATTTTGAGGGAAGCTTCGTCATTGGGTTTGAGTTGTCACCGTTTCAAAAGGCCGCCTTCAATGTTCTTGGCGTGCCTTATGTTTCGATTGCGATTCATCCGGTGCGGTTCATGGATGATTATAAGTTTATGCTCAACTCGAATTTTGGGAACCTACAAGCACTCTTGCCGTTCGCAGTGTCTCAGGAGCAGATTGGCTTCGCAGCTCAACTGAGGCGCGCTCAATTTCGTCAGACTTCCCTTGATTTGAGGGGGCGCGCGGCTGTGTTATTCGGGCAAGTCGAGATTGACACCGCTCTGATCGGTGAGCGTGGCTTGGTATCCCTTCAGGATCATATCACAGAGGTCTCCGAACTCTGTGCAGAGTTTGACACTATCTACTTCAAACCGCATCCCTACGGCGCAAACGTGGCAGAGCAGGCGCTCGTTCTAAGCCAGTTTGAGAACGTTAAGTTTTCCACTCATAATCCATATGCTTTACTGGCCGCGCCGGAAGTTGAGGCGGTGGCGGCACTTACTTCGAGCGTGCTGACCGAAGCCCCCTATTTTGGCAAAACACCGCGGGCTTTATCAAATATTTGGCAGGATCATTCGGCAACGCCTTGCTATGGCATTGAGATATTGTCAACGGCCTTTTGGAAAGCACTGTTGGACAGTGTGGACGCTAACAAGATGTCCGAACGAATAATGCCGTCTGTCGTGCCGATGGCAGACGTTACTTTAAAATCACTGCTCAACGTGTCTTGGGAAACGCATGGTATTCCAGTGATGCCAGCGAGCGAATTTGAGGTCGTGCTAAATAGGGGCATTCAGATCGGTCTTGGGCATCCGGGCAACAAAATGTTATGTGGGAGCGGCTGGAAAGTTCCTTCAACTGACCATTGTTGGGCCGGCCCGCGAGATGCTTTTTTGTCGTTCCGGCTCCCTCCCCATAAAGCATCTGATCTGACGGCCAAAATCATCGTTAATGGCATGGCAACCAAAGACTATCCTGTTTTGTTGCAAATTCACAGTGAGGGACAGATATTGGGAGAAACAGTCTTGGAGACATCCGGGCTGGTGGTCCTCAACATTCCCTTAAAAGCCTCTTCAATAAGTGTCTTAGGAGACGTGTTGTTAGAGTTTGTGTGCAACCACGCCCACTCTCCCAAATTTATTAATGGCGGCTCAGACCAACGTGCACTTGCTTTTGCGTTGCGAAGGGTTGAAATTATGTCTCCCAAGGCGGCGCTTTCATTTTATATTGGTGAAACGATCCACGCACGGGATACTATTGGGAATACGCGCTTTATGCCCTATGGCTGGCATGAAGCCGAAGAGGACGGGGTCTGGACCAACGGTCGCCGCTCACGTTTGCGTGTTGCCACTGACCCGTTGCCAGACAGAGACATCGAACTGACACTCGGAAATGTGCGGGCGCTATTGTCTGAGATGGTGCCTGTGAACGCTTTGGTTGTGAGTGTCGATGGCGTTGCGCATTACACCCATAAATTCAGGCGCGGCGAGCCTGGAGAGATGGGGCGGAGCGGTATTGATATTGTGGTGCCTTTGCCGCGTGAAGTATTTTGTAAGCCAAACGGGATCGTCAATATTGATCTGGATGTTGTTGCTTGCCATTCACCAGCGTTGGCGGGGTTTTCATCCGATACGCGCGAGCTCGGTTTGATGATTCAGGATTTCCGTTTCAATTCAGCTATCCGGTCTGTTGCAACCAGATCATCAACCCGTGTTGCGAATGTTATTGGGCCATTCAACATTCACACAGGCCTCTCGGTAATGGCGCGCAATAGTTTTCTGGCAATCAAAAGTGCAATGGATGATCAACAGGTTGATAAGACGCGCTTTCCTACGAGGCTGTTGGGGCCGGGAGCTGTGAATTTTAATAACTCCAATCACTTGGACGAAAGCTTTGGGTTTGTTCAGCACGATCAAGAAGGCTCCGACATCAATATTTTTGTTGGAGACGTAACCCGCGTTGCGCAGATCGTGCGTATTGACGGCAATACCCTCCTGAAAAATCGCTACAACATCTGTTACGGTGCGTGGGAGCTTGAGACGATTCCCACCTATCTAGCGAATACTCGCTATGTGGATGAGTATTGGGGGCTTTCAAACTTTATTGCAGACGCTGCACGCAAACGGTTGAATATTCCTGTACACGCCTTTCCACTTCCTGTGAACTTGCATTTTCCAGATTTATTAGCGCCACGTGCACGCTTTGGAATTCCTGAGGAAGCTTTCGCTTTTCTTTTTACTTTTAGCGTCGATTCTACGATGGCCCGTAAAAACCCGGAAGCCACACTGGATGCCTTTCAGACAGCCTTCCCTGATCCAAGCGTTCCGGTCGTGATGGTGTTTAAAAGCATGATCCGGCAAGCTTCGAAATACAACAGAGAGGCATTTGATGCATTTAAAGCTCGCGCAAAGGAAGACCCGCGGGTGATCTTGGTCGAAGAAACACTGAGCCTCGATGAGAATGCATCGCTATATATGCGGTGTGATGCATATATTTCCTTACATCGTGCGGAAGGGTTTGGACTAACCATGGCGGAGGCTATGGGTTATGGGAAACCAACAATCGGGACTGGGTATTCAGGCAATCTGGATTTTATGTGTGCTGATAATTCTTGTCTGGTGAAATACGCTAAGGTCAAGATGGCTCCAGGGCTATATCATGGCCAACAGCGCGAATGGGCCGAGCCAGACACTGATGATGCTGCCCGTCATATGCGGCGCGTTTTTGACGATGTGCGCTTTCGGGAGAAAATAGCGCGCGCAGGCAAGCGAACGATCTATCAGGAGTTTTCCACTCACGCCGTCGGCAAGAAACTTCTGGCAAGACTTAGCGACATTCATGAGGCACGCAAATGAACGGTGGTGTCAATGTCATTGGGATGCCTTTTGGTATGCACGGTCTGGGCCTTGAACTTCGTGACAAAGTTCATGCCCTATGCGCAGCAGGCATTGATGTTTGTATTCTGAACGAAAACTACAGTTCACTAACGAGTGAGTTACGCGATCCAGAGATCGAGGCCTTGGTCGTTGATGAGCCGAAATATGATATCAATTTGATCTGTCACAACCTACCAGCAACAGGGCTGTTGGCTCGAAAGAGGCCAGAATTGCTCGAGGGGAGGTATAACATTGGTGCGCCATACTGGGAGTTTCCCCAGTTGCCTGATGCGCACCGCTTTGGGCTAGAACGATTAGACGAGCTATGGGTCGCCACAGATTTCCTCAAAGAGTGCTTTGCGCCGCACACTGACAGGCCCATCCATAAAATGCCGCTACACTTGGCTCCCAAGCCCCGAAAGCTGAGGCTGAAGCCGCGCCGAAAAAGCGATACTCTCGTGTTTGGGTATGTTTTTGACTTCAACTCTATGGTGGCACGCAAAGATCCCTTTCTGGTCATCTCCGCGTTTTTGAATTGTTTTGCTGATCGGCCGACAACAAATGTTAAGCTGATTCTCAAATATAAAGTTGAGAAATCAAGCATAGTGCGTCAGCGGGATATCGACGACTTGCACAGTCTGGCCGCTCTTGATCGGCGTATCGAGCTGGTCTCGAAGCCTCTCTCGGCTGAGGATATGGATGCGTTATACAACAGCTTTGATGCCTATATCTCGCCCCACCGTGCCGAGGGATTAGGGCGGGGGATCATCGAAGTTATGCTCAAAGGCAAGGCGGTTGCGGCGACAGCCTATTCTGGCCCTGTAGAATATTTTGGAGATAACTGCGTTTACCCTTTGGAATATAGCATTTCCCATGTTGGGGCCGCTGCAATTGGCGACATCAAAAGTCACTTTACTTGGGCGGATGTGTTTATTGAGTCTGTGATGGATGCGATGAATGCGTTTGCGACAGACCCATCGCTTTGCACGCAATATGGCAAAAGGGCTTTAGCCAAAATGACAAAACACCATGGGCCGAAAGCTCATGGCCTTGCGTGCTTAAAGCGACTGGAGGAACTTCAAATTGGGTCAAGCTGATGGTCCCGAAACAATGCAACATGACTTCTCGCTTCGTTCGGGAGAGCGACAAATCGCGCCCGTTTTAAAAGACATACGGGGCGATCATGTAAACCGTTATCGGTTCGGCCTGCAAAAGCTGCATTCCATGGGCCTTGATGCAAAGTCGTGTTACGGATTGGATGTTTTTTGTGGCAATGGATATGGGAGCTCTATGGCCGCCGAGGAAGGCTACCATATTCTCGGCCTTGATGCATCAGAAGATGCTTTGAGGGTCGCCAACAAACATTATGCGTCTAGCACTGTGTGTTTTGCCCAAAAAGAATGGCCTTTCGAGTTGCCTAGCAACGTTTTTGATTTTTGTTTTTGCCTTGAAAGCATTGAACATATCGCGAACGGGAGCGCATTAATTTCCGCTCTCTATCACGCTCTGAAGCCTGGTGGGGTGTTGATTATGTCGACCCCCAACCAAGACCAAATGCCATTTGTTCCCAAACAACATAAATTTCACTTACGCCATTACACACAGAAAGAGAGCTTTGAGCTGCTAAACCAGCACGAGATGAAACTGATCTCCTGGGGAGGTCAAACGGTTTACGATATTTCTGAAAACGGTGCCCACCGCCTGAAGTTTCCAAATGCTGAAGTGATGGAGAATATAGCAGGGCAATTTACTGTTTTGGTTGCACAAAAATAAGAAGGTCGCCTGTTGTGTTGCGCAGACTATACTTGGTTTTTCTGCGGTATGCAGAGCATAATTTGAGGTTCGATCGCCAAGGGGGGCCTTTGTGTGATGCTAGCGGGCGTGATCTTGGCTGGATTGATGCAATCCGCTTGCGAGGCAACAGGCTCACGGTAACGGGCTGGTCTGTTGCGCCACGGGTTGGATTGGCTTTGGGCCGGACGCGCTTGTGGACCAAACCGGCTCTGATGCAGCCAGGCAGAAAAGAGCGTGGGTTTACGCTGGATATCCCGTTTGAGGTTGGAGATCCCGCAATCTATCTGGCCCAAAGTGAGGCACAGGATGATTGTGAAGCTGTCGTATGTCACTTTAGGGGCGTCACCACACGAGAGATACGGCGGCAACAAATTGCTCTGGTGTGGCCCTATATTTGGGCCGTGTTCAGTCTGGTGCCGATCATCTGGAGGTGGAAAAAACGGGGCGACATGGGGGCGCGTGAACTCGTGAAGCAAAGGCTCGGCCTGACGCCCATTTCAAGAGCTGTTCCTATGGATGGGCGCGCTGTTTTTTCTCGGCCTGAGCGCTTGCGCGAACTGGAAATTCAAAGCACGAGTGATCCCGTTACGATTGTGTTGCCGGTCTACAATGGCTTTGATGTATTGGGGGAATGCCTTGAGCGCGTTGCCAATCATACGATGATGGATTGGCATATAATTGTGATTGAAGACCGCTCTAGCGACCCGCGCGTTTGGCCTCTGCTGAAGGCTTGGACGCAACAGCACAAGCCGCGTGCCACAATGGTGCGCAACGATGTAAACTTGGGGTTTGTCGGTTCTGTGAATCGTGGTTTGGCGCTGGCCGCGTTGCGGGACGCGCCGGTGGTGATCCTTAATTCTGATGTCTTGTTGCCGCAAGGCTGGGCTGCTCGCTTGCTGGCGCCCTTGGCAGACAGCACGATCGCAACGGTCACCCCAATGTCAAACAACGGCGAAATCTTCACCGTGCCTGTGATCTGTGCTCCATACGAGTTGCGCAAAGGTGAAGCGGATGATTTGGACAGAGTCGCGCGCCAGTTTGACCCTTTGGAGGGGCTTGTAGAAGCGCCAACTGGGGTCGGATTTTGCATGGCCGTCTCGATGAAATTTTTGGCGCAAATTCCGCAATTTGATCGGGCGTTTGGGAAAGGATATGGCGAAGAAACCGATTGGTGTCAGAAGGTGCGGGCGTTGAACGGGCGTCATGTTTGCACGGCCGCTTTATTTGTCGAGCACCGCGGCGGGGTGTCTTTTGGAAGCGTTGCCAAACAGGCTTTGCTAGAACGCAACGGTGCCGAGATTTCGCGCAGATACCCGCAATATGATCGAGAGGTGCGAGACTTTATTCGCAACGATCCTGCCACAGCATCACGGTTGGCATTGGGCCTCGCATGGGCCGCGGGGCGTCAGGCCGAGGTGCCTGTGTATCTGGCCCATGCAATGGGTGGCGGCGCGGAAAAATACCTGAGCGAGCGTATCGCCCGCGATATTGGCCGTGGCCTGTCCTCTGTGGTTTTGCGTGTTGGTCAGGGGCATGATTGGGCGGTTGAACTGCATAGCCACCTTGGCACAACTCAGGGGCTGAGCAATGATCTGACCCTTGTTCAGGCTCTACTGGGTTTCTTACCAAGGTTGCGTTTGATTTATTCCTGCGGCGTTGGCGCCCGTGACGCACTCGGCTTGCCACACGTTTTGCTAAACCTTGCCAGAGCGGGGGGCGCTGAACATCCTATTGAGGTGCTGCTGCATGATTTTTTCCCGGTGAGTCCTTCGTATACTTTGCTGGGGGGAGATGGTGTGTATCGCGGTGTTCCTTTGGCCGCTGGTCCGCTCGCGCAAGACTGCGTGCATCGATATAACCGCCCCGGCCGGCCGGATGCTTCATTGGCCGATTGGCAGGCTGCTTGGGGTGCATTGATTGATGCGGCTCAACGGTGTGTTGTGTTTTCGGCCAATACGGCAGCGCTGTTGGCAGAGGCTTATCCCGTCGCCGCGGAGAAAACCGTTGTCGAGCCGCATGAGCTATTGTCTTCGGTGCCACGCATTGTGCCTGTGGTGGGCGATAAGCCTGTTATCGGTGTTCTTGGCAATATCGGATACCAGAAAGGCGCGGCCTTAGTGCAAAAACTGGCGGGTGATCTGGCAAAATCAGAGCGCGGACGTTTGGTCGTGATCGGGAATGTTGATCCGTCTTGGCCTCTCCCGTCCAGCGCGATTGTGCATGGAGGTTATGAGTTGCGCGATTTGCCGGGGCTGGTGACGCGCTATGGCATTTCGGGGTGGTTTATTCCGTCGATATGGCCGGAAACCTTTTCATTCACGACACATGAAGCGCTCGCAACAGGGATGCCTGTGGTGAGCCTTGATCTGGGCGCGCAAGGGGATGCTGTGAGGGCGGCCAATGCTGATGGCGCGCAAGCGGAAGTTATTCCCATTCTCCCAGGGGGGAAAGTTGACGCTGATAAGCTGATAAAGGCGTTACGACCGAAGAGGCGGGCATAGATGAGCAGAGGTAAGCCTCATATGATCCTGCATATCGGCGCTCCAAAATGCGGCAGCTCTGCCTTGCAGACAGTGTTAAGCATGACGCCTGATCTGAGGGATAAAGCAGGAAATATTTATCGATATACCGCGATACAAAGCACATCGGGTGAATATGACGTATGCTACGGGCGCGCAGTGTGCCGACGTGCGCTGTTTTCGCCCTATGGATACGTCACCTCGCCAAACTTCGGCCCTGCGGTGATCGCAGCGAATGTGTTTCATGCGATCCACAAGACGCTGAAGGCCGGGCAAAGCAAAGGGTTTACACCCATTTTGTCCTGTGAAGGGTGGATTGCGCATCATGCCCTTTTTGCCCGCGCGCTTGCTGACTGGGGCTATCCGCCTGTTGATGTTGTTGTTTTTCTGCGGCCTGTGGTCGATTGGACCAATGCTGCGTTCTGGCAATGGGGTATCTGGAATACTCAGGACATGGACCGTTGGCTTGCGCGAAACAAAATGGGTTATCGTTTTGGCCAAGATGTTGTGGCATGGGCGCAGATCCCCAACTTGCGGGTGAGCGTGAGACCTATGCGACCAGATGTGATCT
The DNA here is from genome assembly GCA_018500075.1 of Flavobacteriia bacterium. Lineage (GTDB taxonomy): Bacteria > Bacteroidota > Bacteroidia > Flavobacteriales > Flavobacteriaceae > MAG-120531. The sequence goes on along the minus strand of JAHBAN010000163.1, from coordinate 1,802 downwards.
CAGCATTTGGACAGCTTTATGATTTGCCCTTGCAGCTTGAAAAACGAAGCAACACAGCGTCGTCTTCTGCGCTGATCGGTTTTTTGCTCCGTAATCGCAGTTTTCGGCCCACAGGGCATGATGCCTCCACAGAATTTGTTGTTCAGCGCTGGTGCAAACCGATCGAACACCCCGCGAAACTATGGGCTTTGAAGCCCAAACATCTGCGCAGCCTCAGGCCTGTTGTAAACGACACCCTGACCAGCTTGCGGCAGGTGATGCCTTCACAGGCGTTCGCTTCTCTGGTTCGCGACCCGCGCTGGACGTCGGAAGAGCCGTATCATTCGGATATTCTGGCAGGATTGACCGATCTTGACGATCCCGTGCCTTATGCAGCGTTTTACGAAGAGCTATGCGCTGGGGTGAGGCGCGCAACTGATCTGTCGGGCCTGAAATCGCTCGAGTGCCCCAGCCCTCCCGGTTGCGACGCTTCTGTTGCAGACTGGGACCGCGCGATTGCCCCTGTTTTGGACAGGTTGTTATATGCGGATGCACGCGTTCGCCACAACACGCTCCCTTTTTGGCAACGCAAGATTGCCCCCTATCTCGGGAGGTGGCGCACATTCGATAAAACACTGACAAAGCGTTGAGCGGTGTTTTGTGAAGAGCGTATTACCTTTGGCGGGATGTGAGGGCTGTTTGCAGATGCCGTGTTGAGGCGGCTCGCTCAGTCAAATACGCCCGCGATACGGCCCAGAAGCATGAAAGCGCGGGCGGTTCTGGTGTTTGCCAATTCGGAAATTTCAGTATCACTGGCCTCGGTTTCAAACTGGGTAAAACTTTTGTCAAAGCGCCGCAGGAAGTGATGCACCGCGTCGCGGAAGATCGGATCTTCGCGCATACGGCCAGAGGCGAGCGCGAGGGAGGAGCGGTCACGCACACCGCCGAGGGCTGCAATCTGGCGGCCCCGCGTGCCTTGGGCAAACTGGCGCCAGACTTCGGGTCGGGCCATGTCGGGACGCAGGTCATCCATATAGATGCCGTCTTGGCTGAGCAGGGTCAGCACGTCTTGGGCGGCTTGCACAAGGCCGGCGACGGCACGATCCTTAAGAGCGCGGCGCAGGGCAGTGAAGCCTGCTGTGTCTTCTGCGGTTTCCGGAAAGTTGATCGCGCGGATGAATTCTTCACGGCTGATCGAAGGCGCCATGTCCTGTGCTGTTGTGCCCAGGGGCAGAGTGGTCTGTTCCTCGGCTTGGGGCGTTGGGTCTGCGGCAACAGTGCGCGCGTTCTGGGCCTCGCGGCTTGATGTAAATGTGGCCAGCGCCGTTTCGGTCTTGCGCTGTGCTGCGGCGATTTCTTCGAGCTTGCGCGCCACGGAAGGCTCAGCTGTGATCCTGCCACTTTGGCTCTGCACGATATAGGCATGACGGATCGCATCAATCGCCGATTGGAGGCGCTGGCTTTCTTCTCGCATGATCTTGGAAGAGCGTGCAGCCATGGCTGCGACCCAGATCATTCCGACAGGCATAAACACCGCAAGCATTGTCATCATAAACCGTAGAGATGTATTTGCCGTGTCCTCGGCTGAGGCCTCGGCGGGCAAGGTCAGAAAGAAAATGGCGGCACCCAAAAGCCAGACGGCCGACAGGCTCAGCGCGATGATCTCGATAGCGGTGATCTTGTCAGCGACAGCGCGGTCATAGATACCGAGCGGTGTCGGGCGGGTTTCGTTTTGGTCGGCCATTGCGCTCTTTTTCTTATATGAAAGCGATTTTGAGGATTTCGTAACTCTTCTCTCCGCCCGGCGTGCGAACTTCGACACT
>JAHBAN010000021.1 GCA_018500075.1 Flavobacteriia bacterium | reverse complement strand
AGATGTGTATAAGAGACAGGAACAGCAGGATCAGCGGGATCGAGACGGCCACAACAAGGATCTCCAGTGGCAGGCCCATGCGCCAGTAATCGCCAAAGCGGTAGCCGCCCGGACCGAGGATGAGCGTGTTGTTTTTGTGGCCGATGGGGGTCAGAAAGGCCGAGCTGGCGGCCACGGCGACGGCCATGAGGAAGGGGTCGGGGGAGACATCCAGAGCGCGGGCCATTTCGATGCCGACCGGGGCGGCGACGAGTGTTGTGGCGGTGTTGTTGAGCACATCCGAGAGTGTCATGGTGAGAAGCATGAGCAAGGTGAGGATCGCCCAGGCGGGCATCGCTGCGCTGACGTGGAGCAGCGCGCCGGCGAGAAGTTCGGTTCCGCCGGAGGTTTCGAGGGCGGCGCCGAGCGGGATCATCGAGCCAAGGAGCACAACCACCGGCCAGTTGATATGATCGTAAAGCTCGCTCAGGGGCAAAATCCTGAGGAGGATATAGGCGACCACAACCAGACCGAGGGCAACCGGCAGATAGACCAGCCCGAGCGAGGCTGCGGCGACGGCTGCTGCGAACAGCCCGATGGCGAGCCATGTTTTGCTGTCTTGGGTCACGGCGAGGCCGCGGTCGGCCAAGGGCAAGGCGCCGAGCCAGTCTGTGACCTCTGGGCCGGTGCCTTTGGGCAGGAGCAACAGCAGGATGTCACCGGGCTGGATTTCGGTTTTGCGGATCTGGCTGGTGATTTTGCGCCCGGCCCGCGAGATCCCCATCAAGACCGTGTGTTTGCGCCATGAGAGGCCGATGCTGAGAGCTGTCTTGCCGGCGATTCGGGCCTCGGCTGTGACCACGACTTCAACCAGATCGAGGCCTTCGCCTGCGGCTTTGGCGCGCTCTTCGCGCGCGCTTTCGGCGAAGGCAAGGCCGAGGGTGGCGCGAAATTCGTCCAGCGCATCCGGCGCCGCTTCGAGCACGAGCACATCGCCCGCTTGCAAGAGAGCGTTGCGGGCCGCGCCGTAGCGGCGCTTGCCGCCGCGCAGCAGCCCGAGCAGAGCGACATCGGCCGCCTCTGCGACCTCCTCCAGCTCGGCGAGCCGTTTGCCAACCGGTTTTGAGCCGTCCGGCACGGTCAGCTCGGCGATATAGGCCGACATATCGCCAACGGCTTGCAGCGCGTCCTCGCGGTCGGGGATCAGCCGCCAGCCGATCAGCGCGACAAACAGCAGCCCGGCGAGGGCGGTGAGGCCGCCGACAGGCGCAAAATCAAACATCGAGAAGGGCGTGCCTGTGGCGGTTTCACGGATCGAGGCGATGATGATATTGGGCGGTGTGCCGATCAGGGTTGCCATGCCGCCCAGAATGGTTGCGAAGGACAGGGGCATCAGCGACAGGCCCGGCGCGCGGCCCGCCTTGCGCGCGGTTTGGATATCGACGGGCATGAGCAGGGCGAGGGCGGCGACATTGTTCATAAAGCCCGACAGCAGGCCGCCGACTGTGCCCATGATCGCGATATGGGCGCCCAGCGAGCGGGTGCTGTCGATCAGGGTGCGGGTGATGAGATAGATCGCGCCCGAGCGCACGAGGCCCGCAGAGACCACAAGCACCAGCGCGACAACCAGCGTCGCCGGGTGGCCGAAGCCGTCAAAGGCGTGCGCGCTTTCCACCACGCCGAGCACGACGCCGAGCATGAGCGCCGCGAAAGCGACGAGATCATAACGCCAGCGGCCCCAAAGCAGGAGCGCAAAGACGCCGGCGAAGAGCGAGAAGAGAATGATTTGATCTTGTGTCATGGGCAAAGCTTATCGCGCGCCGCGCCTGCAGGAAACGGGAAAACGCGGGCTTTGGCGTCAGAGTGCCCGCGGCGCGCCACCGCCTGTTTGCAGTATTTGCAAGCGGCTGGTGTGGCAATGGTTGAACCTGACCGCATGGATCACTTATAGAGGGCCAAACAACAACAGTCTTCATGATCGGGAGCTTATCATGGCCGGCCATAGCAAATGGGCAAATATTCAACACCGCAAGGGGCGTCAGGACAAGCTGCGCTCCAAGCTTTTTTCCAAGCTCTCAAAAGAGATCACTGTGGCCGCCAAGATGGGCGATCCGGACCCCGAGAAAAACCCGCGGTTGCGGATGGCTGTCAAGGAGGCCAAGGGCCAGTCTATGCCCAAGGACAATATCGAGCGCGCGATCAAGAAGGCTGTGGGCGGCGAGGGCGAAGCCTATGAGGAGATCCGCTATGAAGGCTATGGACCCAACGGGGTGGCTGTTATTGTCGAGACGATGACCGACAACCGCAACCGCACGGCCAGCAATGTGCGCTCGCTGTTTACCAAATGTGGCGGCAATCTCGGTGAGACAGGCTCGGTCGGCTTTATGTTTGATCGCAAGGGGGCGGTGAGCTACGCGGCCTCTGTGGGCGATGCGGATACGGTAATGATGGCGGCGATCGAGGCGGGGGCCGAGGATGTGGAGAGCACCGAGGAGGGCCATTTGATCTGGTGTGAGGATAGTGATCTGAACGATGTGTCCACAGCGCTTGAGGGGCAGCTCGGCGAAAGCGAGAGCACCAAGCTGATCTGGCGGCCCAGCATCACGACCCAGATGGAGCTTGAGGATATGCAAAAGCTGATGAAGCTTGTGGACGCGCTGGAGGATGATGACGACGTGCAGACCGTCACGACGAATTTCGAGGCGTCAGACGAGGTTATGGCGCAGCTTGGCGAGGACTGAACCTTTGGGCCGGGCGGCGCAGGCTGACACGGGGCGGTTGAAACTATAGGCAGGCGGCTGCGGCGGCACCGGCGGGCTTTGAGGCGGCGCTCGGAGCTGTGGCGCTGTGAGGGGAGGGCAGACGGATGCAGGCGGCTTTTGCGGGCTTTGCCCTTGGCTTTTCGCTTATTCTTGCGATCGGGGCGCAGAATGCCTTTGTGTTGCGGCAGGGAATCCGGCGGGAGTATGTTTTTGCAACCTGTCTGACCTGTGCCGTTTCGGACGCGCTCCTGATTGCGGCGGGGGTTGCCGGGTTTGGGGCGCTGGCCGAGGCCGTGCCCTGGCTGGAGACGGTGATGCGCTACGGCGGGGCGGCTTTTCTCTTTTGGTATGGGGCGCGCAACTTTCGCGCCGCTTGGCAGGGCGGCGCTGCGCTGCGCACCGAGGGGCAGGCCAAGGCCTCGCTGAAGGCGATTTTGGCGACGGTGCTGATGCTGACCTGGCTCAATCCGCACGTGTATCTGGACACGGTTGTTCTGCTTGGTTCGATCAGCGCGGGCTGGGAGGATAAAGTGAGCTTTGCGCTTGGAGCGATGAGCGCGAGTTTTGTATTTTTCTTCTCGCTCGGCTATGGCGCACAATTTCTGACGCCTGTTTTTGCGCGGCCAAAGGCCTGGCAAATTCTGGATGGTTTTGTCGGGCTGACCATGTGGGCGATTGCGGTGAAACTTTTGGTTTAGGGCCGCTTTTGCGCTTGAAGCCTCTTGCGCAACGTGGCTTCATTAACAGATGAATGATCCGCAGAGACATCGCCCTGTGCAGGGTGTTTTCTGGATGTTTGTCACAGGGCTTTTGTTTGTCGCTGTGACGGCTCTGGTCAAATACAACGGCACACGCATTCCGGCCGCAGAGTCGGCTTTTTTGCGCTATGCGATGGGGCTGGTGTTTTTGCTGCCGATGATCCGGGCGATGTGGCACAGCCGGCTCACGCGACGCCAGCACAAGCTGTTCTGGCTGCGCGGACTCGCCCATACGGGCGGTGTGTCGCTCTGGTTTTATGCGATGGCGCGGATCCCGATCGCGGATGTGACGGCTATGAACTATCTCACGCCCATTTATGTGACCCTCGGGGCGGCGCTGCTTTTGGGCGAGACACTGGCGCTGCGGCGTATTCTGGCGGTGATGGCAGCACTTGTCGGGGCGCTGATCATTTTGCGGCCCGGATTTCGCGAGGTGGGCGCGGGGCATCTTGCGATGCTGTTTGCGGCGGTGTTTTTTGCGACCTCCTATTTGGTGGCCAAGCTGATGTCGGATGAGACCAATCCGGCGGTTGTGGTCACGATGCTGTCAGTCACGGTGACGATCGGGCTTGCGCCGCTGGCGCTGGCCCATTGGGTGGCGCCGAGCGCGGGCGAACTCGCGGTGCTGTTTGCTGTCGCCGCTCTGGCCACGGCGGGGCATTATACGATGTCTATGGCCTTTGCTGCCGCGCCTGTGACGGTGACCCAGCCGGTGAGCTTTTTGCAGCTTGTCTGGGCGGTTTTGCTTGGGGCGGTTGTCTTTGGCGAGGGGGTCGACCCTTGGGTTGTGCTTGGCGGTTTGGTGATTATCGGCGCGATTGCCTTTATCACCATGCGCGAGGCTGTTTTGAAGCGCAAGATCCGCACGCCGGCTGTGCCTGCGACGAAGTTTTGATCTGACGCTAGGCCCCGCGGGCGGGGATATGGCAAGGTAAAGCCCGCTCAGGCAGAGTTTCGCGGGGGCCCACCCCCGCCCCCACGGTCAACGGGGGCCCCCCCCCCCCCGCCTGGCTCGTCGGCGCCACCCCCCCCCCCCCCCGCGTCATTCGTTACTTTTTTCAAAATTGGCGCCGC
>JAHBAN010000091.1 GCA_018500075.1 Flavobacteriia bacterium | reverse complement strand
TGAATTACAAAGACAAAGCGCCGAATGCGCTCAAGTTTTTGGCGGATCTGGGCAACCCCTATACAGCGGTCGGGGCCGACGAGACAGGCCGTATGGCGCTCAACTGGGGGGTCTACGGTGTGCCTGAGACCTATGTTATCAATTCAGACGGGGTCATCATATTGCGCTTTGCCGGCCCGCTCACCCAACGCGCGATCGAGACGACACTTCAGCCCGCAATCGACGCGGCAAAGGCCGCATCCGCAGCGCGCGACTAGCACGCTCCCAAGACGCCTTGGCACCGATTTCAAGTAAATATTGATAATCCTTCAGGCTATTAGGCGTTGAAAAGGATTGGAAATACGGGGCGAAGGCGGTTCTATAGGGGGAAAGATCACGTAAGAGGCTAGGCCATTGAAGACACCAGATTATTACGCGCCTCAAGGCGGGCTTGCGCCTCAAACCCAGCTCTTGACCGATCGGGCCATGTTTACCGAGGCTTATGCGGTCATTCCCAAGGGGACATTCAGTGATATTGTGACAAGCCTCTTGCCGTTTTGGAGAGAGGCGCGGTTCTGGGTCATTGCGCGGCCTCTCTCGGGCTTTGCGGAAACCTTCTCGCAGTATATTGGCGAGGTATTGCCCGGCGGCGGCAGCGAGCGGCCCGAAACCGAAACAGGGGTAGAGGCTGTTTTGTTTGTTGTGGAAGGGGCTGTGACGCTGACCTTGGAGGGCCGCGCATATGTCATGGAGACGGGGGGATATGCCTATTTGCCGCCGGATGCGACATGGTCTTTGCTCAATCATTCCAAAGAAAAAGCCAAGTTTCATTGGGTTAGAAAGCGCTATGAGGCCGTGTCCGGGTTGGAGGCCCCCGAGGCTTTTGTCACCAACGAGAAGACCATCGCCCCGACCGCTATGCCCAATACGGACGGGAAATGGGCGACGACGCGCTTTGTGGAGTCCACCGATTTGCGCCATGATATGCACGTCAATGTGGTGACGTTTCAGCCCGGTGCAGTGATCCCTTTTGCAGAAACCCATGTCATGGAGCACGGTCTCTATGTTCTGGAGGGCAAGGCCGTTTACAGGCTCAATCAAGATTGGGTTGAAGTCGAGGCGGGTGATTTCATGTGGCTGCGCGCCTTTTGCCCGCAAGCCTGCTATGCGGGTGGCCCCGGCCCGGTCCGGTATCTTTTGTATAAGGATGTGAACCGCCATATGGCTTTTCCAAAGCGGTTCTGAACCGGGATCAACAGGCTATTTCCCCAAAAAAAAATCGGCGCCATAGAGCGCCGATTTTCAGGTCTGGATCATGTGTGATCTTGTTATTTCAAAGAGCCGCTGCCCTTGCCGGCGTGTCCGCCCGAAACTTCTTCGGTCGCCTCATCTGCGAGCTCTGCAGGCAAGATCAGATTTAGGATAATGGCAATGGCCGCTGCGGGCAGAAGCCCGGATGTCAGCAAGACCTTTGCGGTTTGTCCCATGTGCTGAAGGGCGTTTGGCTCGAGTTGCAGGCCAAGGCCGATTGAAAGCGCGATGGCAAAGATCACCATGTTCCGGCGGTTCCAGTTTACGTCTGACAGCATCGAAATCCCGGCCGCCACAACCATACCGAACATAACAATCACCCCGCCGCCCAACACTTCGATTGGCACGGTGCGGATGATGCCGCCCACTTTGGGAACAAGACCGCAGATGATCAGGAAGATCGCGCCGCAGGTGACGACATGGCGGCTCATAACGCCCGTCATGGCAATCAGACCCACGTTCTGGCTAAAGGATGTATTGGGCAAGCCACCAAAGATCCCGGCAACGGCGGTGCCGAAACCGTCAGCATAGGTTGCGCCTTGGATTTCCTTGTCTGTGGCTTCGCGGCCTGCACCGCCTTTGCAGATGCCTGACACATCCCCCACCGTTTCAATCGCCGAGACGAAGGCCATCAGACAAAAGCCGATGATGGCGGCGGCTGAAAACTCAAAGCCGTATTTGAAGGGCTGGGGCATGGCAAAGACCGCTGCGCGCTCCCATGATGTGGCAATTGCCTCGAATGTGAGCATTCCGACGGCGAGCGCGTAGATATAGCCCGCGATCAAACCGATCAGGACCGCCGAGATCGAGAGCATCCCGCGGGTGAAAAACTTCAACCCCAAGGTCACAACGATCACCACAAGAGCTGCCGACCAGTTGAGCAGAGAGCCGTATTCGGGCGTGCCGATGGCAGGCACCCCGCCCGCAGCATATTGTATCCCGACTTTGACCAGCGCGAGGCCGATCATTGTGACCACAAGGCCCGTGACCAGAGGGGGCAGGGCAAAGCGGATTTTGCCGATCACCGTGCCCAAGAGGGCATGAAACAGGCCGCCGATCAGGACGCCGCCAAAGAGTGCGGCCAATCCGTCAACGCCTTTACCGGCCACCAGCGGAATCATGATGGGCAGGAAGGCAAAAGATGTCCCCTGCACAATGGGAAGCGCCGCGCCGACCGGCCCGATTGTGAGCGTTTGCATCAGCGTTGCAACGCCGGCAAACAGCATCGACATTTGAATAAGATAAAGCAATTCCGGGAAGTCCGGCGAATTGGAGCCGAAACCGAAACCTGCCGCGCCTGCCACGATGATGGCAGGGGTCACGTTTGACACAAACATCGCCAAGACGTGTTGAATTCCCAACGGGATCGCCTTTGAAAGGGCGGGTGTGTAATTCGGGTCCTTGAGTTGTTCTGGTGTCCCTATTGAAGTATCAGCCATGGTTTCCTCCTATTGACTGTTGGTCTGCCCGCTTCTTTTGGCGGGTCGTATTATAGTAATTCTACTATATATGGTTTTAAAAAAAAATACTCTTCTAGATTTGGTGTATCTCCAATCCGGTCGATCACGATATACTGGCCCGGTTTCTGCACCGGCGCGAGCACGCCATGCCAGATGTTGCGATGGATATTGACCGTCTGGTGAGGCTTTGAGAGAAACACACGCGGGGTTGAGGGCGTGCCGTCCAGATCGTCGGCAACGCTCACAAGCATCGGCACCCCGGAGAGCGGCACGAAGGCCTGGCTCCCGTCTGGATGGCGCTCCATCATGTCCAGAGCATAGGGAAACTGCCGCGCCTGGGCGTCAAAGAGGCTGATGCCGGCGCGCCCCGAGCCGAAATCGAGCTTGGCAAGATCATGGTGACGCCCGCAGAGGCCTTGATTGATCAGCTTGTCTGCGGCCCCGCTGACTTCGATCACATCTCCATAGGGGGCAAAGGCCTCTTGGGTGAGGGGTTCGGGGGTCAGAACATCGCTCATGCGAAATGATCCTGCAGGCGAAACTGGGCAATGCGTTCAACCTGACGGCAGGCTTCGGAAAACTCGCGCTCATTGGCGTTGTTGATGCGGGTGTTGAAGGCCTCAAGTATCGTCGCTTTAGTGTGATCTCTGACAGCGATGATGAAAGGGAAGCCGTGTTTGGCCACATAATCGCTGTTCAGCCGGGTGAAGAGTTTACGCTCCTCTGCGCTCAGATAGTCAAGGCCGGCGCTGGCTTGTTCGGATGTGCTTTCCTCTGTCAGCTCCCCCGCGGCCGCAAGCTTGCCCGCAAGATCTGGGTGGGCGTTCAGGACGCCGAGGCGCTCTTTGGCTGTGGCCGAGCGGAACACACGGCAAAGCGCGTTATGAACTCCGGCAGCACAATCATGTGCCGGACCCAGCTCCAAGGCCCAGGCCCGCTCGGCGATCCATGGGGAATGCTCAAAAATCGCGCCATAGGCCTCAACAAAGCGCTCCCGGCTCATGGCGCTTGGCCGTTCGGTGCGGCTGTGGGGGTGGATCGTGGCCCAATGCTCGGCAATCTCGAGGCGGCGCGGACACCACACATCTGGATGGTTTTGCAGATGTTGGATAAAGCGTTTGAGGCCGGCAATTTTACCGGGGCGGCCAATCAGGCGGCAATGAAGGCCGACAGACATCATTGCGGCCCTGCCGGTCTGGCCTTCTGCGTAAAGCGTGTCAAACGCGTCGATCAGATATTGGCCAAAGTCCTCGCCTGTGACCCAGCCGGGGGCTGTGGCAAAGCGCATATCATTGGCTTCCAGCGTGTAAGGAATGATCAGCTGGTCATGGTCGCCAAGCTCAAGCCAATAGGGCAGGTCATCATCATACGTGTCGGAGATATAGTCAAACTGGCGGGTTTCGCCGACCAGCCTCACGGTGTTTTCAGAGCAGCGCCCCGTATACCAGCCGCGGGGTGCTGTGCCGACAACCTCTGTGTGCAGCCGGATGGCTTCGGCGATGGCCTGACGTTCTTCGCTTTCGGGCATATCTTTGTGATCGACCCATTTTAGCCCGTGGCTGGCGATTTCCCAGTTGGCGTCTTTCATGGCCTGAACCTGCTCCGGACTGCGGGCCAAGGCGGTTGCAACACCGTAGATCGTCAGTGGAATATCGGCCTCGGTAAAGAGGCGGTGGAGCCGCCAAAACCCGGCACGCGCGCCGTATTCATAGATGGATTCCATATTCCAATGGCGTTTGTCCGGCCATGGGGCCGCCCCCGGAATATCGGACAAAAAGGCTTCAGAAGCGGCATCACCGTGCAACACACAGTTTTCGCCGCCTTCTTCATAGTTGAGCACAAATTGGACTGCGACTTTTGCCTGATTGGGCCAAGCTGCATGGGGTGCATTCTGGCCGTAACCCAGCATATTACGTGCGTACCGCTTCACTTGACGCCTCCGAATTTTCTTCGTGTTTACTCTTAAATAATTTTTGAGACTTTATCTAAATTTTTGAAAGAGCTTTTTGCCGATTATTGGTGTATTGGCCGTGTTTAACCGTCATCAAGGCAGCGCTCAGGGAGGCGAAAATGACTGGATATCTGACGACACACGTTCTGGATACGGCGCTTGGCGCGCCGGCGGCGGGCCTCAAGATCGAGCTATTCCGCCTCAAGCAGGACGAGCGCACGCACTTGAAAACCCTGTTCACAAATGAAGACGGGCGCACCGATGAGCAGATTTTGCCCCAAGCAGAGTTTGAAACGGGGGTTTACGAGCTTGTCTTTCATGCGGGGGCATATCTGGACGCGATCGGGGGCGCGGCGGCAGAGCCACGGTTCCTTGATGTCATTCCGCTGCGCTTCGGGATGTCGCAGGCCGCTCATTATCATGTGCCGCTTCTGCTCTCGCCCTTTGGCTATTCGACCTATCGGGGCAGCTAAGCGGGCATTGCGGCCGTGATATGCTCGACCATAAAGTCGATGAACAAACGCGCCTTGGGGTCTTGACGCCGGCGGTGCATATATAGGCAGGCGAGCTGGATGGGGAGCGGCGGCTCTTCTGGCAGAACAGGGACGAGCCGGCCTTGTGCCAGATGGTCTGAAACTTCAAAAACGGGCTTGAGAATGATCCCGTAACCTTCAAGCGCCCAGTTTGTCAGGATTTCACCGTGGTCTGTTTCATAGGGGCCGGACACCGTGACCCGCTTTGTGCCGGTTTTGGTTTGCAGGGGCCATTGAAACTCGGGCGCGCCCGGATAGCGCAAATTCAGACAGTCATGGGCGTCGGTTTTGAGGTCTTCGCTGCTTTTGGGCAGGCCGCGTTTTTCCAGATAGGCCGGCGCGGCACAGAGCACGCGCGGGCAATCTGCAATTTTACGGATCCGCAGATTGCTGTCTTGGGGAACACCCAGAAAAAAGGCCGCATCCAGACCTTCTGCAGCAAGATCAAGCTTGCGATCAGAGAGGCGCAGGCGGATGTTGATCAGCGGGTATTGCTCGTGAAATTTTGGCACGGCAGGGGCGATAAATTTCTGTCCGACGCCCAAAGGCGCTGCGACATAAAGCGTGCCGCGCGGCGAGCGGGTGATGTCGTTGATGTCGGCTTCGGCCTCTTCGACGGCTTCCAGTATCTTGAGCGCGCCTTTGTAGAAGGTATTGCCTTGCTCTGTCGGGTTCAGCAATCGGGTTGTGCGCTGAAACAGACGGACGCCCAAATGATCTTCGAGCTGGGAGATTCTTGAGGAGGCGACGGCCGCGGAAATGCGCAAGTCCCGCGCCGCGGCAGACATATTTCCAAGTTCAAAAACTCTGACAAAAGTCTGGATGTTGTCTAGATAGGCCATGTATTATCTGACTTTTTTTGAAGCTCTTTGGGTGTTTTATGTAATACAGGATAAATCTTGAGTAAGCTAGGTAATAGGAAAGCGTTAAAGGAGCGAAAATGCACGAATTTGCTATTATGTGGGACTGGATCGGCTTTGCGGTCCGTTGGCTTCATGTGATCACGGCCATCGCTTGGATCGGTTCGTCGTTTTATTTTATCGCGCTTGATCTGGGGCTGCGAAAGACCCCGCATTTGCCTGTCGGGGCACATGGCGAGGAATGGCAGGTCCACGGCGGGGGCTTTTACCATATTCAGAAATATCTGGTCGCGCCGGAAAATATGCCCGAGCATCTGACCTGGTTCAAATGGGAGAGCTATGCGACATGGCTCTCCGGGGCGGCCTTGCTTATGATTGTCTATTGGGTCGGGGGCGAGCTGTATCTGATTGATGCGGCCAAAGCCGATATCAGCCTTTTGCAAGGGATCCTGATTTCGGCGGCCTCGCTCACGATCGGCTGGGGTGTTTATGATGCTCTGTGCAAGTCAAAGCTGGGCGAAAGCCCGACGGTTCTCATGATTTTGCTGTTCTTGCTCTTGGTGGCTATGGGCTGGGGATATAACGAAATCTTCACCGGGCGGGCGACGCTTTTGCATCTGGGGGCCTTCACCGCAACAATTATGACGGCCAATGTGTTTTTTATCATTATGCCAAACCAACGCATTGTTGTGAAAGATTTGCAGGAGGGGCGCACGCCGGATGCAAAGTATGGAAAAATTGCTAAGCTGCGCTCGACCCACAACAATTACCTGACTTTGCCGGTCATTTTCTTGATGCTCTCAAATCACTATCCGCTGGCCTTTGCCTCGCAATACAATTGGGTGATTGCGGCGCTTGTCTTTCTGATGGGGGTGAGCATCCGGCATTATTTCAATTCGATGCACGCGGGCAAAAGCCGCCCGCTCTGGACATGGCTTCTTACCGGGCTGCTCTTTGTTGCGATCATGTGGCTGTCGAGCTTGCCGCTCCAGTTTGAGACGCTGGAAGAGGCCGAGGCGCGCGAGATGACACAAACAGAGCAGGTGTTTGCCGCCGCAGACGGGTTTGGCGAGGTGCAGGATATCGTTTTGGGGCGCTGCTCGATGTGTCATGCGCGCGAGACGTTTTATGACGGTATCCGCAGCGCGCCCAAGGGCGTTCATCTTGAGACGCCGGCGGATATTGTGGCCCATGCGCGCGACATCTACCTTCAGGCAGGGGTGACACGGGCCATGCCGCCGGCCAATGTCACCTATATCGCGCCAGAGGAGCGGGAGGCCATTGCAAACTGGTATCGCAGAGCGGCCAGCCAGCTCCCGCAATTGCTTGTAACACGCTGACCGCTGCGCCCTCAGCGCCCCATCAGGGCGGCATCAAAGGGGTAGGCGGTCAGGTTTTCATAGCCGTCTTCCGTAATCAGAACCTGATCTTCCAGCTTGATCGAAAAATCACCGCCAACCTCGCCCACCGCGGCCTCGACACAGAGCACCATGCCCGGCTCCAAAGCATAATCAAACGCGCCTGCGACGGCCTGATCGGGGTAGGCCACAAGCGGCCACTCGTCGCATAGGCCAACCCCATGCATCAGACAGCCGTATTTCTGGGCTTGAAACTTATCGTCGAGCTTATGGGTGTTTGCGCTCAATTCCGGGATGGTGACGCCCGGTTTTAACATCTCCATGTTGGTCATGATATGCTCATGGGCGTGCTGCATCGCATAGATCATGTCGGGACGCGGTTTTTCATCGCCGATCCACCATGTGCGGCTGATATCAACGCAGATGCCGTAGGATCCGATCAGGTCGGTGTCAAAGGCGACAATCTCGTTATTCTGGACAATCCGCGGGCCGCATTCCTGAAACCACGGGTTGGTGCGCGGGCCAGAGGCGAGCAGCCGTGTTTCGATCCACTCTCCGCCCCGGCGGATGTTTTCGGCATGAAGCACAGCCCAGATGTCATCCTCAGAGGTCATCCCCAGCGGCACAGAGTGGCGCGCAAAATCCTCCATCGCTTTCACGGCAGTTTCGCAGGCATGGCTTGCGCAGCGCATGGCCAATATTTCGTCAGGCCCTTTCACAGCACGTGTTTTTTCGGTGACTTCCTCACCTTCCATGATCTCAAAGCCCTGCGCTTGGAGCGCGCGATAGCCGTGCAGCATCGCCTTATCAACGGCGAGTTTTTTGTTGTCTCCCGCGTGCGCGGCCATCAGAAGGCGCACCTCATTGGCAAAGACATCCGCCGCAACATCGACCTTGTCCCCGCGATCAAAATAAAACAGGTCGGCCCCGGAGCGCTGCTCGCGCACCAAAGGATTGAATTCGCTCAGAAACGGCGAGTTCTTATAATCCCAGATCACCATATATCCGTCGGCACAGAGCAGCACCGCGCGGAACGGGTTGTGGGCATTCCAAAGCTGCATATTGGTGCTGTCGGTGGCGTATCGGATATTGAGCGGATCAAACATCAGCAAGCCGCCGTAGCCCCGCTTTACAATCGCTTGTGTCAGCCTTTCCCAGCGGAATTTGCGCATGGCCTCAAGGTTTGGCGGGGTCAGCCCTGCTTTTTCCCATTCGCCAAAGGCAAGCTGTGTCGGGCCGATCTCGACGCGGTTTTTATCGTTGGGGGAGCCGTCGGCCAAGTGAGCGCCTTTGGTCGGATCAATCTTGCGCGTGTCGCGATAATGCTCATTCATCTCATAGACCTCCCGTTTTTTTGCAGCTTGCGGAGAAAGGGGGGCGTCTGGCCGCTTGTTTGCGGCTGTGAAATGTCGCTTTTATCCTGAGATTTGCCTTTCTCCTCTTGAAAAGAAGGGTTTGAGGCGTTCAATACAGCTATGATTTTGAACCAAACCATCCCTTACGATCCGTTATCCCCGAGGCCATTGCCGGGGATTTCGCCGCTTGATCCGAAAGAGTGGCTGCGGGTGGATGAGACATATGCCGCCCAGTTGGCCGAGAAGGCGCGTCTTGTTGCGGAGTGTCGAGAGACTGTTCTGGCGCTCGATGAGACAGCCCGCCCAGCGGCGGAGGAATTGCTCGATCTGGTGGTTGCGGCGCTGAGCGAGAAAGACGGGTTTGAGCACCATCAGGGGACACTGCGCTGTCCGGATGGCCGCCTTGTCGCCCTGGATCGGGGCGATCCGATGTTGACGCTGTCCCAGCTGACGCAGGACGACTTTTGTATTTTGCAAAAAAGCGGCGATGAACACGTTCTGACAGGGGCGGCGCTTTGTTTTCCGGCCAGCTGGTTGCTGGCGGAGAAATTCATGCAGCCGTTGATCGGAATTCATGAACCGGTTGGCTCTTATGATGCCACCATGGCGCGGCGCGTCCAGCGCTTGTTTGATGGTGTGCGTGTCGCTCAGCCGCTTTGGCGGTTTAATGCGCTGTGGTATGCCGATCCGGCGTTGCATCAGCCGCGCTCGGCGCATAGCCGCCGCGACGAACGGTTTGTGCAGACCGCCCAATATATGCGATCCGAGCTGCAAACGATCCGCCGCTTGCCTGAAACAGAGGCAGTTGTGTTCGGGATTCACACCTATGTTTTGACGCAAGACGGGCTGAACCGCCGCTCTGCCACCCCCTGATCAAGAGAGCCTGAGCTGTGCCACAAAAAAGGCCCGCCGTTTCGGGCGGGCCTTTCTGGTTGTAAGACAGGCTCAGCTTAGCAGCTGTAATACATTCCGAACTCAACAGGGTGGGGTGTGTGCTCGTAGTGCAGAACCTCTTCCATCTTGAGGGCGAGATAGCCTTCAATCTGGTCTTTTGTGAACACATCGCCCGCCAGCAGGAAGGCATGATCCGCTTTAAGGCTGTCGAGCGCCTCACGGAGCGAGCCGCAGACTGTTGGGATGCCTTCAAGCTCCTCGGCTGGCAGATCATAGAGGTTCTTGTCCATCGCTTCGCCCGGATCGATCTTGTTTTTGATCCCGTCAAGGCCGGCCATCAAAAGGGCTGCAAAGCACAGATAGGGGTTTGCAGAGGGATCGGGGAAGCGGGCTTCAACGCGCTTGGCTTTGGGCGATTCTGTCCATGGGATCCGAACGCAGCCTGACCGGTTGCGCGCGGAATAGGCGCGCAGAACGGGCGCTTCAAACCCGGGGATCAAACGCTTGTAGCTGTTTGTCGAGGGGTTGGTGAAGGCGTTGAGCGTTTTTGCGTGCTTGAGAATACCACCAATGAAGTAGAGCGCTTCCTGGCTGAGATCTGCGTATTTATCGCCTGCAAAGAGCGGCTTGCCGTTTTTCCAGATCGACATATTCACGTGCATCCCTGTGCCGTTGTCGCCATAGATCGGCTTTGGCATGAAGGTTGCGGACTTGCCATACGCGTGGGCCACGTTGTGGATCACGTATTTATACTTCTGGATTTCGTCGGCTTGCTTGGTCAGCGTATCAAAGATAAGGCCAAGCTCGTGCTGGCAGGAGGCGACTTCGTGGTGATGCTTGTCGACTTTCATGCCAAGGCTTTTCATGGTCGAGAGCATCTCGGAGCGCAAATCTTGTGCGTCGTCAATCGGGTTTACCGGGAAGTAGCCGCCCTTGAGGCCCGGACGGTGGCCCGAGTTGCCCATTTCATACTCTGTATCTGTATTCCATGAGGCATCAACAGCATCAACTTCGTAAGATACTTTGTTGATTTTGTTTTCAAAACGAACATCATCAAAGATGAAGAATTCCGCTTCTGGCCCCATGTACGCCACATCGCCAATGCCGGATTCCTTGAGGTAGGCTTCGGCTTTTTGAGCTGTGCCGCGCGGGTCGCGCTCGTAGGCTTCGCCTGTGTCAGGCTCAACGATCGAGCAGTGAACGCAGAGCGTTTTTTCGGCATAGAACGGGTCGATATAGGCGCTTTCGGTATCGACAATCAGTTTCATGTCTGAGTTTTCGATTGATTTCCAGCCTGCAATGGAGGAGCCGTCAAACATAAAGCCTTCTTCGAGGAAGTCTTCATCAACCAAATCAACATCGACAGTTACGTGCTGAAGTTTGCCGCGAATGTCGGTGAATCTGATGTCGACATAGGCAACGTTTTCGTCCTTTAGCGTCTTGAGAACGTCTTGTGTGCTCATTCTCTTGGTCCTTTTCGTTTGCGGTAAGAAAGTAAATTAGAGCGCGTCTGGGCCGGTTTCGCCGGTCCGGATGCGGATTGCTTGTTCCACTGGGGAGACGAATATTTTTCCATCGCCGATTTTGTCCGTCTTGGCGGCATCGACAATCGCTTCGACAGCTTGGTCGACCAAGTCATCGTCAACAACGATTTCGAGCTTCACTTTGGGCAGGAAGTCGACAACATATTCAGCGCCACGGTAAAGCTCGGTATGGCCTTTCTGGCGACCGAAGCCTTTGACTTCGATCACAGACAGCCCCTGAACGCCCACATCTTGCAGCGCTTCTTTGACTTCATCGAGCTTGAAAGGCTTGATAATGGCTTCGATTTTCTTCATCGCTCTGCCTCCTTGATCATGGTTCACAGCTTGAAAACACTTTTCAAAGAGAGGCTCAAACGAATAGGATGACTCGTGAGCCTCATCAGGGGTCTGCGATGGGTTGTGCCTATTTTTTAGGCGGTGAGCATTAAATTTGGGCGCTATTGAATCGGGCGGCGGCGCGAGAAGGGATGCGCGGCTGGCTGGCGGCAAGGGATCGGGCAAGATGAGCTGCGGTTGGAGGGCTTTGCAAGGCTGCCTTGCTGATCGCGCCAGAGGGCACTCGGGCTGAACGCTTGGCCTGAACGCTTGGATTTGACATTGAAAGAAGGCAGAGATGAGCCGACCTGCGAGACTGATCACGCAAAACAGCCTGCCTATCGCGGAGTTGGGCAAGCTGCGGGACCATAAGTTCACTTACGGTCATGCTCTTGTTGTGTCGGGTGGCGCGGGCAAAACAGGGGCGGCACGGCTGGCGGCGCGGGGGGCTTTGCGGATTGGAGCCGGCCTTGTCTCTCTGGCTGTGCCGGATGAGGCGATGATCGAAGTGGCGTCGCAGGTGACGTCTATCATGGTGGTAAATGTCCAGACGGCGGATGATTTGCGTGACGTTTTGGCCGATGAGCGGATCAACGCCCTGTGTCTTGGCCCCGGCTTGGGGCCTGAGCGGGCCAGACGCCTCGTGCCTGTGGCGCTTGCGGCTGGCCGATCCACAGTGTTGGATGCTGATGCCTTGGGCGCTTATGAGGCCGAGCCGGCGGCGCTTTTCGCACAGCTTCATGCCAAATGCGTAGTGACGCCTCATGCGGGCGAATTTGGCCGCTTGTTTCCTGATCTTCGGGAGGCCGCGGGCGCACAGAAGGGGAGTCGGGCCGATGCCGTTCGGGCGGCGGCGGCGCGGGCAGGGTGTGTTGTCGTTCTGAAGGGCGCCGACACGCTTGTCGCCACGCCGGATGGGCGGTGCAGCCTGAATAGCGCAGCGGGTGCGCGTGCGGCGCCCTGGCTTGCCACCGCCGGCTCAGGCGATGTGCTTGCGGGCTTTATCACAGGGCTTTTGGCGCGCGGGATGTGCCCGTTTGAGGCGGCCAAAACGGCGGTCTGGCTCCACGTGGAATGCGCTCTTGGCTATGGTGCGGGGCTGATTGCCGAAGACTTGCCCGAGGCTTTGCCCAATGTGTTCAAGGCGTTGCGGGTTTAGGCGGCAAGATCCTGATGGACGAGAGGGCGCTCGCACGCCAGCTCCAGCCCGTCGACATAGATGATATGTGGTGCGCGAAACACGAGCTGAAACAGCCGTGCTGCCTGCCTGCCGATAGCGTAGACAGATTGGCCATCAATCAAGTGTTTCGCTGCGATCAACGCGGGTTTTTCGAGGTGGGATATGTGCTGATGCGTCTCACGCAGGAGCAGTTTTTGAGCCGCCGGAAGGAGAACGGGGCGCGCCGGCAGGCTCGGGGCCAGAGCGCCGCGATTGATCCGCACCATCGGAATATCGAGATCAACAACCTCAAGTTGACACAGCTCTGCCACGCCGCAATCGCGTGTGATGATCCGGTCTCCCGCCGTCAGGAATTCCACTGGCAAGGCGCCGTCGAGTGTCAAGACAGTGCTGCCCATCAAGACGCCGGTCTGTTCGGATAAAATCCGAGTCTGTGCAGAGTCTTCTGCGAGAAAGGGCTTCATTTTGCACCCGTATGTTTTTGACTGCCTCAGTTTTTATCAAGGATAGGGCAACAAACGGTAAATGTCGTGCTTTTTTCGCGCGAGACGCGCAATTTCCGCTCGCAAATCATTTGGCCCTTGGCTATACGCGGCCCTGTTGCGGGTGTGGCGGAATTGGTAGACGCACCAGATTTAGGTTCTGGCGCCTTTGGCGTGGGGGTTCGAGTCCCTTCACCCGCACCACATTTTCCTCAAGATGTGAGCTTGCCAAAGCAAAACGCCGCCCGGAGTGGGGCGGCGTTTGTTTTTAAGAACTCTGTGCGTCTTAGAAGCCGAGGCCTTCGTATTTCTTTTTGAACTTTGACACACGGCCGCCAGCGTCCAGAAGGCGCGAGTTGCCGCCTGTCCATGCCGGGTGCACTGTCGGGTCGATATCAAGCGAAAGCGTGTCGCCTTCTTTGCCCCATGTCGAGCGCATCTTGAGGATCGTGCCATCGGTCATTTTGACTTCGATGAAGTGGTAATCGGGGTGGATATCTTTTTTCATGGTCTCTCTCCCGCTTACGCTTCTGCGCGTGGCTTGTAGTTGGTATCTTCGACGATACGGGCCGATTTGCCGCGACGCGAACGAAGATAGTAAAGCTTGGCACGACGCACACGGCCGCGACGCACAACTGTGATCTCGTCAATGTTTGTCGAGTGCAGTGGGAAAACCCGCTCCACACCTTCGCCAAAGCTGATTTTGCGCACTGTGAAGGAGCCATCAATGCCTTTGCCGTTTTTACGGCTGATGCAGACGCCTTCGTAGTTCTGAACGCGGGTGCGCGCGCCTTCGGTCACTTTAAAGCCAACGCGAATTGTGTCGCCTGCTTTGAAGTCAGGAATTATTTTCCCGAGCTGAGCGATTTGCTCGGCTTCGATTTCTCTTAGAAGGTCCATTGACCATCTCCTAATTTTGCTCGCGGTTTATCCACGAAGTTTTCTCGCGTCCTGTCGCTCCGTGTCTTCTGTCGGGTCCGCAAATTACGCCCGCCGGAGTCAGTCCAACATTTCTTGTCATCATGCTTGTGCAACAGGCTGCGCCGAAGAAAACGCAAAGCACAAACAGCCCAGTGCCACAAAAGTGATTCCGAACTCGTGCCTTCTAGGCGTGATAGGTCTTTAGATCAAGGCTAATCCGTCGTTTTTGAGCCCAAAGCGGCTTGCCACATATCGGGGCGGCGGGCTTTGGTGAGGGCTTCGGACATTTCCTGACGCCATTTGGCGATTTGGCCATGGTGTCCTGACATCAGAACGTCGGGGATGTGCCGCCCCTGCCAGTCGGCGGGCTTGGTGTATTGCGGGTGCTCAAGGAGGCCGTTTGAGTGGCTTTCCTCCTCGGCGCTGTCGGCATTGCCTAAAACGCCCGGAATCAGGCGCACAGATGCGTCCAAAAGCGCTTGGGCTGCGATTTCACCGCCCGTGAGCACATAATCGCCGAGCGACACTTCCGTCACGCCGTAGTGCTCAAGCACGCGTTCATCCACGCCCTCAAAGCGACCGCACAACAGGGTGACACCTGGCCCCGCAGCAAGGCTCTTTGCCATGGATTGTGTGAAAGGCTTGCCACGCGGGCTGAGATAGATCAGGGGCAGGGGCACTTGGGCGCGCTGTTGGGCCAGTTCGATGGCCGCGCCGACCACATCGGGGCGCAGAACCATGCCCGCGCCGCCGCCTGCGGGAGTGTCATCGACATTGCGATGCTTGCCGATCCCGAAGGGGCGCAGATCAATCGCATCCAGCTGCCACAGTCCGTCTTTCAGCGCCTTGCCGGTCAGGCTCTGGCCCAGAACGCCGGGAAAACTGTCGGGAAAGAGCGTGATAACCTGCGCCGTCCATGTGTTGGCGAGCTGCGCGTCCTCCATCAAGGCGCGCGGCTTGAGGGAGGGGCGCAATGTTTTGCGGCCATGGGATTTGGGGGCGGTGTTGTCGGTATCGGTCATGGCAAAGCCTTAGCGTTCAAGCCGAAGTATGTCACGGGTGATAATGATTTTCTCATAGCGTCGAAGATAGCTCATGCCCAGAAGAGAGCCTTCCAGCGCGCCTTCGTTGACATAGGCGCGCAGATTTTGATCCTGAAGGCCGCCCACATCAAAGCTGTCAAGGATCACAGGCGCGATGCGCACGGTGCCATTGGCTGTATTTGCGGTATGGATATAGGCGAGCTGATCGGGGCTGAGGCCCGCGCGGCTGGCATCGGTCTGGCTCAGGACAATTCCTGTCGCCCCTGTATCCACAACAAACCGGATCTGAACGCCGTTGATCTTGGCGGTGAGATAATAATGGCCGTCGGCCTCGCGCGGCAGTTCGATCACGCCAAGGGCGGGGTCAATGGTCTGGACGGTGCGAAACGGGGCGATGAGGCTGTCGCCGAAGCTGTAGATGCCGAGGGCGACCGCGACCACCATGACCCAACGCAGCATTTCCTGCCCCAAAGGGGTCATGCGCGCTGACCGCCGCCAGAGGCGCCACACCAAGAGGGCCAGCAGACCGAGCGCCAGAGCAAGGAGAGCGGTCCAATACGGCACGGCTCAAGCGCCCGCAAAGCCAAAGGCGCGCAACCCGTCCAGAACAAATTGCACAGCGAGCGCGGCCAGAAGCATCCCCAGAAGACGGGTCGCGACATTGATCCCTGTCTTGCCCAAGGCCCGCTCGAGCAAGGCTGACGCCTGAAGCGACAAAAACACCACAAACAGCACGATGGCGACGATTGCGATCACCGCAAATGTCCCTGCAATTCCGGGGGCCTGTCCGGCCAACAGGATCACCGAGGCAATCGCACCCGGACCGGCCAAGAGCGGCACGGCCAGCGGGAAAACGGACGGATCATGGCTGGAGTCCGGCTCATCATTGGCCTGATCTTCACGCCGCTTGGTGCGACGTTCAAACAGCATTTCAAGGGCGGTCAAAAACAACAGAATGCCGCCCGCGACGCGGAAGGCGGGCATGGATATGCCAATAAAATGCATCAAGGCTTCGCCAAAAAACGAAAAGGCGGCGAGAATGAAAAACGCAACAAGACAGGCCCGCAGGGCGATACGGCGGCGTTCGGGGGTTGGAATGCCTTGGGTGAGCGTGGCAAAAATCGGCGTCAATGCGATAGGGTCAATGATCACAAAGAGCGTTGCAAACGCGGTTATGACAAAGGCGGATGTGATCATGCCTCTGCAGCCTCGAGTTTGGCAAGCGCGCCCTCCCAGAGCGCCTCGGCGCGCTTGAGCGCGACCTTGAGTTCGCCATCCTTGCGCTGAAGTTCTGGAACGGCGTGTTTGCGCTCGGAGTAGAGCGTGGGATCGGCCAGCATTTCGTCCATGCGGGCGCGCATTCTCTCAAGTTTTTCAACGCGTTCTTCGCATTTGCGCACTTCGGCGCGCAACTCCAGAACCGACAGGCGCGGCGCGCGCTTGGGCTTCACTGTTTTTTGTGGTTCGCTCTTTTTCTCTGATTTCTTGTCAGGCGCCCCCAGCAAAAGCGCGCGATAATCTTCCAGATCGCCGTCATAGGGCTTCACCGCCCCGTCTTTGACGAGCCAAAGACGATCGGCCACAAGGCCCAGAAGGTGCATATCGTGGCTGACGAGGATCACCGCGCCGGTATAGGCGGTGAGCGCTTCAACCAGCGCTTCGCGGCTTTCGATATCAAGGTGGTTGGTCGGCTCATCGAGGATCAGCAGATGCGGCGCATCCAGCGTGGCCAGCATCAGCGAGAGCCGCGCCTTTTGTCCGCCCGAGAGTTTGCCCACGAGCGTTTCGGCTTGCTCGGCCCCGATGCCAAAGCCGCCGAGGCGCGCCCGCAGGCGCGCAGGCGTCTCGCTCGGGCGCAGGCGACGGATGTGATCAATCGGGGTTTCGTCGACAAACAGCTCATCAACCTGATGCTGGGCGAAGAAACCGACGCGCAGCTTGGAGGAGGTGACCATTTGCCCCTTCATCAGCTCAAGCCGGCCTGAGAGCAGCTTGGAGAGCGTTGATTTGCCCTCGCCGTTGCGCCCGAGCAGCGCGATACGGTCGTCCTGATCAATCCGCAGGTCAAGATGCGACAGGATCGCTTTGCCCTCGTAGCCGACCGAGCCGCCCTCGACACGGATGATCGGTGGAGACAGCTCTTCTGGCGAGGGGAAGGTAAAGCGCTTGAGCGCGGCTTCCTGCGGGGTTGTGATCGGCTTGAGCTTGGCAATGGCCTTGATACGGGATTGCGCCTGAACAGCTTTGGAGGCTTTGGCGCGGAAGCGGTCAACAAAGCTTTGCAGATGGGCTTTGCGGGCTTCGATCTTGCGGTTTTCGGAGGCCGCAACCGCAAGCCGCGCGGCGCGGGTTTCGGCGAAGGTATCGTAATTGCCTTGATAGAGCGTCAGCTTCTTGTCTTCCAGATGAAGGATCGCTCCAACCGCGCGGTTGAGCAGGCCACGGTCGTGGCTGACGATCAGGACGGTATGGGGGTATTTTGCCAGATAGCTTTCCAGCCAAAGCGCGCCCTCAAGGTCAAGGTAGTTCGTCGGTTCATCGAGCAACAGAAGATCAGGCTCAGAAAAGAGTACAGCCGCCAGCGCCACGCGCATCCGCCAGCCGCCGGAGAAGGCAGAGCATGGCGCGTGCATCTCATCGGCGGTAAAACCAAGGCCGCGCAGGATTGTTGAGGCGCGGGCTTCAGCGCTCCATGCGTCAATATCGGCGAGGCGGGTTTGCACCTCGGCGATCCGGGCCGGATCTGTGCTCGTGTCGGCCAGAAGCTCTGCGCGCTCCTTGTCGGCGGCCAGAACGGTGTTGAGCAAGGAGACCTCATTGCCCGGCACCTCTTGGGCCACGCCTCCGATGCGCGCGCGCGAGGGCAGGCTGAAGGAGCCGGTATCAAGCGGCAGCTCGCCGCGGATCACGCGAAAGAGCGTGGTCTTGCCTGTGCCGTTGCGCCCCACGAGGCCCACTTTGTGACCTGTCGGGATAGAGACAGAGGCATCCTCGATGAGGTTTCGGCCTGCGACGGAATAGGATATGTTTTCAAGCTTGAGCATTTGGGCGGCTTAGCAGAGCTGGGCGCGCCTTGCCAGTGCTGAAACGCCCTCATGACAAGCCTTGTGAGCCGCTCAAAAGGGGCGTAACGCTTGTGTATTAGAACACAGGTTAACAAAGTATGCATTCCGCTTCCGGCCCGCGCCGACCCAAGATCATCACGCTCATCCTTCTCACGGCGCTGTCTGTTCTCTCGCTCAATATGTTCCTGCCGGCGCTCGCCCAGATGGCGAGTGATTTTGAGGTGAGCTATGCGGTGATCTCGGTTGCGATGGGCGGCTATATGGTTGTGTCCTCGGCGCTTCAGCTGATCATCGGGCCGTTGTCGGATATGTATGGGCGCCGGCCTGTGATCCTTGGTGGCATGGCGTTGTTTACGCTGGCGTCGGTGGGGTGCTATTTTGCCAGTGATATATGGCTGTTTCTCGCATTTCGGATGCTACAGGGGGCGGTGATTTCGGGCATGGTTCTGAGCCGCGCGGTTGTGCGCGATATTGCCCCGCCACAGGAAGCGGCGCGGCTTCTGGGCGTGATCGGCACGGCGATGGCGCTCGCCCCCTTGCTCGGGCCGGTGCTGGGCGGTGTTCTGGGCGAAACATTTGGCTGGCGGTCCAATTTTGCGGCCTATGCGCTGATGGGCGCACTGATGCTGGCTCTGTCGTGGCGCGATCTGGCCGAGACCAATCTGACGCCCTCGGACAGCTTTACGGCGCAGTTCCGCTCTTACCCCGAGCTGTTCGGGAGCAAGATCTTCTGGGCCTACTGCCTTTGCCTGATTGGCTCTGTCGGCGGGTTTTATGCGTTTCTCGGCGGGGCGGCCCTTGTCGGGGAAGGGCTTTTCGGGCTGACGCCCTCACAGCTCGGGATCGGAATCGGCTCTATTTCGGCGGGCTTCATGCTCGGAAATTTCCTGACCGGGCGGTTGTCGGGCCGTGTTCCCATGCTCAGGCTGATGTATTGGGGGCGGCTCTCGGCGACCTTTGGGCCATTGGTGGTGATCTGCATCATGGCGCTGGGCGCGATGAACTTCTGGGTGATGTTTGCCGGGGCGATCTTTGTGGGCCTTGGCAACGGGCTGACCTTGCCTGCGGCCAATGCCGGGGTGATGTCGGTCAACCCCCGGCTGGCAGGCAGCGCGTCGGGGCTGTCTGGTGCGATCACCATTCTGGGCGGGGCCGGGGCGACGGCGCTCACCGGCGCGCTCGCGGGGGGTCCGCTTGGGGCTTATGTGCTGCTTGGGCTGATGGCGGCCAGCTCCGGGCTGGGGCTTCTGGCTGTGCTCTGGATTGGCAAGCTTGAGCGCGTTTAACATTCGCTTTTCAAAGCCGATGCAGCGTGATAGCAGGGCGCCAAATCAACCTTTAGCAAAGCAATAGGAGCCTTAAGCACATGGCCATTCAACGCACATTCTCGATCATCAAACCAGATGCCACAAAGCGCAACCTCACCGGCCAGATCGCGGCCAAGTTCGAGGCTGCCGGCCTGCGCATTGTCGCCTCAAAGCGCATCCAGCTCACGCTGGCACAGGCGCAGCAGTTTTACGGGGTGCATTCGGAGCGTCCGTTCTTTGGGGAGCTGTGTGAGTTTATGATTTCGGAGCCGATTGTGGTTCAGGTTCTGGAAGGCGAAGACGCGATTGCCAAGAACCGTGAAGTGATGGGCGCAACAAACCCGGCGGATGCGGCAGAGGGCACGATCCGCAAAGAGTTTGCGCTGTCGATCGGTGAGAACTCGGTTCACGGCTCGGATGCGCCGGAAACAGCGGCAGAAGAAATCGCGTTTTTCTTCTCGGGTCTTGAGCTGGTCGGCTAAGTCACGGCTTTCGCTCAACCACACCAAGTGCATCAAGGGCCGCCTCAAGCCGAGCGCGGCCCTTGTCATGCCGGACCGACTTCAAAGCGTCAAATCGCGCGCGAAGCTCTTGTTTTTCCTTGCCTTTACAGTCGTTCCAGGGCCGGCCCTGCAGCGCCATATGCAGCACATAATAGACGATAAAATGCGGCCGCGCGCCGCCTTGCAGCAGCCGCGTATAGGCGGCATCGGCCCCCATATCACAGAAGTCTTCGGCTGAAAAAATGCCCACCTCATTGAGCGAACGCTCCATGGCCGGGCCGATATTGCGCAGGCTGGAGAGCGGTGTTTTCACACCGTTATGCGCGCTCAAACCGCGCCCCGCTTCGGCTCATAGAGAGGCATAATCGGTGATGACCGGGGGCTTGGGCGGGGGCGGATTTCGGGTTTGTTTCGGGCTGGGAAGCGGTTTTTGCGATTTTGGCATAAAAACCTCCTGTTCGCGGGCTTTGAAAAATAATTCCAAAAAAATTTTACGCCAAACAGCGGGCCAAAACAGGGCGAAATTGTGAAACCTTGCGGGCCGTGACCTATGAGGCACAATTTTTGCGAAAAGAGGGGGTTTGAGCGCTTGACGCGGGCAGGGGGTGCGCATATGACCTCCCTCACGCTTTGGAGCATCCGAAGCCTTGCAGTGAGCGGTTGTAGCTCAGTTGGTTAGAGTACCGGCCTGTCACGCCGGGGGTCGCGGGTTCGAGCCCCGTCAACCGCGCCACACTGCACGATTTAGGATGCCCCGTTGCGGATGCGCGGTTGTAGCTCAGTTGGTTAGAGTACCGGCCTGTCACGCCGGGGGTCGCGGGTTCGAGCCCCGTCAACCGCGCCACTTTCTTCCTTGTAAGGGACAGGTATGCGAAACGCTTTGACCCATATTTCATGGCCCATCGCGCTTCTTTTGGCCCTCACATTGGGGCTGGCGCCCTTCTTTCCCGAGCCACATATCTGGGAGAAGCTAAAGCTTCTGATTGCCGGTGAGCTGCGCGCTGTGATTGATATATTTGATCTGCTGATGCATGGCGCGCCCTGGGTGCTGCTTGGGGCCAAGCTTGTGGATTATCTTGCGCGCCCAACAAATTGATTCTCATTTTGTGCGCCAGCGGCTAATCTGCAAAGGACGCCCGAACACAGAGCGAGCAGAGTGATGAGTGAGCCGAAGACTTTTAAGATTGCAGCCGTGACCATGCTGCGCGACGACCTGTTTTATCTCAAGATATGGCTGGCCTATTACGGCGAGATGCTGGGGCGCGAAAACTGCTATATCGTCAACCATGGTCACTCCCCTGAGGTCGCCGAGCTGGCCAAGGGCTGCAATATCATTGGCATCCCCGGACATCACCACAAGAACTTTGATATGAAGCGCTGGCGGCTTCTCAACAACCTTGTGCAGGGGCTGAACGCCTATTTTGACCATGTGATTGTGGGGGATGTGGACGAGCTTGTGGTGCTTGATCCTGAGGTGGGGCATCTGCCGGACTGGCTCATGCGACAAAAGCACCGACAGGTGATCACACCGCTCGGGCTTGAGGTGATTCACCGGATCGACATTGAAGAAAAGCCGATTGAAAACAAGGTTCTGGGGCCGCGCTCTCATGTGAGGCTTGCGCCGCATTACTCCAAGCCCTGTATCCTCTCGGCGGGGGTCAAAATTGCCCGTGGCGGGCATTTTACCCAATATGACCAGATCAACGCGCCTGAGGGGCTGTATCTGTTTCATCTCAAGTTTTGCGATTTTGCCGAATACGCCCGCGCCATGGACCGGCGCAACGCGATCACCAAAGAGATCGGGCAGAGCAAGAAAGACACCGCGATTGGCGGTCACTGGTTTGCGGATGCGCGCGGGGAGGACCGAGAGGTCTTTGAAACCATGGGGAAATTTGAGATGCAGGAGGGCTTTGACACCGGCCCCTATCGCAAGGCTATGGTGGAGAGTTTCGCGCCGCGGGGCGAGACCGGATTTTATCACTTTGAGCGGCCTGACTATGAGCTGCAATTCAAACTGCCCGAGCGGTTTTTCGGGATTTTTTGAGGCGGTTTGGTGCGCAGTGAATGCGCACCCTACGGCTGCGTTAACCTTTGCACGTCTGCGGTGATTCTGGGGGGGTGATATGTGTGCACAACCCGTGCACAACCCGTGCACCGGGCAAACAGGGGTTTTGGCCAAAGTCCAAACGTAAACGCCGCGCACGGAGCGTTTACCCCTGCGCGGCGTTTGTTAACTTTATCGCCCTGTCAGATCAGGCGAGCATGGCCATCGGGTTTTCGAGATGGTCCACGATATGTTTGAGCAGCTCGGCCCCGAGCGCGCCGTCAATCACGCGGTGATCGACCGACATTGTGACAGACATTACTGTCGCGACTGTCAGCTCACCATCGGCGCCGACCACGGGCTTTTTCACACCCGCGCCCACGGCGAGGATGCCGGCGTGGGGCGGATTGACGATCGCGTCGAAGTTGTCGATCCCCATCATCCCGAGATTGGAGATGGCGAAGCTGCCGCCCTGATACTCGTGCGGGGCAAGCTTGCGGTCACGCGCGCGCGCGGCGAGGTCTTTCATCTCGGTGGAGAGGGCGGAGAGCGATTTTTGCTCGGCGTCCTGAAGCACAGGCGTGAAGAGGCCGCCTTCGATGGCGACAGCCACGGCCACATCCGAGGCGCTCATCTGGAGCACACGGTCGCCCGCCCAGACCGCATTGGCCGCAGGCACGGCTTGCAGCGCGAGGGCGGTGGCCTTGATGATGAAGTCATTGACCGAGAGCTTCACGCCACGGGCTTCGAGCTGCTTGTTGAGCTGGGCGCGGAAGGCCATGAGCGCATCGAGCTTGATCTCGCGGCGCAGGTAGAAATGCGGCACGGTCTGCTTGGCCTCGGTGAGGCGGGCGGCGATGGTTTTGCGCATCCCGTCGAGCTTGACCTCCTGGTAGCTGCGCCCCTCATAGGCTGTCTCTTATACACATCTGACGCC
>JAHBAN010000024.1 GCA_018500075.1 Flavobacteriia bacterium | reverse complement strand
GGGCATATTCTCGACCAGCCCGACAAGCCCGATGACATTTGCCCGCGCCTTGCGCTCGGCCAAGGCCTGCATCGTGCCCGCAACCGTGCCCGCGCCGCCCATGTCCATGGTCATGTCTTCCATGCCCGCCGCTGGCTTGAGGCTGATGCCCCCAGTGTCAAACACAACGCCCTTGCCAACAAGCGCCAGCGGGGCCGCGCCCTTTTCGCCGCCGAGCCACTCCATAATTACAACTTTCGAA
This sequence comes from Flavobacteriia bacterium, assembly GCA_018500075.1. Lineage (GTDB taxonomy): Bacteria > Bacteroidota > Bacteroidia > Flavobacteriales > Flavobacteriaceae > MAG-120531. The sequence continues at coordinate 12,901 of JAHBAN010000024.1, read as the reverse complement.
GGGCTGATGCTGCCATGTCCGACCGACAGCAGCGCATTCATCCCGAGCTTGGCCAGCTCATCCTCCTCCAACACCTTGACCGTCAGGCCGAGCTTGCCCAGCGCCACAAGACGATTGGCAAATTCGGTTGTGGTCAGGTGATTGGCCGGCTCATTGACCAGATCGCGCGTGAAATGCACCCCGCGTGCCACAGCCAGCGGATCGGCCACAGCCCCCTCAAGCGCTGCGGGATTGGGGCACATCACACAGATCGCGCCCTCCGCCTCCGCCTTTGCCGTCTTATGGGGCGTAAACTCATAAAGGCGCAGCGCCAGCCCCATCACAAGCTCATGCGCCCGTGGCATCGCCCCAAGGCAAAGCGTCAGCGCCGCCTTGCCTTTGGTCTTGGCCAAAGACACGCCCGCCTTGCGCGCGGTCTCGGCCTTGGCCGTGCGCGCCAGCTTGACCACATCCACAGCCTCCGCCGCCATGCCAGACGGGTAGCCCAGCGTCAGAACATCGCCCTCGCGGGCCTTTTCAAAGCGCTCGCTCTCCAAAAGCCGCTTCAGCGCGCCCTTGGTGAGCCGCGCCACGCGCCGCCCGGCCTTGTCAAGCGTGCCCTCGGGGCTGGCCACAACAGCCACACGCCCCGCAGCGCCGCCCAGCGCCTCAAGATCAAGGTCTTTGAAGTCAAATGTCACAAGCTCGGCCATCTCTGTCTCCCATATCTTTGCCCAAGTCGTAACGCGACACGCCCGCCTTGACCAGTGCCCAAACCCCCGCTTTCGCGCCGCTTGGGGCCGGTCTGCCGCACTCCGGCCCGCTCTGGGCCAATAAACCTGATTTGCAGTTTACCCTGCCCCGCCACATCTAGTAGTGTCCTCCCATTGTTACACCATCCGAGGGGGATACCGTGGCCAGATTCGACCGCTATATGCTGTCGCAGCTTATGGTTTTGTTTGGCTTTTTTGCATTGGTTCTGGTCTCGGTGTACTGGATCAACCGCGCCGTTCAACTCTTTGACAGGCTGATAGGAGATGGCCAGACCGCTCTGGTCTTTGCCGAATTCACCGCCCTCACTCTGCCCTCCGTGATCCGCATCGTCCTGCCCATCGCAGGCTTTGCTGCAACTCTTTATGTCACCAACCGCCTCAGCACAGAAAGCGAGCTGACCGTGATGCAGTCGACCGGCTTCTCGCCGTGGCGACTGGCACGGCCCGTGGTCTATTTCGGCCTGATCGTCGGGCTTATGGTGGCGGTTCTGGCCAATGTTCTGGTCCCGAGGTCGCTCAAACAGCTCCAGCTGCGCGAGGCCGAGATCTCCCAAAACGTGACCGCGCGGCTGCTCACCGAAGGCACCTTTCTCCACCCCACCGACGGGGTGACCTTCTACATCCGCGAAATCGCCCCCGACGGGCGCATGAATGATGTCTTTCTCTCCGATCGCCGCGACCCGAGCGAAAGCGTGACCCATACCGCCGCCTCGGCCTATCTCGTGCGCACCGACACAGGCCCCGCCCTCGTCATGATCAACGGGCTGACCCAACGCCTCTCGCGGCCCGCCATGCAGCTCAACACAACCCATTTTGCCGACCTCTCCTACGGGATCAAAGGCCTGATCGAAACAAACGACAGCGCCCCGCCGCTGTTGCGCCACTTCAGCACCTATGAGCTGCTCACATCCCCTGTGCACATTCAGGTCCGCACAGGCGTCAGCGCCGGCGTCTTTACCGAAGAGTTGCACGCCCGCCTCTCCCAGCCGCTGTTTGCCCTGACTGTTGCCCTGCTCGGCTTTGCGACGCTGCTCTCGGGCGGGTTTTCCCGCTTTGGCGTCTGGCGCCAGATCGTGTTGGCCCTGTTGTATCTTGTGCTCATCAAGGCTCTGGAAAGCGTGGTCACAGACCCGGTTCTGAGCAATCCTGCGCGCTGGCCGCTGCTCTACCTGCCCGCGCTGATCGGGCTGCTGCTCGCCGCCGCCCTGCTGGCGCGCGCGGCGGGGCAATTGCCCTCGCTCTCGGCATGGCGGCGCAGAAAGGCCGCGCTCTCATGATCCTGCACAGCTATTTCATCCGCAAGTTCCTCGGCCTGTTTTTCGGGTTGTTGCTCGTGTTCTTCCTGTTTCAGACCTTGATCGACCTTGTCGAAATGGTGCGCCGCTTTCAGGGCATCGAGGTGCCCTTCTCTGCGCTGGTCACGCTGTCTTTGCTCAATGTGCCGCAAGGCCTCTATGAGATCGTGCCGCTGGTGATGATCCTCTCCACCGTGGCGCTGTTTCTCGGGCTGGCGCGCAGCTCGGAGCTTGTGGTGGTGCGCGCCACAGGCCGCTCGGCCCTGCGCGCGCTCATCGCACCGGCCGGCATGGCCTTTGTGATTGGCGTGATGCTGGTGGCCCTGTTCAATCCGATTGTCGCCGCCACATCCAAACGCGCTCACGACCTCAATCAAGAGCTGCGCGACGGCAGCGTTGATGTGCTCTCGCTCTCCACCGAAGGGCTGTGGCTGCGTCAGGGCGGCGCCGAGGGCCAGACCGTCATTCGCGCCGCCACGACCAATCCCGATGCCACCGTGCTCTATGATGTGACCTTTCTTTCCTATGCGCCCAAAGGCGGCCCGCTCAAACGCGTCGAAGCCGCCGAGGCCCGTCTGCTGCCGGGCGCATGGGAGCTGACCGATGCCACCGTCTGGCCGCTCTCCTCCGGGGTCAATCCGGAGGGCAATGTCGCGCGTCACCTGACCCTGCGGATTTCCTCCACCCTGACACAGGAGCGCATCCTTGAAAGCTTTGGCGCGCCCAGCGCGATTTCGGTCTGGGATCTGCCCGCCTTCATTAACCAGCTCCAGCAAGCCGGCTTTTCAACCCGCCGCCATGCGGTCTGGCTCCAGATGGAGCTGGCCCAACCGCTCTTTTTGCTGGCGATGGTGCTGGTCGGGGCTGCCTTTACCATGCGCCACGCGCGCGGCGGCGGCACCGGCATGGCCGTGCTCAGCTCGATTTTGCTCGGCTTTGGGCTTTACTACATTCGAAATTTCGCGCAAGTCCTCGGTGAAAACGGCCAAATCCCCGTGATGCTGGCCGCTTGGGCACCGCCCACCGCCTCGGTTCTGCTGGCCTGGGGCTTACTGTTGCATATGGAAGACGGGTGAGACCTGCGATGAAGCGCCTATTGAGCCATCTTGCCCTTGCCCTCTGCCTCGCCCTGCCACTGGGCGCAGAACAGGCCGATGTCCCCGCCATGCTCGTGGCCGATCAGGTCTATCTTGAGGGCAAAACCCGCCTTGTGGCCGAAGGCCGCGTCGAAGCGCTCTCCGGTGAGACCCGTATTCTGGCGCAAAAAATAACCTATGACCGCACCACAGGCCAGCTCAGCATCGACGGCCCGATCCGGATCGAAGACAGCGGCACCATAACAGTCCTCGCCTCCAGCGCCGAGATGGACGCCGGATTTCAAAACGCGGTGCTCAAAAGCGCCCGCGTGGTGCTCGACCAGCAAGTCCAGCTCGCCGCCTACCAGATGAACCGCGTCAACGGGCGCTATTCGCAGCTCTACAAAACGGCCGTGACTTCCTGCCAGATCTGCGATGATGGCACCCCGCCGCTCTGGCAGATCCGCGCCCGCCGCGTGATCCATGATCAGACCGAAAAGCAGCTCTATTTCGAGGGCGCACAGCTGCGCGTCAAAGATGTGCCGGTGTTTTACCTGCCCTATCTGCGCCTGCCCGACCCGAGCCTCAAACGCGCCACAGGCTTCATGATCCCGGCTTTAAACAGCTCGACAATCCTCGGCACAGGCATTCGCCTGCCGTTTTTTATCCGCCTCGGCGATCACCGCGACCTGACCGTCACCCCCTATCTGAGCACAAAGGCCCGCACACTCGAGTTGCAATACCGTCAGGCGTTCAAAAACGGCTCTGTCTCCTTTGACGGGGCGCTCTCGCGCGATGACCAAATGCCAGGCGACACCCGCGCTTATCTCTTTGCCGAAGGGGCGTTCGAGCTGGCCGAAGACTATAAACTCAGCTTTGATCTGCAAACCACGCTGGATGAGTCATTTCTGGTCGATTACGGCTATTCAAGCAATGACCGCCTCGCCAGCGAAATCGCCCTGACCCGCGCCAAACGCAACAGCTATACAGCGGCGGCTCTGGTGCATTACCGCTCTTTGCGGGTGGGCGAGATCAACGGCCATATCCCCTCGCTGATCAACGATCTGTCCCATGAGCTGCGCCTCTTCCCTGCGGCTCTGGGCGGCGAGCTGCGCCTCGGGGTCGCGCTGCACAGCCATTTCCGCTACTCCGATACCGATACCGACGCTGACGGGAACGGCGTGGTGGACGGGCGCGATGTTGTGCGTCTGGGGAGCCAGCTCAGCTGGCAGCGCAGCTGGACCACAGCCCACGGCCTGCACGCCAAAGTCTTCACCGGTCTGGCCGCCGATCAGTTTTACACCTATCAAGACGCCAACCTGCCCAAAACAGAAGCCGAGCTGACCCCGATGGCCGCGCTCGCCCTGCGCTGGCCGCTCGCCAAGCGCTCCCAAAACGGTGCTTATCATGTGCTCGAACCCTTCGTTCAGTTCGGCTGGGTCGGCGGCACCACCCTCGCTGTGGCCAATGACGAAAGCACCCGCGTCGAATTTGACGAAGGCAATCTGCTCGATCTGACACATTTTCCAAGTCCCGACCGCCGCGAACGCGGCCAAATGATCACCTATGGGCTGACGTGGGCGCGCACAGGCCCGCGTGGTGGCGACAGCCGCCTGACCTTTGGCCAGATCCTGCGCCAGTCCGCACAGCCCGACTTCTCCCCTTCCTCCGGCCTTGCCGGTGAAACCTCCGATCTGCTGCTCGCCGGCCAGATGCGCACACCCGGCGGGCTGGCCCTGACCGCGCGCACCCTCCTTGACAGTGATCTCACCCCCTCCAAGGCCGAGGCCCGCGCCACATGGCAACAAAAGCGCTTCGGCGTCGGGGCAAGCTATGTCTGGCTTGATGCCGACGCCTCCGAAGACAGGGCGGATGTTGTGGCCGAACTGTCGCTGGACGGGCTATACCGCTTCTCGCGCCACTGGGCGGGAACGGCGAATATGCGCTATGATGTCACCATCGATCAGGCCGCCGAGGCGGGCCTTGGCCTAGAGTATCGAAATGAATGTGTGAAACTTGACCTTTCGCTCTCGCGCAGGTTTACCTCTTCTAGTATTCTGTCGCCCTCAACCGAAATGAGCCTGACGGTCGGGCTTCTCGGGTTTAATGCAAGCTCGCGGGATGATAGCTATACCCGTCAATGCAAGGACTAAGTCTGATGATCACGCGCTCACCGCTTCACTCGCTCTTTATTGCGCTCCTCGCCGTCACGGTGACAGCCGCAAGCACAGCGCGCTCCCAAAACCTGTTTGCCCCCGCAATCAAGGTCAATGACAAGGTGATCACCCAATATGATCTCAATCAGCGCAGCCTGATGCTGACCATGTTCCGCTCGCCGGGAGATCCGGCCAAAGAAGCGCGCAGCCAGCTGATTGAAGAGCGCCTCAAGCTCGACGCAGCCCAAGCGCTGGATGTGCTGCCCGCCAATGAGGAGATCAGCCGGGGCATGGAAGACTTCGCCGCGCGCGCCAATATGACAGCGGATGAGTTCCTTGCCGCGCTCAAACAGGGCGGCGTAGAAGAGCAAACCTTCCGCGATTTCATTGTCTCCGGCGTGGCGTGGCGCAGCCTCGTGCGCGCCCGTTTCGGCGCCAAAGTCGAGGTCGGGGACAGCGACATTGATCAGGCCCTCAACGCCACAAGCACCGACAGCATCCGCGTTCTGCTCTCCGAAATCATCCTTCCGGCCCCGCCCGCAGAGGCCGCCGCCGCCCAAGCGCGCGCCAACGAGCTGTCCCAGATCACAACCGAAAGCGCCTTTGCCGCCGCCGCGCGCAAATATTCTGCCACAGCCACAAGCGCCCGTGGCGGCCGGCTCGAGTGGATGCCGCTGTCCAATCTGCCCGCGACGCTGCATCCCGTGCTGCTCGGCCTTGGCCGCGGACAGGTCAGCGATCCGATCCCGATTGACGGCGCGATTGCGCTCTTTCAACTGCGCGGGATCGACGAAGGCAAAGTGGCAACGCCACGCTTTTCGGCGATCGACTATGCCGCCTATTTCATCGCAGGCGGGCGCAGCCCCGAGGCGCTCGCCACCGCCCGCAAACTCACCCAGACCGTCGACACCTGCGATGACCTCTACGGCGTCGCCAAAGGCCAGCCCGAAGCGGTCTTGGAGCGCAGCTCCAAAGCGCCCGCCGATCTGCCAACAGATTTCGCCGTCGAACTTGCCAAACTGGACAAACATGAAGTCTCCACTGCCCTCACCCGTGGCGACGGCCAAACCCTCGTTTTCCTGATGCTCTGTGGCAGAACCCCCGAACAAGCCGAAGGCGTCGATCGCGACCAGATCGCCTCCAGCCTGCAAAACCGCCGCCTTGCGAGCTATGCCGACGGCTACCTTGCCCAGCTGCGCTCCGAGGCGCGGATCATTGAATACTAAACCCGTCGCGCTCACCTGTGGCGAACCCGCAGGGATCGGCCCCGAGCTGGCCCCGCTGCTCTGGGCGGCGCTCAAGGACGAGCTGAGCTTCTTTCTGATCGGTGATCCGTCCCGCCTGCCGCCCGGCAGCCGATATGTCCCAATCGGCGCCCCGGGCGAAGCCCCCGCCGCCATGGCGCAGGGCCTGCCGGTTCTGCCCCTGCCCATGGGGGCTGCGCGCGTCGCAGGCCAGCCCGACCCCTCCCATGCCGCCGGTGTCATCGCCGCAATAGAGCGCGCCGTCACGCTGGTGCAGTCCGGCGAGGCCGCCGCGCTCTGCACGCTGCCGATTCACAAAAAAGCCCTCAAAGACGGCGCCGGCTTCGGCTTTCCCGGCCATACCGAATTTCTCGCCCATCTCGCAGGCGTTGACGATGTGGTGATGATGCTGGCCAGCCCCGCGCTGCGCGTTGTGCCCGCCACAATCCATATCGCCCTAAGCGATGTGCCAAAGGCGCTGACGCCCGAGCGACTGGCCAGCACAATCAGGATCACCCACACCGCCCTACAAACCCAGTTCGGTATTGCCGCCCCGCGCCTCGCCGTGTCCGGCCTCAATCCCCATGCCGGCGAAGGCGGCACCATGGGGCGGGAAGAGCTGGACTGGATCGCGCCCCTGCTTGAGACCCTGCGCCACACGGGGCTTGATATCGCCGGCCCCCTGCCCGCCGATACCATGTTTCACGCAGCCGCCCGCGCCCGCTATGACGCGGCGATCTGTATGTATCACGATCAGGCCCTGATCCCGATCAAGACGCTTGATTTTGATCGGGGCGTCAATGTCACCCTCGGGCTGCCCTTTGTGCGCACATCCCCCGACCACGGCACCGCCTTTGATATCGCAGGCCAGGGCCGCGCCAATCCCGGCTCCAGCATAGAAGCCCTGCGCGTTGCCTGGGCCATGGCAAAAGGCACCCCCGCATGACCCAGATCGACAGCCTCCCGCCCCTGCGCGCCGTGATTGCCAATCACGGCTTGTCCGCGCGCAAATCTCTGGGTCAGAACTTTTTGCTCGATCTCAACCTCACAGCCAAAATCGCCCGCCATGTCGGCGATTTGTCTCACAGCGATGTGCTCGAAATCGGCCCCGGTCCGGGCGGTCTCACCCGTGGGTTGCTCTCTGAGGGCGCGCGCCGTGTGCTCGCCATCGAAAAAGACAGCCGCTGCATCCCCGCGCTCGAAGAGATCGCCGCCGCCTACGATGGCCGCCTGACTGTGATAGAAGGCGATGCGCTTGAAGTCGATCCGCTTGCCCATCTCTCAAAGCCGATCCAGATCGCCGCCAACCTGCCCTATAATATCGGCACAGAGCTTCTGGTGCGCTGGCTCACCCCGCCCGAATGGCCCCCGTTCTGGGACAGCCTGACACTCATGTTCCAGCGCGAAGTGGCCGAGCGTATCGTCGCGCGCCCCGGCTCCAAAGCCTACGGGCGCCTCGCGCTTCTGGCCCAGTGGCGATCAGAGGCGGCGATTGTGCTCACCCTGCCCCCCGAAGCCTTCACACCGCCCCCCAAAGTCAGCAGCGCGGTTGTGCATCTCAAGGCGCTCGACAGACCCCGCTTTGAGGCCGATGCCAAAACTCTGGAGCGTGTGGTCGCCAAGGCGTTCAACCAGCGCCGCAAAATGCTGCGCGCAGCCCTCAAGGGCCTTGCGCCCGATCTGGAAGACAGGCTCCTCGCCGCAGGGATCCAGCCCACAGACCGGGCCGAAGTGATCGGGCTGGAGCAGTTCTGCGCCCTCGCCCGCGCCATCAAAGCGCCTTAAACAGCCCGCCGCACAGCTCACAGAGCAGCCACAGAGCCGCCACAGAGGCGATCACAGGGGCGGTCACAAAGATGGCCAAAGACCAGCCAGAAAAAACCCCGCGTCAGGCGCGGGGTTTCTGGTTTATTCTGCGGCTTGTGATCCGCCCTCATCCGAGGGGGTTTCGTCTTTCTTGCGCCGCGGCTTGCGCGTCCGCTTTGGCTTGTCTGCCGCGTTCTCGGGCGTCTCGACAAGGCCGCTTTCTTCCGGTGCGCGCATCATTTCAAGCTGCGCAATATCGGGCTGGGGGGCGTCTTGCGCATCGCTGAGCGCTGCGGCGCGGCGCGGTTTGCGCTGCGGCACCTGCGGTTGCGGCTGCTCCTGAGCCTCGCTGGCCGCGGTATTGCTCTCGCGCTCCTGGCGTTCGCGCCGTTCCGCCGCTTCGCGCTCCCGCTCGGCCTGACGCTCTCGGTGAAGCTGTTCCAGCTGCTCGCGCTTGGCGTTTTCTTCAACCATCGCCTCGCTCAACATCCGCTGATAATGCTCTGCGTGCTGTTGAAAGTTCTCTGTCGCCACACGGTCGCCCGCAAGCTGCGCATCGCGCGCCAGCTGATTGTATTTCTCGATAATCTGCTGCGGCGTGCCACGCACTTTGCCTTCCGGCCCCGAGCTGTCAAACACGCGGTTTACAATATTTCCCGAGGGCCGGTTGTTGTTCCGGTTGTTCTTTGATCGCGAACGCGATTTGGATGATCTCATGTTTTAAGAGCCTGAGCTTGTTAATTGGCCTTTGTTTGATCTGCGGCGTGCCAAATGCACTTTCAACAAATCCAAAGATTTCTGGCTTGGGTGTATGCGGGACCGTCCTAAAGACATCCACCGCTCACACCTTCAATAAACACGACAGAAGATGTTTCACAAGGCCGAAATGCCCGAAATCCATGCAAAATGCGGTTTAAGCCGGCTGACAGCCCAATACAACACGCGCCCGCCCGTCCAGATCGGGCCGGATATGCACATCCCTCAGCCCGGCGGCGCGCATCATAGCGCTCACTTCTGCGCCCTGCGTCGGGCCGATCTCCACAATCAAGGCCCCGCCCTTCGCCAGATAAGCCGGCGCGCGGGCACAGATGATCCGGTAGGCCGCAAGCCCGTCGGCCCCATCCGTCAGCGCCAAAGCCGGCTCATGGGACAGCTCGGGCGCCAGCGTGCCCATCTCTGCTTGCGCGATATAAGGCGGGTTGGACACGATCAGATCATAGCGCCCCTCAATCGCCCCGAACCAGTCAGAGCAGACAAACCCGCAGCGCTCCGCCACCCCGAGCGCCGCGGCATTGCGCTGAGCCATGGTCAAAGCCGCCGGCGAAAGATCGGCTCCCAGCCCGCGCGCCGACCCGCGCTCCGCCAGAAGCGTCAGCAAAATGCACCCCGAGCCTGTGCCAAGGTCCAGCACCCGCTCAAACGGGCGCTCCAGAGCCGCCAGAACAAGCGCCTCGGTCTCCGGACGCGGATCAAGCACATCGGCGCTGACGGCAAAATCACGGCCAAAAAAAACCCGCCGCCCGATCAGATGGGAGACAGGCTCGCGCGCTGAGCGGCGCTGCACAAAGGCCTCAAAAGAAGCCGCCGCCGCCGCCGGCAAATCATCATTCAAATGCAGCGTCATCCGCCCCGGCTCAAGGCCGAGCACAGAGGCCATCAACAGCCGCACATCCCGCGCGCCGCCCTCGATCCCGGCCGCAACAAGCGCCTTGGCGCCCGCGCGCAGCGCCGCGCCAACCGTGGCTCCGCTCACCCGTTCATCTCCGCAAGAAGCCGCGCCTGATGATCCGCAATCAACGCATCAATCGTCTCGTCCAGATCGCCCTGCATCACAGCCCCGAGGCTGTAAAGCGTAAGACCGATCCGATGGTCCGTCATCCGCCCCTGCGGAAAATTATAGGTTCTGATCCGCTCCGAACGGTCGCCCGAGCCGACCTGCTCGGCCCGGCTGGCGCTGCGCGCATCATGCAGCTTCTGGCGCTCCAGATCAAACAGCCGCGTCTTGAGAACCTGCATGGCAATCTCGCGATTGCGGTGCTGACTCTTTTCCGAGGAGGTCACAACAAGCCCGGTCGGGATATGGGTGATCCGCACCGCCGAGTCGGTGGTGTTGACGTGCTGGCCGCCCGCCCCGCTCGCGCGCATGGTGTCGATCCTGATGTCATTGGCGTTGATGACGATGTCCACATCTTCCGCCTCGGGCAAAACAGCCACAGTCGCCGCCGAGGTGTGAATCCGCCCGCCGCTCTCGGTTTCAGGCACCCGCTGCACACGGTGCACCCCGCTCTCGAACTTAAGCCGCGCAAACACATCCTGCCCCGCAACGCGCACAACAGCCTCCTTGATGCCGCCCAGCTCGCTCACGCTCTCCTCCAGGATCTCGAATTTCCAGCCCCGCGCCTCCGCATAGCGCTGATACATCCGCAAGAGATCACCGGCAAAAAGCGCCGCCTCGTCGCCCCCGGTTCCCGGGCGGATCTCAATGAGCGCGGGCCGCCCGTCAGCCGCATCCTTGGGCAAGAGCGAGAGCTGCAACGCCGCCTCCGCCTCGGGCAGGCGCGCCCGCAAGCCCGGCAGCTCGTCCTCCGCCAAGGCCCTCATCTCCGGATCGCCCAACATTTCCTTGGCCTCGGCCAGATCGGCAAGCAAGCTGCGGTAGCCCTCGATTTCCTCCACCACAGGGCGCAGATCGGAATATTCCTTGGCCAAAGCCGCAATATCCCCGCCCCCTTCGGCCATCTTGGCCTCAAGGAATTGGAAACGCTGGATGATCTGCTCTAAGCGCTCTGAAGGAACCATGCCCCCGATGTGCGGTATTCAGCCCGCTTGGTCAAGCGCCGACTTGATGCTATACTGCCCCCATGACGCGCCTTGCCATCTTCCTCATGGCCCTCGCGGCCCAGTCTTTCGCCGATCCGTCCTTCGCCGATCAGACCATCGGCGGGCAGCAGATTGATTGCTATTGCACCGACAGCACGGGCGGGCGCGTCGAACTTGGCGAAAGCATCTGCCTGCAGGTCGGCGGACGGATGTTCACCGCCCAATGCCAAATGTCGCTCAATGTGCCGATGTGGCGAGAAACCTCCGATGGTTGCCTCAGCTCACAGCTTCAGCCGCGCGAGCCAGCCCAGAATGCGCCCCCGGTTGACGCCAAGATCTGAGCGCCCAAAGCGCAGCCGCCCGTAGATGTCAAGCCGCCCGCCGGCAAGCCGCACCGTGGTATAATCCGGAAAGCCCCAAAACGCCGAGCGCGTCACATAAAGCCGCTCTGCCCCCCAATTGGCCAGCGCGCGGGTCCGTGGCGTGCCAAGCACAACCGCCTCCACCGCCGCCCAATCGCCCTCATAGGGGCGCACCGCGCGAAAGCCGCCCGGCTGCGCATAATCGCCCGGCGCCAGAGCCGCCATCTCCTCCCCCGACAGCCGCCAGCGCGCCGCCGTCTCCGGTGCCAGCCGCACATAAGCCGCAAAGCCCACCACCAGAACACACAGGCCCAAGACCCCCCAGCTCACACGCCCCATCCCTTTTTTATTGCTCCAAATATCCTCGCCGAAGGCGACATCAGCCTTTGCCCAGCCTGCTCCAGCCCAAGAGACAGATGATCTCCATCGCCACGTGCGCCCCCGCAATCGCCGTGGCCCCCGTGGTGTCATAGGGCGGGGACACTTCCACAATATCCCCCCCGACAATATTCACCCCGGCGAGATCGCGCAGAATATGGCTGGCCTGCGCCGAGCTTAAACCACCCCAAACAGGGGTGCCGGTGCCGGGCGCAAAGGCGGGGTCCAGCCCGTCAATGTCAAAGCTGAGATAAACCGGCCTCTCGCCGACAATCGCCCGCGCCTTCTCGGCCACAGCCGCCGCGCCAATGGCATGGACCTCGCGCGCATCAATGATGTTCACCCCAAGCGTGTCCTCATTGCTCGTGCGAATGCCGATCTGCACCGAGGTCTCGGGGTCGACAATCCCGCTTTTGACCGCTTTGTAAAACATCGTGCCATGGTCGACACGCCCAATGTCATCATCGGCCCATGTGTCGGTATGGGCATCAAACTGGATGAGCGAAATCGGGCCGTATGTTTCGGCATAGGCCTTGAGTATCGGGAAACTGATGTAATGGTCCCCCCCGAGCGCCACACTCGCCGCACCGCCCGCCAGAATGGTGCGGATATGAGCGGTGAGCGCCTCGGGAAAGGCCGCAATATTGGCATAATCAAACGCCAGATCGCCGTAGTCGATGACGTTCATCTCATCGAGCGGATTATAGCCCCAGCCATAGGGTGCATCGGGGCTTTGCAGGGTGCTCGCCTCGCGGATGGCGCGCGGGCCAAGTCGCGTGCCGGGGCGGTTGGTCACCGCCTGATCAAAAGGAATGCCCGTCACGGCAATATCCACGCCGCTCAGATCCTTGGTGTATCGGCGGCGCAAAAAGGACAGCGCCCCGCCAAAGCTGTTCTCAAAGCTCACGCCACGGTCGCTTCTGCGCGTGAAAGCCTCGTCTACAAAGTTCTTGCTGTCTTCCAGTGCCATCTTGGGTCTCCGCTGGCCACGCGCCCTGTCTTTTTCGGGGGC
>JAHBAN010000154.1 GCA_018500075.1 Flavobacteriia bacterium | reverse complement strand
GAGTTTCTTGCTTTTTTTTTTTTCAAGCGAAAAACGGCATACGATATCTATTCCTTTCTCGTGGGCTCGGAGATGTGTATAAGAGACAGAAAGGCCCCGCCCCAAGACAAAAGTGGGGTGACAGCCTGTCCACCCTCCGCTACCCTTCACAAGTGAACGAAGGAGGGCACCATGTTTTACGGGATCTGGACCACAACCGGGTGATCGCCAAACCCCTGGCGAAACACCTGATGCACCCGCGCCGCTCTGCGCGGCCCTGTCCCATATCCAAGGCCTAAGACATGAAAAAGCTCTTCTCCTATTTCGAAACCCTCGTGGATCCCTATATCTCCTATCCCCGCGAAGATGTGCCGCCCAAGACGCTCTGGCGGTTCATGCTCGGCTATACCCGCCCGTTCAAAGGGGTGTTCTGGGCCGCTGGCGGCCTGTCGATCGTCGTCGCCGCCATTGAAATCGCGCTGATCTATTACACCGGCTGGCTCGTGGATGTGCTCACAGGCTCCCCCGCCGAGGTCTGGGCTGCGCATGGCCCGTTTCTCATCGGGCTGGCGCTCTTTGTGCTCATTCTCCGCCCGGCCATCCAGTTTCTCGATGTGCTCCTGCTCAACAATACGATCCTGCCCAATCTTGGCACGCTGGTGCGCTGGCGGGCGCACAATCATGTGCTGCGCCAGTCCGTCGGCTGGTTTGAAAACGATTTCGCAGGCCGGATTGCCAACCGCATCATGCAAACCCCGCCCGCCGCAGGGGAGGCGGTGTTTCAGGTCTTCGACGCGCTCACCTATTCGCTTGCCTATATCGTCGGCGCGGCGGTCCTGCTCTACGGGGCCGATCTGCGCCTGATGCTGCCCTTGGCGGTCTGGCTCCTTGGCTACGGGCTGCTCATGCGCTGGACACTTCAGCGCGTTGGCCCGGCCTCGCAAAAAGCCTCCGATGCCCGCTCCGCTGTCACAGGCCGCGTGGTGGACAGCTATACCAATATCCACTCGGTCAAAATGTTCGCCCATCATGACGGGGAAATCAATTTTGCCCGCGAAGCCATTGAGGAGGCCCGCCGCACCTTCATTGAAGAAATGCGGATCTATTCGGTGATGGATTTTGTCCTGACCCTGCTCAACGGCGTTCTGATTGTCGGGGTGGTCGGCTGGGCGATCTATCTCTGGATGCAGGGCACAGCCTCGGTGGGTGTTGTCGCGGCGGCCTCGGCTCTGACGCTGCGCCTCAATGCGATGACAGGCTGGATCATGTGGGCGCTAACCTCGTTTTTCCGCCAGCTCGGCGTCGTGGCCGAAGGCATGGAAACCATCGCCCAACCGATCGATCTGACCGATGCGAAAGATGCCAAACCGCTCGCCATCTCCAAAGGCGAGATCCAGATCGAAAACCTGACCCACCGCTATGGCCGCGCCGTGGGCGGGCTTGAGGGCGTCACCCTGACGATCAAAGCTGGCGAAAAAATCGGCCTCGTCGGGCGCTCCGGGGCGGGCAAATCCACACTCGTGAAGCTGCTCCTGCGCTTTTATGACGCCGAGGCCGGGCGCATCCTGATCGACGGTCAGGACATCGCCACCGTGACCCAAGACAGCCTGCGCCGCCAGATCGGCATGGTGCAGCAAGACAGCGCATTGTTGCACCGCTCCCTGCGCGAAAACATCGCCTATGGCCGCCTTGAGGCGACGGATGCCGAAATCTGGCAGGCCGCCAAAGAGGCCGAGGCGCTGGAGTTTATCGAAACCCTGCAAGACCCCGAGGGTCGCCGCGGCATGGCGGCCCATGTCGGGGAGCGCGGCGTCAAGCTCTCCGGCGGGCAGCGCCAACGCATCACCCTCGCACGGGTGATCCTCAAAAACGCGCCGATCCTTTTGCTCGACGAGGCCACAAGCGCGCTCGACAGCGAGGTCGAGGCCGCCATTCAGGACACGCTCTATGGCATGATGCGCGGCAAAACTGTGATCGCCATCGCCCACCGCCTCTCCACCATCGCCCAGATGGACCGCATCATTGTGCTCGACAAGGGCCTCGTTCTGGAACAGGGCACCCATAGCGAGTTGCTGGCCCTCGGCGGCGTCTATTCAGAGCTTTGGGCGCGCCAGTCCGGCGGGTTTCTGGGCGATGCCCTGGCAGGCGATGCCCCGCGGGAGACAGAGGCATGAGCGACACAGCCTATCACCGCATGGTTTGGAAGGCCGCAAGCCTGATCGACCCGACACGCCCCGCACGCGGCGCGCCGCCGACCGAGCTTTGGGCCTTCGCGCGCTGGTGCATCGCGGGCGCATGGCCTGTTATCGCGCTGGCAGGCTTTGTGAGCGCGCTTTCCGGAGCCTCCGAAGTGCTGTCGATGTATGTGCTTGGCGAAGTGGTCGACCTCACAGCAAGCGATGCCCCTTTGGGCAACCACCTCTGGCTGCTGGCCTTCGGAGCTTTCCTGCTGATCGGCCTGCGTCCCGCCTTTTTCGGGCTGAATGCGGCGTTTCAGTCGGTCGTGCTCGGGCCAAACCTGTTCAAACAGGTCTTGGGCCGGCTCAACCGCTGGACGCTGGGCCAGTCGGTCGGCTATTTTGATGAGGATTACGCAGGCCGCCTTGCCCAAAAACAGGTGCAAGCCACGCGCTCTCTCACCGAAGTGGTGATCGAAACCGTCAACGCGATCCTCTTTGCGCTCGCCTCGGTGATCGGCTCTGCCATCCTCGTCGCCGTGATTGATCTGCGCCTGCTCGCGATCCTCTTTGGCTGGATCATGCTCTATGGCGGCTATCTGCGCTATTTCCTGCCGCGCATCCGCGCCCGCTCCAAAGTGCGCGCCGCCGCACAGGCCATGGTCTCGGGGCAGGTGGTCGATACGATCACCAATATCAAAACGGTCAAACTCTTCGCAGGCGATGCGCTTGAGGAAGCCGCCACAGCTGATGTGCTCGAGACCCTGCGCGAACGGGCGGTGGATTTTGGCGAGCTGAGTTCTGTCTTCCGCTACGGGCTGATCTTTATTGCGGGCTGCCTGCCTGTGGCGCTGCTTGGCGCGGCGCTCTTTTGGCGCGACAGCGGCGTGACGCCGGGCGATATCACGGCCACAGGGGCGGTCTCGATCCGGCTTGCGCAAATGTCGGGCTGGATCAGCTTTGTTCTGATGACAATCTATATGCACCTTGGCGAGGTCGAGGATGGTATGCGCACGCTCGCCCCCGCCAAGCGCCTGCGCAGCGGGGCAGGGGCTACGCTCACAGTCCCCGAAGGCGAAATCCGCTTTCACGGGGTGAGCTTTTCCTATGGCCGCGAGATCGGCGGGGTCAGCGACATTTCGCTGACCATCAAAGCCGGCGAAAAGCTCGGCATTGTCGGTGCCTCGGGCGCGGGCAAATCGACGCTCGTCTCGCTTTTGCTGCGGCTCTATGACCCCGAATCCGGCCGTGTCACGATCGATGGACAAGACATCAGCGAGGTCACAGAAGCCAGCCTGCGTCGTGCGATCGGCATGGTCACGCAAGAAACCGCGCTTTTCAACCGCTCGGCGCGCGACAATATCACCTACGGCAGCACCCAGACAAGCGAAGCCGCCCTGCACGCCGCAGTGGAAAAAGCCGAGGCCGGTGCCTTTATCACAACCCTGCAAGACGGGCAGGGGCGTCGCGGCTTTGACGCCCATCTGGGCGAGCGCGGCGTCAAGCTGTCGGGCGGGCAGCGCCAGCGCATCGCCTTGGCCCGTGCAATTCTCAAAGACGCGCCGATCCTTGTGCTGGATGAGGCCACCAGCGCGCTGGACAGCGAAGTCGAAGCCTCGATCCAGACCGCGCTCACCCGTGTGATGGACGGCAAAACTGTTTTGGCGATTGCCCACCGGCTCTCCACGATTGCGGCCATGGACCGTATCATCGTCATGCGCGAGGGCGCGATCGTTGAGCAAGGCACACATGACGCCCTCATTGCAAAAGGCGGGATCTACAGCGAACTTTGGGCGCATCAGTCAGGCGGCTTTCTGGCCAGTTAGGCAGCGGCCACAATAGCTGTGGTGAAATCTGCGCAAACAGCGCCTCTATCGGCTTGACGGGGCAGGTGATTCCGCCTAATGACACCGAACAGAATTCACGGAGGCCGTTTTTCGGCGTCCTATTGTATCGCCGCAGTGATTGCCGGCTCTAAGACTAAAATGAGGATGAACCCATGTCACGCGTTTGCGAATTGACCGGAAAAGGCCCGATGGTTGGCAACAATGTGAGCCACGCCAAAAACAGAACGCGCCGTCGCTTTCTGCCAAACTTGAACGACGTGACGCTCCAGTCCGAGACACTGGGCCGCGGCTTCAAACTGCGTATCTCCGCGCACGCGCTGCGCTCTGTCGATCACCGTGGTGGTCTGGACAAGTTTTTGGCCAAAGCCAAAGACGCCGAGCTGTCAGCCCGCGCCCTGAAAATGAAAAAAGACATCAGCAAAGCTCAAACAGCAGAAGCCTAAGCCTCGGCCCAAGCTCTTTTGACCTTTCGGTATTTGAACAGCCCTGCCGCCGGCGGGGCTGTTTCATTTTGTCCCCTTGCAACTTTTGCGCTGTCCCTTAAGTCTTGGCCCATGACAAAGTTGCGCGCCTATATCTCCGGTTTTGTGGTCGCCGTTCTGGTGCTCACAGGGCAGGCTATGGCCGAAGCGCGCATGATGAGCACGCCCACCGGCGAGATCGTGATCTGCACAGGCACCGGCCCGCTGGTGGTTGCGGTGGACGCCTCGGGCGCGCCAACCGGCCCGGCCCATATCTGCCCGGATTGCGCCCTCGCGCTCTTTGCCGACCTCTGCGCGCCGCTGAGTGCCCCCCTGCACATGATGCTGGGTGGCGAGAGGCTGCGCTTTGCCCCGCCGGCAGAGGCCCCGACCCTTGCGCTGCTGACGGCGAGCGCGCGCGGCCCGCCCGCGCCCCTCTGAGCTTTTCCAGACCGGCCTTTTGGCCAGCACATCTTCTATTCAATCTCTGAAAGGTAGAGCTATGACTCTCAAAACGCACCTTATGGCGGCGGTTGCCGCTGTTTCCCTCGCGATGCCGGCCTTTGCCGATGGCATGATGATCAAAGACAGCTACGCCCGTGCCGCCGGCATGAGCGCCACGGCGGGCGCCGCCTTTATCGTGATCGAGAATCACACCGGCGAGGATGACCGCCTGATCGGCGCAAGCTCCGGAATCGCCAAACGTGTCGAGCTGCACACCCATATCGAAGACGCCAATGGCGTGATGAAAATGACCCATGTCAAAGAGGGCTTTCCGATTGCGGCCGGCGAGACGATCCTGATGCAGCGCGGCGGCCAGCACGTCATGTTTATGGGGCTGAATACGGCCATGGAGCAGGATGACCTTGTCAGCGTCACACTGAGCTTTGAGAAGGCGGGCGATATTGTGGTTGAGGTGCCTGTCGATCTGGAGCGCAAGCCCATGCACGGCAGCATGGGGCACGGCCAGATGAAGACAGACGGCGACAGCTGAGCTTGTGAGAGGGGTGCGCCGCCTGACGGCGTCGCCCCGGCGGGGGGCGCTGCCCCCCGGGTCCTAAGCCTTCGGGCTTAGGACGCTCCCCCCGGGATATTTCTGGAAAGAAAAAAACCGCGCGGCCTAGGCGATTTCGGCGACCCAGTTTGGCACGGTTTCGCTGGCCGGGCCGATCCGCAGCTCGTCAAACAGGGGCTGGCCGGCTGACGGCTCAAGATTGAACTCGAGGGTGCGCACCCCGAGGCGGCGCGCCTCGGCGACAAAGCCTGCCGCAGGATAGACTGTGCCGCTGGTTCCGATGGCGGCAAAGATTGTGGCGTTTTGCAGGGCGGCGTCGATCTGCTCAAGGCCATAGGGCATCTCGCCGAACCAGACGATATCGGGGCGCGTGTGCCTTGCGCCGCAATGGGGGCAGGGGTCGGAGACTTCCATCACCAGCGGTGCCTCCCAGCGCGCCTGGCAGCTCGTGCACATCGCCTGTGTGAGGCTGCCGTGCATATGAAGCAGGTTTTGAGAGCCGGCCCGCTCGTGTAATGTGTCGACATTCTGGGTGACGATCAGCACATCCTGCGTGGCCTCGAGCGCTGCGAGGGCAAAATGCGCCGGATTGGGCGCGGCTGTGCGGGCTTCGGCGCGGCGCATATTGTAAAACGCCTGCACCCGCGCAGGATCGCGGGCAAAGCCCTCGGGCGTGGCCACGTCTTCAATGCGGTGCTTGGCCCAAAGCCCCTCTGCATCGCGAAAGGTTCCCAGCCCGCTTTCCGCCGAGATGCCTGCACCCGTCAATATCACAATCCGCTCTCTCATGGCCCCAGTGTAGCGGCTGCCAAGGCCAAGGCCAGCGTCTTTTGGGCTTGTCGCTGTCAGGCCTTCGGCGCAAGGATGCGCTATGGTTCATCACGGCCCAACGCTTTTTTCTGTCACAGGTCTCTTCGGAGTGCGCGTCGATCTGGGCCGGTCGCTCTTTGTTTTGGCGGGGGTGCTGGTGCTCCTTGCGGGGCTGAGCAATCTGGTCTGGGTCGCTATCCTTGTGGCGATGCTCTTTGTCTCGATCTATCTGCACGAGCTGGGCCATGCCTGGGGCTGCCGTATCCAGGGCGTGGCTGTGAAACGGATCGTCCTGCACGGCGGCGGCGGCTTTTGCGAGCACGCGCGCCCGGCCTCGCGCGCAGGGCAGGAGCTGATCATCGCGCTCGGCCCGCTCGTCAACCTTGCGCTCTGGGCGCTGGCCTCGCTGGCGGCGGAGGGGGTTTTTGCCAGCGGTGCCACCGGGCTTTACGCCACCGGCAGCTATCTGATGCTGTTTGCGCGGCTCAATCTGGCGCTCTGTCTGTTCAATCTCGTTCCCGTGCAGCCGCTCGACGGGGGCAAGCTGTTGCAACTTGCCTTTTTGCGGGTGCTCCCGCAGGGGCTTGCCATGCGCGCCGCCGGGGCTGTCGGCCTTGTCTTCGCGCTGCTCTGGTGGCCTGCGCTTGTCTATGTCTATCTGACCTTTGGATGGTTTTTGCTGTTTGCGCCGCCGATCCTGCTGCATTGGCATATGGCCCGCGGGAGGCTGCGCCCCTGATCCGCGCGGCTGTGACGGATTCTGCGCTGACTCTCGCGCCCGGCTTCGCTAGGCTGTCAGGACAGCCAGAAAGAGAGTCGCCATGAAACATCTGCTCCCCCTCACAGCCGCGCTCATGCTCTTGAGCACAGCCCCGATGGCCACGGCCGAAACCGCCAAGGACCGTGAAGCGCGCTGTGCCGCCCAAGGGGAAATCGTGAGCAAGGCGGTCGCGCTGCGCCTCAAGCGCAAAAGCGAAACCAAAGCCAAAACCGAGATCAAAGCCAGCACAGAGGAGGCGCTTCAGGGCGCGATCCCCCTGCTTGTCGGCTATATCTACACGCTGCCGCGCAAGGCGCTGAAGGCCAATGATGTGCCGGCTGTCTTCGTTGCACAATGCACAGCCTTTGAGCCGGAGTGAAAGGCGTTTGAGCGCTTGCCGCCCGCGCGCTCAGGCCCCATATTAGCCAGATGTCGCTGCCACCCGGATTTCTTGACGACCTTCGCACCCGCACCTCGCTCAGCCAGGTCGTGGGCCGCAAAGTCATGTGGGATCAACGCAAGTCCAATCAGGGCAAAGGCGATATGTGGGCGCCATGCCCCTTTCATCAGGAAAAATCCGCCTCCTTTCATGTCGATGACCGCAAGGGCTATTATTATTGCTTTGGCTGCCACGCCAAAGGCGATGCGATTTCTTTCATAAAAGAGACCGAAAATGTCGGCTTCATGGAGGCCGTTGAAATACTGGCCCGCGAGGCCGGTATGCCGATCCCCGAGCGCGATCCGCGCGCGCAGGAAAAGGCCGACAAACACACAGAGCTGGCCAAGGTGATGGAACTCGCGGTCCAGTTCTACCGCCTCCAGCTCAAGACAGGGGTCGCTGCGCCCGCGCGGGACTATCTGGACAAGCGCGGCCTCAAAGACAGCACCCAGGAGCGCTTTGAAATCGGCTTTGCCCCCGATGGCTGGCAAAACCTCTGGGATCACCTCACAGGCAAGGGCGTTGCCCCCGATCTGATCATAGAAGCCGGCCTCGCCAAGCCGAGCAGCAAGGGCGGCAAGCCCTATGATACCTTTCGCAACCGTATCATGTTCCCGATCCGCGACATCCGCAAACGCTGTATCGCCTTCGGGGGCCGCGCGATGGACCCGGCCGACAACGCCAAATACCTCAACTCGCCCGAAACGCCGCTGTTTGACAAATCCCGCACACTCTACAACCACGCCCCCGCGCGAGAGGCCGCCGGCAAGGGCGCGCCGCTGATTGTGGCCGAGGGCTATATGGATGTGATCGCGCTCGCGGAGGCGGGCTTTGGGGCCTCTGTCGCACCGCTCGGCACAGCCGTCACCGAACATCAGCTCCAGATGCTCTGGCGCATTGCCGATGAGCCGGTGATTGCGCTGGATGGCGATACGGCGGGCCTGCGCGCGGCGCACCGCGTGATCGATATTGCCCTGCCGCTGCTGGAGGCGGGCAAATCTCTGCGCTTTGCGCTGATGCCCGAGGGCAAAGACCCCGATGATATGATCCGCGCCGAAGGGGCAGGGGCCGTGCGCAAGCTCGTTGAAGAGGCCATGCCCATGGTCAGCCTCTTGTGGCGGCGCGAAACCGAGGGCCGGGTCTATGACAGCCCCGAACGCAAGGCCGCGCTCGACAAGGCGCTGCGCGAGAAAATCAAGCTGATCCGCGACCCTTCCATTCGCAGCCACTACGGCGAGGCGATCAAGGAGATGCGCTATGATCTCTTTCGCCCCAAACGCGAGGCCTGGGCGCCCTCGGGGGGCGCACAGCGGCAGGGCGGCTTTCAAAAGAGTCGTGGCAAAGGCGGCTGGCAGCCGCCACAGCCCCCGGTTCTGACCGAAACCAAAAACAGCTATCTCGCCGCCGGCAATGACGCCTCTCAGGAGCGGATGCGCATCACCGTTATTTTGGCGATGGTGTTGCGCCACCCGCGGCTTGCGCGCGACTTTGACTATGCGCTTGAGCGGATGGACTGCCACACGCCCGAGCTTTCGGCGCTGCGTCATGTGGTGCTCGGTCTGGAGGCGACATCTTCTGACATGGCCTATGAGGAGGCGGCTGAAAGATTGGGCTATGAGACGCTTGAAAACCTGCTCTCTGCCCCCCATCTGCGCATAGTCCCCGCGCTCAAGGAGGCGGCGGATGAAGACCTCGTGCGCATGACACTGGCCGAGGAGCTGGCCAAACTCGAAGCCCACCGCGGGCTGAAAGCCGAAATTGCCGAAGCCGAAGAAGATCTGGCCCATCTCGCTGACGAAGCCGTGACATGGCGCCTGTCTCAGGCCGCTGCGGCGCTGGGGCGCGCCCAAAGTGGCACACAGGAGGACAACACAGAATACGACCTCGGCAAAAACGGCGCCCGAATCAGTAAGTCCGAGCGTGAGGCCTTTGCGGCGCTCATGGCGCAGATTGGTCACAGTGATTCGTCCGATTAATGCGTTTTCATGAGGAAGCGCTAACCAAAACAGGGTAAACGGGTTGCGAATCACTTCGTAAAGCCGATGATTCGGTTCAAACGAATCACCCGCGATCCAGTTCCGAAGG
>JAHBAN010000082.1 GCA_018500075.1 Flavobacteriia bacterium | reverse complement strand
GGCGGTGCGGGACATGGCACCAGAACGAAACGGTGATGTTGTGTTGGGGGATGATTTTGTCGCCCCCCACAACACGGTTGATGAAAATATCCGCGCGCGCCGCGAGCGCCGTGGGTTTTTTTCACTGCGCCGCTCGCCTCTGGCCCGCAAGATCATCACCTTCAATCTCATTGCCATGTCGCTCCTGCTGGCAGGGATTCTCTATCTCAATTCCTCGCGTGACGGTCTGGCGCTCCAGCGCGCCAAAGGGCTGATCAGCGAGGCCGAGCTTGTTGCTGATGTGATCGAGGCCCAGATGCCTGTGGGCGCGCCGGTCAACCTCGCCACCGGCGACGGGATCGACCCGGAGGCCGCCTTGCAGGGTCTTGATCTGCGCGAAGGTCTTGAGGTTTTGCTGTTTGACCGCGCCGAAACGCTGGTCGCGCGGATGCAGGGCCGTGGCCTCAGCGCCGATCTGGAAAGCGTCAATGACACCCCCGCCAACACCCGCCTGACCGATGGTCTCAATGCGCTCTGGTCGTTTGTCTCTGCCCCCGTTGGCGGCGGACGGGCCGAAAAGCCGCCGCTTGAAATTATGGCGCGCAGCATTGTTGTCGCGGCGATGGGCGGGCAATCCCAGATCAACAATGCGCTGGATACCGGCGGCAGCTTCACCGTCGCAACACCCGTTCGGCAAGGTCAGGATGTCGTTGGCGTGGTTGTCCTCGCCTCGACCTCGGGCGAAATCGACTATCTTGTGCGCCTTGAGCGCGAGCGGGTGCTCCAGATGTTCCTTGTCGGGGTGATCGTCTCGATCGGGCTGAGCCTTGTGCTCGCCTCCACCATAGCCAACCCGCTGAGTGATCTGGCCGCCTCCGCCGAGCTGGGCCGCGACCGCGACAGTCGCAATGTCGCTCCGGGCCGGATCCGGATTCCCGATCTGACGGCGCGCCCTGACGAAATTGGCCGTCTCTCGGGGGCGCTGCGCGGTATGGTCTCGGCGCTCTATGACCGCATTGATGCAAACGAACAATTCGCCGCCGATGTCGCCCATGAGATCAAAAATCCGCTCGCCTCCCTGCGCTCCGCTGTGGGGACCCTGCGGGTCGCCAAGCGCGACGACCAGCGCGACAAGCTGCTCAGTGTGATCGACCATGACGTGCGCCGCCTTGACCGCCTCGTCAGTGACATCTCCAATGCCTCCCGGCTTGATTCCGAGCTTGTCAAAGAGGAGCAAGAAGAGTTTGATCTGCTCAAGATGCTCGATAACCTCTGCCAGTTCCTCAGCGAAGATGCCAAATCCAAAGGCATCGACTTTATCACAGACCTGCCAAAGCAGCCCATTCTGCTCAGCGGTCTGGAAGCCCGTGTCGCACAAGTGTTTGTCAATCTGATCAGCAATGCGATTTCCTTTTGCGAAGATGGCGATGCCATCCGCGTTTGGGCGCGCCAGCGCGAAAACCGGGTGCTTGTTGTGGTCGAAGACACCGGCCCGGGGATCCCCGAGGAAGCGCTCACCAAGATTTTCAAGCGGTTTTACTCCGAGCGCCCCGAGCAGCAGTTCGGCAACAACTCGGGCCTCGGGCTGGCCATTTCCAAGCAAATTGTCGAGGCGCATGACGGTGTGATCTGGGCCGAAAACATCCGCCCGACCGACGCGGATGTCACATCAGAGCCGCTGGGCGCCCGCTTTGTCGTCGGCCTGCCTGTCTGATCCATGGGCCAGCCTCTCCCCCCGCGCGAAACGCTCACAGTTCACGCCAGCACTGTCGCCTATGGGGGGCGCGCCGTTCTGATCACGGGGGCGTCAGGCACAGGAAAATCGGGCCTCGCCCTTCAGCTCATGGCGCTGGGCGCCGAGCTTGTCGCGGATGATCGCACGATCCTGACCCGCGATGGGGCAAATCTCATAGCCTCCGCCCCCGAGGCCATTCGGGGCCAGATCGAGGCGCGCTTTGTCGGAATTCTCAAAGCCCGCGCCGCGGCGCCGACGGCCCTTGCTCTTCTCGTCAATCTTGACACAATAGAGGCTGAAAGACTGCCGCCCCTGCGCACCGAGCCGCTGATGGGTATTTTGGTTCCGAGTGTTCACAAATCCGAGGGGAACCATTTTCCCGCCGCGATTTTGCAATATCTTAAGCAGGGGCGCATTGCCTGATAGCCTTGAAAGGGCATCGCGTGGAAGCGACGCAAAAACAACTGGTCCTCGTCACAGGCCCGTCCGGGGCAGGGCGCAGCACGGCGATCAACGTCTTGGAAGACCTTGGCTATGAGGCGATCGACAATCTCCCGCTGAGCCTGATCGGGCGGTTGCTCGACGGTCCGCCCCTGACGCGCCCGCTCGCCCTCGGGCTAGATGTGCGCAACCGCGACTTTTCTGCCGCGGCGCTCCTTGAGACGCTTGAAGAGTCCATCGCGCAGCACGGCTTTGAAGCGGAGCTTCTCTATCTGGACTGTTCCGAAGAGATCCTGCTGCGCCGCTATTCCGAGACCCGCCGCCGCCATCCGCTCGCACCAAGCGAAGACCCCGCCATCGGCATTCGCCGCGAGACAGATATGCTCGCCGCCGTGCGCACCCGCGCCGATATCCTGATCAATACGTCGGAGTTTTCGCCGCATGATCTGCGGGACGAGCTGGGCCGGCTTTTTGGCGGCGAAGAGGGGCCGCACCTGTCGATCATGATCCAGTCGTTTTCGTATAAACGCGGCCTGCCACGGGGCGCGGATATGGTTCTGGACACCCGCTTTCTGCGCAACCCGCACTGGGATACGGCCCTGCGCGGCGCGGATGGGCGGGCCGAGGCCGTGCAAGCCTATGTCCAAGCCGACCCGCGCTTTGACAGCTTTCTGGAGCGGGTGAGGGGGCTTGCGCTTGAGCTTCTGCCGGCCTATCGCGCCGAGGGGAAAACCCATTTTGCTCTTGCTTTTGGCTGCACAGGCGGGCGTCACAGATCGGTTACCCTAGCGGAAAGATTGGCGAAAGAGCTTGCAGAAGAAGGCTGGCAAGTGTCAATTAGGCACCGCGAACTGGAGCGAACCGCGCATGGCATGAAGCTGCCCGACGCGCCGCCAAAAGAGGAACCAAACGCGTGATCGGGATTGTGATAGTCGCACATGGCGGATTGGCTGCGGAATATCTGGCCGCGGTCGAGCACGTTGTGGGCCGCCAGCAGGGCGTGCAGGCCGTCACAATAGAAGCCGATTGCGACCGCGGTGCCAAAGAAATCGAAATCTGCGCGGCGGCTGACAGTGTCGATCAGGGCCAGGGCGTTGTGGTTGTCACCGATATGTTTGGCGGCTCGCCCTCCAACCTGTCGCTGATGGCCTGCCGCTGCGACAATCGCCGCATTCTCTACGGGGCCAATCTGCCGATGCTCGTCAAACTCGCAAAATCGCGCCATAAAGCCGTGCCCGATGCTGTGCGCCTCGCGCTTGATGCAGGGCGCAAATACATAGACAGTCAACAAATTACATAAGCTCAAATATATAAGGAGCGCCCAGATGTCGGGGACACATCAGAAGCGACTGGAAATCATCAACGAAAAGGGCCTCCATGCCCGCGCTTCGGCCAAGCTCGTCGAAGTGGTCGAAGGCTTTGATGCGCGGGCCGAAGTCTCAAAAGACGGGATGAGCGCCAGTGGCGACAGCATTATGGGACTTTTGATGTTGGCAGCCGCGCGCGGAAGCTCTATTGACATCGAGACTTCAGGCCCTGACGCCGAGGCTCTTGCGACTGCGCTGGAAGCCTTGGTGGCAGATCGCTTCGGAGAGGATATGTAGGCGTGAACGCGCAAGAAAGCCCGGGGCGAGCATTGGTAGAGCACACGCAAAACAAACCGATTGTGACGGACGAGGGCGTTGTGACAAACACCTATGACCGCCGCTCTCTGACCTATGCAAACTCGTTTGACAGCCCGACCAAAGCGGCGATTATCAAAACAATCGAATGGTTTACCGGCAAGCTGACAATCCTGCGTCTTGTGCGCAAATTCGAACGCCAAGGCCCGCCCACAGGACAGGCCTTTTGGCCCGCCGTGCTCAAGGTCATGGGCATCGAGCTGAAAACCCCGCAAACACAACTGGATCGCATCCCGCAAGACGGCCCTGTTGTGGTGGTCGCCAATCACCCGCACGGGCTGGTTGATGGCATGATCTTTGCCGATCTTGTTGGCCGCGTGCGCAACGATTACCGCATTCTGACCCGCGCGTTGCTCACAGGGATCGACGAGGCCGCCACCGAATATATGATCCCGGTGCCCTTTCCCTACGAGGACGACGCGCAGAAGAAATTTGTCGAAATGCGCGCCAAAGCGATGGCCCATCTCAAACAAGGTGGCCTTGTTGCGCTCTTCCCCTCGGGTGTTGTGGCCTCCTCCGATACGGCCTTCGGGCCGGTCATTGAGCGGGAGTGGAATGTCTTCACCGCCCAGATGATCCGCCGCTCGGGCGCGCGCGTTGTGCCGATCTTCTATCCCGGCTCCAATTCGCGCCTCTACCAGATCGCCAACCGCATCTCCGCAACCCTGCGGCAGGGCCTCTTGCTGCACGAGGTCGTGCACGCCTGCAACAAAGATCAGGCCCCCGTGGTCGGTCATCCGCTGACAGAGGCCCAAATGGCGCTTCTGGAGACAGACCCGCGCGGCTTCATGAGCTGGCTCAGAGAGCACACGCTGTCGCTGAAGGGCTGAGGCCCTCGCTCTGGCTGCGCCGCGACTGTGTCAGGTATCAAGCCCAAATGCGCCTTACCGCGCGCGCGAAATCAAAGCCGCAGGCCGCCGCGCACAGCGTCCATAGCGGCGCATCATCGGTCTCCCAAGCCCAAACGCAAAAAGGCCCGCCAAACCAGCGGGCCTTCTCAAGTCCGTAGGGTGCGCATTCATTGCGCACCTTTGTCCTTACAGCTTCTCGATCAGCTCCGGCACCGCCGTGAACAGATCCGCGACAAGGCCATAATCGGCGACTTGGAAGATCGGCGCTTCCTCGTCCTTGTTGATCGCGACGATGATCTTGCTGTCTTTCATGCCCGCGAGGTGCTGGATCGCTCCGGAAATCCCCACCGCAACATAAAGCTCGGGCGCAACAACCTTACCGGTCTGGCCGACTTGCCAGTCGTTTGGCGCATAGCCAGAGTCAACCGCCGCGCGCGAGGCGCCCACAGCCGCAGTCAGCTTGTCCGCGAGCTTTTCGATCAGGGCAAAGTCGTCTTTGGAGCCAACACCGCGGCCCCCCGAAACAACAACACCCGCCGAGGTCAGCTCGGGGCGGTCAGACGCGGCCACCTTGTCTTCGACCCATGAGGACAGGGCAGGGTCTGCTGCTGCGCCGATGGTCTGGACACTGGCCGAACCGCCTGTCTCTGCCGCATCAAAAGTGGATGTGCGGAAGGTGATGACTTTTTTGGCGTCCGAAGATTTGACCGTCTGGATCGCGTTGCCCGCATAGATCGGACGCTCGAACGTGTTGCCGTCCACAACGCCCGAGGCGTCAGAGATCACCATCACATCCAAAAGTGCGGCCACCCGTGGCATCACGTTCTTGGCGTCTGTTGTCGCGGGCGCAACGATATGCTCGTAATCGCCGGCCAGGCTGACAATCAGCGCCGCCGTTGGCTCTGCGAGACGGTGGCCAAGAGAGGCGTCTTCAGCGACAAGCACTTTGCTCACGCCTTTGATGGTCGCGGCTGCCGCGCCGGCTGCTGCCGCGGATGCACCGCAGGCCAGAACCGTGACATCTCCGAGCTTGACGGCGGCGGTAACGGCCTTGGCCGTCGCGTCCATGGCAAGCTCGCCATTGTTTACTTCTGCGAGAAGAAGAACCGACATTACACTGCCCCCGCTTCTTTGAGTTTCGCCACAAGCTCGTCAACCGAGCCAACAATTTCGCCCGCCTTGCGCGCTTCGGGTTCTGTTGTCGAAACAACAGCCAGACGCGGGCTGATATCCACGCCGTAATCCGCAGCTGTCTTTTCATCCAGCGGCTTTTTCTTGGCTTTCATGATGTTGGGCAGGCTCGCATAGCGCGGCTCGTTGAGGCGCAAATCCACTGTGATGATGGCGGGCATCGTCACATTGATGGTCTGCAAGCCGCCATCGACTTCGCGGGTCACGACAGCTTTGTCGCCCTGCACGTCAAGCTCGGAGGCAAATGTGCCTTGTGACCAGCCCAGAAGCGCCGAGAGCATCTGCCCGGTCGCGTTCATGTCATTGTCGATCGCCTGCTTGCCGGCAAGCACGATACCGGGCTGCTCTTCCTCGACCACTTTGGCCAGAATCTTGGCGACCGCCAGCGGCTCGATGTCCTGATGCACATCCTCGGTCGCAACAACAAGGATCGCACGATCCGCTCCCATGGCCAAAGCCGTGCGCAATGTTTCCTGCGCCTGCTTCACACCGATAGAAACAGCAATCACCTCTTCGGCTTTGCCGGCTTCCTTGAGGCGGATGGCCTCTTCGACGGCAATCTCGTCGAACGGGTTCATCGACATTTTTACATTGGCAAGATCAACACCCGATCCATCCGCTTTGACACGGACTTTCACGTTGTAATCGATCACGCGTTTGACGGGCACAAGCACCTTCATTAGCGGTCACTCCTTTAAGGTTTCGTTTGGCCGCTGATGCGACTCCTTATTCTCCTTGGCCTGAATATCGCCTCGCTCGGACGCATAACAGGGCAAAATCGTCACGTTTTGTCTCAGAGACGCCGCGTTACGGCTTTTTCGGGTCTGATCTTTGCAAAAATATTACGACACAGGAATTTTTCACGCCCCCCAAGGCAAAGCCGCCCGCCGCAAAAAGAAACGCCCCGCGCAGCGGCAGGGCGTTTTTTGTGGTCTCAAAACGGCCGGCCCCGCCGCTGTTAGCGGTTCGCCCCCGGAACCCAGAGCACATCGGCTTTGCCGCCGTCGTTGCTGTGACGCGCCGCCACAAAAAACCAGTCGGACAGGCGGTTGAGGTATTTCACCGCCCATTCATTGACCTCCTCGGTCGAGGCCAGTTCGGTTGTCTTGCGCTCGGCACGGCGCGACACCGTGCGGCAGATATGCAAATGCGCAGCCAGTGCAGACCCGCCGGGCAGGATAAAGCTGCGCAATGGCTCAAGATCGGCGTTCATCTTGTCAATTTCCGCCTCGAGCCGTTTGACCTGCTCTTCGATCATCCGCAGGGGCGGGTATTCGGCCTCGTCGTCCTTGTCGATATCGGGGGTGCAAAGATCGGCCCCAAGATCAAACAGGTCGTTCTGGATCCGCGCAAGGGCCGCGTCCATCTCGCCCTCGGCGCTCAGGCGCGCCACGCCGATTGTGGCGTTCAGCTCGTCTGAGGTGCCATAAGCCGCTACGCGGGCCGAATGTTTGGCAACCCGTGAGCCATTGCCCAAAGCGGTGTCGCCGCGGTCGCCCGTGCGTGTGTAAATCTTGTTCAAAACAACCATCGTTTTAGCCTCCCGAGCGCAGCCAGACAAAGAGCAGGATCAGCACAACAGCCACAAACTGCGCCCCGATCCGCCAACGCATGATGCGGTTTGCGTGTTTGCGGTTAAACTCTCCGCCCTTGGCAAAGCCGCCCACCCCGATCATCAAAATGATCAGAACAGCGACACAAGCAACGGCCGTCACAAGAAAAAGTGGATCACCAGCCATGACTTGGCCCCCTTTTTATAAGCGTTCTTCCCATCTAGAGGTTTTTGTCAAAATTACGAGGGCAAATCTGGCGCGCGGGTCAGATTGCCGCTACGATACATCAAGCCAAGCGCAAGGGGCGAAACACTCATGACACCGTGGCAACCGGCCGATCGCCTCAACGCGGCTCAAAACGCCGGTTTCAACCCGTTGTTCAAACCGGCCCGCGCCGCGCCATGACCCCGCCGTCAGGCCCGCGCAGCGGCAAAATCAAAGGCACCACCACCGGCACCGCATCTGGCACCCCTGCGGGCGACAACACGCTGCTGGCCATCCTGCTCTGCCTTCTGGCCCTGCTGTTCTTTGATCTTATGGGGCTGATCATCAAACATCTCTCCGCGCGCTATACCGCGGCCGAACTCTCGGCCTATCGCAATGTCTTTGGCCTTCTGCCAAGCCTGATTGCGCTCTATGCCTCGGCGCGCTGGCGCACCACAGGGCGGCGCTGGAAAATCCGCCAGTGGAGGCTTGGCTTTTTGCGCGGCCTGCTTGTGTCCTTTGCACAGCTTATGTTTTACGGCGCGCTGGTCTTTATGCCCTTCGCCACAGCCTCGACACTGTCTTACGCCTCGGCGATCTTTGCCACAGCCCTCGCATGGCCGCTGCTTGGCGAGCGCGTCGGCCCGATGCGCTGGCTTGCGGTGTTGATCGGCTTTGCCGGCGTGGTGCTTGTGGTCGGGCCAAGCGGCGAGGCCTTTGGCCTTGCGGCGCTGCTGCCGCTCGGGGCGGCCGCGCTCTACGCCACAACAGCCATCACAGCGCGCCTCTTTGAGGAGGATGTCGTCACGCCGCTGGTGAATGTCTATTCCGCCAGCGCGGCGCTGCTTGGCTCTCTTGGGCTGGTCTTCTTTTGGGGCGGCTTCAGCCCGCTGCAGAGCTGGACCGATCTTGCATGGATCGCGCTGATGGGCGGCTTTGGCGGCGTGGCCGTGTTGCTTTATGTTATGGCCTACCGCATGACAGAACAGAGCAATCTGGCGCCCTTCAGCTATTTCGGAATTCCCATGGCCTTTGCCCTTGGCTGGCTGGTTTTCAACGAAGCGCCATGGTCCGATCTCTTCCCCGGCGCGGGTCTGATCGCGGCGGGCGGGTTGTTTATCGTCTGGCGCGAGCGCCGGCTCAGTTCTTCGCAATCAGCCAGTCCAGCATCCGCGTCGGCAAAAGCCGCCGCGCCGCCGCCATAAGATAGGTCGGGGTGGTGACAAAATACCGGGGTTTGGGCCGCGGGCTTTCCAGGGCGTGAATGAGCTTTTGGGTCACAGCAGAGGCTGGAAGCTCAAAGCGCTCAGGCCCCTCGGCGGGGGTATAGAGCCGCTTCAGGAGGCTCTCTTCATACTGCGCGCGGCGCGGCGACTCCTGCCAGTTCACATGGCGCTCAAACGGCGCAATCGACTTTTTGCGAATGTCGGAGGTGATCGGCCCCGGCTCTATAGTGATAATATGGATCGGCGTATCGCGCATCTCGATGCGCAGCGTATCGGTCAGCCCCTCAAGGGCAAATTTGGTGCTGACATAAGCGCCCCGCCACCGCATCGGCACAAGACCAAGCACAGAAGAACAGTTGATAATGCGCCCGTGCCCCTGCGCCCGCATCACCGGGATGATCTTGCAGCTCAGCTCGTGCACGCCAAAGAGGTTCGTCTCATAAATCTCGCGCAAGCCCGCCCGTGGCAGGTCTTCCACAGCGCCGGGCAGCGCAAAGGCGCCATTGTTGTAGAGCGCATCGAGCGTGCCGCCGCTGCGCTCCAGACCCTCGGCCACAGCCGCGTCTATGCTCTGGCTTGAGCCGTAATCGAGCGGAAAGCTCTCAAGCCCTTCGCCCCTCAGGCGCGCGCAGTCGGCCTCTGTGCGGCAGGTCGCAAAGACCCGCCAGCCACGCGCCGCCAGCCCGTGCGCCGCATCATAGCCAAGCCCCGAAGAGCAGCCGGTGATCAGAATTGTTTTGCTCATAAGGCCCGCTTACGTGCCGCACAGGGGGCTGGCAAGCCTCAGTTTGGCTCGGCCAGAAGAAACGCAGCCATATAGCCGATGCGCCCTGTCTCAAGAACACGCAGCTTGATCCAGCCGCTCTCCTCAGACAGCACCTGCACTTTATCGCCGCGCAACAGCGTGTCCAAAGTGTTAAACCGCGTTCCCGGTCCGCGGCGCAGATTGACACGGTTGCCACTCACTTCGCGGATGTCGTCATCTGCCCGTGCGGTTATCGCGCCTGCGGCGACCTCAATCAGGCTTTCGGCCTTTTCACTGTCAATCACAGGCTGGCTCAGCGCCACGGCCAGCGGCTTTTGTCGGGGCAAGGCGCTGCCGCCTGCAGAGGCCAAAACAAGTGTTTCTGCGCCGTCGGTGATCACGCCGGACACATCGGGGGCAGGGGAAGCGGCAGGGGGAGACACTGGAGAAGATGCAGTGGCCACATCGCGGGGCTTGGCTTGCGGCTTGGCTTGCAAAAAGGCGAGGCGCTTTTGTTCGGCGGCCTGGGCGCGCTCTGCCGCGACAGACTGGCGCGACCCGTCTTTTGGCGTATAATGCGCACCGCCGCTCAGCTCATAAAATGCAAAAAACAAAAATCCGAACGTCACAAGTATAAAGCGCCACATCTGGCTGAACCCCCTAAACAAACACAACTCTCTCCTGCCATCACCCTACACGATTCGCGAGCGTAAAGGGGGGAGAATCCCCGATTGATTTTCCCCGCTTTGTATAAATGCCACGTCAACAGGCATTTTTGGGATTCAATCCGCCCACGAAAGCCATTACACACGCCTCATGAGCGATTTGATTGATGATGAAGACACGCCCGAGGTCGAGCACCTGGAGCCGCTGCGCCGCGCCATTGGCGAGCGCTATCTGACCTATGCGCTCTCCACAATCATGCACCGCGCCCTGCCGGATGCCCGCGACGGTCTCAAGCCTGTGCACCGCCGCATCCTCTATGCGATGAGCCGGTTGCGGCTCGCCTCAACCGGCGGCTTTCTGAAGTCTGCAAAGATTTCCGGCGACACAATGGGCGATTTTCACCCCCATGGGGACGCCGCGATTTATGACGCGATGGCGCGCCTCGCGCAGGACTTCAACGTGCGCTATCCGCTGGTCGACGGGCAGGGCAACTTCGGCAATATCGACGGCGACAACCCCGCCGCCGCGCGCTACACAGAGGCGCGCATGACCATCGTGGCCGAATCCATGCTCGAAGGTCTGGCCGAAAACGCGGTCGATTTTCGGCCCAATTACGATGGCCGCCTTGACGAGCCTGCCGTTCTGCCCGCGACCTTCCCGCATCTCCTTGCCAACGGCTCCACAGGGATCGCGGTCGGCATGGCAACAAACATCCCGCCGCATAATATTGCCGAGCTGGTTGATGCCTGTTTGCATCTGATCAAGACGCCCGATGCGCGCGATGACACGCTGCTTGGCTTCGTGCCCGGCCCCGATTTCCCCACCGGCGGGGTCATTGTCGAGCCGCGCGAGAACATAGCCCAAGCCTATCGCACAGGGCGCGGCTCGTTCCGCCTGCGCTCCAAATGGGAGGTCGAAGACCTCGGCCGCGGCCTGTGGCAGATCGTGATCACCGAGATTCCCTATCAGGTCCAGAAATCCAAGCTGATCGAGAAAATCGCCGAGCTGATCCAGCTCAAGAAAATCCCGATCCTTGGCGATGTGCGCGACGAATCTGCCGAAGATATCCGCCTTGTGCTCGAACCGCGCTCAAAGAATGTCGATCCCGATGTTCTGATGAACATGATGTTCCGCAACTCCGACCTCGAGACCCGCTTCAGCCTCAATATGAACGGGCTGATCGACGGGGTCACGCCCAAGGTCTGCTCGATGAAAGAGGTGCTGCGCGCCTTCCTTGATTTCCGCCGCGAGGTTCTGATCCGGCGCAGCCAGCACCGTATGGAAAAGATCGATGCGCGCCTTGAGGTGCTTGAAGGCTTCATCATCGCCTTCCTCAATCTGGACCGCGTGATTGACATTATCCGCTATGACGAAGAGCCAAAAGCCGCGCTGATGCGCGAAGACTGGGGCCAGAGCTTTACCCGCGCCACCGACGAGCGCGATTATGTCTCCCCCAAAGCCGGCGCCGATGACGGGCTGACAGAGGCTCAGGCCGATGCGATTCTGAATATGCGCCTGCGCTCCCTGCGCAAACTCGAGGAAATGGAGCTTGTGGCCGAGCGCGACAAGCTCATGCAGGAGCGCGCCGGCCTTGAAGACCTGCTGGACAGCGACAGCCTGCAATGGTCCGCCATCGCCGATCAACTCAAACAGGCCAAGAAAACCTTTGGCAAAGACTACGAAGGCGGCGCGCGCCGCACCGTCTTTGCCGAGGCGGGCCTCATCGAGGAGGTTCCGCTCGAAGCCATGATCGAGAAAGAGCCGATCACGGTTGTGTGCTCCAGAATGGGCTGGATCCGCGCGATGTCGGGCCATATCGATCTGACCCGCGAGCTCAAGTTCAAAGACGGCGACGAGGCCCGCTTTGCCTTCCATGCCGAAACCACCGACAAGATCGTTCTGATGGGGTCCAACGGGCGCTTCTATACGCTTTCGGCGGTCAACCTGCCCGGCGGGCGGGGCATGGGCGAGCCTCTGCGCCTGATGGTCGATCTGCCCAACGAGGCCGAAATCGTTTCGCTCTTTGTCCACCAGAAGGGCCGCAAACTGGTTGTCGCCAGCTCCGAGGGCAACGGCTTTGTTGTCCCCGAAGAGGATGTGCTCGCGCAGACCAAATCAGGCAAGCAAGTGCTCAATGTCAAAGACGAGGCGCGCGCCGTGATCTGCAAGCCGCTCACCGGCGATCATGTCGCCATTGTGAGCCAGAACGGCAAGTTCCTTGTCTTCCCCGTGTCCGAGCTGCCGGAGCTGGGCCGCGGCAAGGGCGTGCGCCTGCAAAAGTATAACATGGCCCGCGGCAAACAGGGCGCGCTCGAGCTTGACGGCGGCCTCTCGGACCTCACCACATTCGCCTGGGCCGAGGGCCTCAGCTGGCCCATGGGCGGCGGCAAAACCCGCACCGAGACAGACCTCTCTGACTGGCTCGGCAAGCGCGCAGGCGTGGGCAAACGCCCGCCCTACGGCTTCCCGCGCAGCATGAAGTTTGACTGAGCGCCACATAGCTCCTTGATTTGCGCCTTGCCCGCGCAGCATAATTACGCAGCACACTTACACAGTGCAAGAAGCCGCGTAAGCAGCCGCCAAGAGCTGCATTTTGAACAGTGAGGATTTCCCCATGACCGTCTCAAACGACATTTACGGCCAATATCGCGGCACCCTCATCGAGCTGTTCCCGCTCGCGCTCAAAGTGACGCTGCTCACGCTCATCACGCTGGGCCTCTATCGCTTCTGGGGCAAAACCCGCATTCGCAAATACATCTGGTCCTCCACGCTCGGGGACGGTGACGCCTTTGAATACACCGGCACGGGTCTTGAGAAATTTCTCGGCTTTCTTGTCGCCGTTGTGGTGCTGGCCGTCTATCTTGGCATCGTCCAGATGCTTTTGTTCTTTGGGGGTCTGAATTACGGCTTTGATCTGGCCACGCCGGAGGGGGCGCTGGCGCTCAATGGCCTGATTTATGTCAACTTTATTGCGCTCGCGCCGCTCATATTCTATGCCACCTACCGCGCGCGCCGCTACAAAATGGCCCGCACCCGCTGGCGTGGCGTGCGCTTTGGTATGGAAAAGGGCGCTTGGGGCTATGCCCTGCGCGCGCTCGGCTACACTTTTTTGAGCGTCGTCACCCTCGGCGCGCTCGTGCCGCTGGCCACCTTCAAGCTCGAAGAATACATGGCCAACCGCAGCTATTTCGGCGATGCCCGTTTTGAGCAGCACGGCAGATGGACAGCGCTCTACGGCGCGGCCAAACATATCTTTTTCGGCCTTGGCCTGCTCATCGTCGGGGCGGGCCTTGGGGTCGCGGTTGACGCGGTGGCGCTTGCGGCGGTGGCCGCGGCTGTGGGTTATATCTGGGTGGCCGTCGGGGTCGTTTACTACCGCGTCCACGCCTTCCGCTACCTGGCGGCGCATCGCAGCTTGGGCGGGGCGATCCGCTTCACAGCGGTCCCCACCACAGGCGAGGTCGTCAAGATCTACATCATCGGCACGCTGATCGTGTCGCTCTGCCTCGCTGTGGTGCTTTTCATCGGCACAGCCCTCTTCACCACAGCGTTGGGCATGGCAGGGTCAAACGAGGCGGGTCTGGCTGTTGTGTTGGTTGTGGTGCTCTATGTGGCGGCTCTAGCCCTGTCGGGCGCGCTGGCGCTCGTCCTCATCACCCAGCCGACGATTGCCCATTTCATCACAACCTTCACAGTCCACAACGCCGACGCGCTTGGTGATATCCGGCAGCGCGCATCCGAAACCGGCGTCGATGCCGAAGGCTTCGCCGATGCGCTTGATATTGGCGGCGCCATCTGATGATTGAGGCTCAGGGCAGCTTCTTTGACGGCTCATCCGCCGCGCGCCATAAAGTCACCCTGCGTCTGGATGTGACGCGTGGGGTGCTCTGCATCGAGGGTGAGGCCCTCACACAGCCCGAGGATTGGCCGCTGGCCGAGCTGCGCCTCTTGCGTGATCAGCCCGAAGGCGGCTGGCTGACCTTCGCGCGCCACATCGCCGGCGCAGACGAAACCCTGCATCACGAGGCCCGCCTCATCTGTCGCGATGGCGCAATGAACGCCGCCCTGCGCGCCGCCGCCCCCCATCTGGCCCGCCGCGATCTGGCCAAAGGCACAGGCGCGCGCGTGCTCGGCAGGCTGGCGCTCGCCGTGGTTGCCCTGCTGGCGATGATCTTTGTGATCCTGCCCGCCATGGCCACAAGCCTCGCCTATCTGATGCCGCGCGAGCGCGAGATGCAGTTTGGCCGCGCCGTGGTCCGCCAGATGGAGTGGGTCCTTGCTGGCGCGCGCACCGCCGATCTGGCCTGCACCAACCCCGAAGGCCGCGCCGCCCTCGCCAAAATGCAAACCCGCCTCACCGAAGGCCGCGCGATGGACTACACGCTCGATATCCAGGTCTTTGATCACGAGATGGTCAATGCCTTCGCCGCCCCGGGCGGTCAGATCGTTATCCTGCGCGGCCTGCTTGACAGAGCCACAAATGCAGAGGCCGTCGCCGGTGTGCTGGCCCATGAAATCGGCCATGTCCAGAATCGCGACGCCACAACCGGTGCGCTGCGTGCGGCTGGCTCGGCGGGGCTGCTCTCTCTGGTGCTGGGCGATTTCTCCGGCGGCACTCTGGCGGTGCTGGTGAGCGAACACCTGATCTCGACAGGCTACACCCGCGAGGCCGAAATCCGCGCCGATGACTACGCCCTTGAGACGCTCGCCCGAGCGGGTGTGAACTCCGCCGGCCTCGCCAGCTTCTTTGACTTTATCCTGACAGAGCAAACCGGCGGTCCCGCCCTCCCGGCCTATCTCATGAGCCACCCGTCCTCAAAAGAGCGCGCCGCAAAATCCCGCGCCCATGCCGCCCGCCAGCCCCCGACATCTGCGGTGCTCAGCCCATCGGACTGGGCCGCCCTCCAAGCCATTTGCGACTGACACGCCCGCCCTGCTTTTTCTTTCCGAAAATATCCCGGGGAGAGCGCGAGAGGGGC
>JAHBAN010000192.1 GCA_018500075.1 Flavobacteriia bacterium | reverse complement strand
AGATGTGTATAAGAGACAGGGCATGAAGTTAACGGGCCGTCAGGTTATTCGGGCGGATGGAGAGACAGTTTGGGCGGCTTTGCTTGATCCGGATGTCTTGAAGGCCTCTGTGCCGGGGTGCACCGAGATCAGCGGATCGGCCGAAGAGGGCTTTGAAGCCACGGTTGTGCAGAAGGTCGGCCCTGTGAAAGCGACGTTCAAGGGCCGTGTTGTGCTCAGCGATATGGTCGCCCCGCGCAGTCTGACGCTGAGTGGCGAAGGCAAGGGCGGCGCGGCGGGCTTTGCCAAAGGCAGCGCCGATGTGCGCCTTGAGCAGGCCGATGAGACCACCATTCTGGAATATGATGTCGAGGCCAAGGTCGGCGGCAAGCTGGCCCAGCTCGGCAGCCGGATTATTGACGGGTTTGCCAAAAAGATGGCGGACCAGTTTTTTGAGAGTTTTTCAAACGCCGTGGGCGCGCCCGAGGAGGGGCAGGACGGCGGCGCCGAGGGCGATGATCAGGACGAAAGCCCCCAGAAAAAAGGCTGGTTCAAACGGCTGAGGGGCTGAGACAGTTTAGAACAGACGTAAAGGGAGGACTATAATGACGAAAGTGACCATGACCGTGAACGGAGTGTCTGTTTCGCGCGATGTCGGGGGCAATACTCTGCTGTCGGCGTTTTTGCGCGAAGACCTGCGACTGACCGGAACACATATCGGCTGCGACACCTCGCAATGTGGGGCCTGTTTGGTCCATGTGGACGGCGTGGCTGTGAAATCATGCACCATGTTTGCAGCCGAAGCGGAGGGCGCAGATGTTGCCACGATCGAGGGGCAGGCCAATGAAGACGGCTCTCTCAATGTGATCCAGCAGGCCTTTCAAGACCACCACGGGCTGCAATGCGGATTTTGCACGCCGGGGATGGTTATGACGACGGCGGCCTTGTTGAAAGAAAACCCCAAGCCCAGCGAAGCCGAGGTGCGCGCCTATCTGGAAGGCAATATCTGCCGCTGCACGGGCTATCACAACATTGTCAAAGCGGTTCTTGCGGCGTCCGGACAAGACGTCTCCAGCATTGCAGCCGAATAACATATTGAGAGAGGGGATATATTATGCCCAAAGATGATGGAATTGGCGCAGCAACCCTGCGTCGTGAAGATGTCCGGTTCTTGACAGGCGCAGGACAGTATACAGACGATATTCAGGCCTCGGGTGAGGCGGTGGCCGTGTTTGCCCGCTCCAATGTGGCCAATGGCGTGATCAAGAGCATTGATACCAGCCAAGCGGCGGCCATGCCCGGCGTGCTTGCTATTTTTACCGGCGAGGACTTTACCGAGGTTGGCGGAAACCCTGCCGGCTGGCTGATCAACTCCCGCGACGGAACGCCGATGCACGAGCCAAAGCGCCCCGTGCTGGCGCATGGCAAAGTGCGTCATGTGGGCGATGCTTATGCGGCTGTTATTGCCGAAACCAAAGCGCAGGCCATGGATGCGATTGAAGCCATCGAGGCGGATATCGAGGAGCTGCCGGCTGTTGTGAACATGAAAGAGGCTCTGGCCGGCGATACCTTTGTGCATGATGAAATCGGCACCAACCAGTGCTTTGACTGGGGCTGGATCGAAGACAACCGCGCCGCAACCGATGCAGCCATCAAGGGCGCGCATCATGTCACGAAACTGGAGCTGGTGAACAACCGTCTGGTGCCAAACGCCATGGAGCCGCGCAGTTCGCGGGCCGAATATCACCGTGGCAATGACGAATATATCCTCCACACCACAAGCCAGAACCCGCATCTGACGCGCCTGCTTATTTCGGCGTTTGTCCTTGGGATCCCCGAAAACAAACTGACGGTGATTGCGCCGGATGTTGGCGGGGGCTTTGGCTCAAAAATCTATCACTACGGCGAGGAAGCTCTCGTTTTGGCCGCGGCCAAAAAACTCAATCGCCCCGTGACATGGACCGCCGACCGCACAGAAGCCTTTCTGACCGACGCGCACGGGCGGGACCATGTGACCACGATTGAACTGGCGCTCGATAAAGAGGGCAATTTCCTTGCCTTCCGCACAGAGACGCTGGCCAATGTGGGCGCCTATCTGTCGAACTTCTCCACGGCGACACCGACGTTTTTGCACGGCACGCTGATGGCCGGCAACTACACGGTGCCAAACGTCTATGTAAACGTCAAAGCCGTCTTTACCAATACGGCGCCTGTCGACGCATACCGCGGCGCCGGACGCCCCGAGGCGACCTATTCTCTGGAGCGGGTGATCGATATGGCGGCCCGCGAAATGGGCATGGACCCGATCGCCTTGCGGCGGAAAAACTTCATTAAATCAGATCAATACCCTTTTGCCTCGGCAGCCGGGCTTGAGTATGACAGCGGCAATTATGACGCTTTGATGGACAAGATGGAAAGCGTCGCAGACATCGCCGGGT
Source organism: Flavobacteriia bacterium (assembly GCA_018500075.1). Classification (GTDB taxonomy): domain Bacteria; phylum Bacteroidota; class Bacteroidia; order Flavobacteriales; family Flavobacteriaceae; genus MAG-120531. The sequence continues at coordinate 7,120 of JAHBAN010000192.1, read as the reverse complement.
TTGCCGCCCGCCGCAAAGAGTCAGAAGCCAAAGGGCTTTTGCGCGGCTTTGGTGTCAACGCCTATATCGAAGCCTGTGGCATTGCGCCGTCAAATCTTGTCGGGGTTCTCGGGTCTCGTGTGGGGCTTTATGACGCCGCGACGGTGCGGGTCAACGCGACCGGCAATATCTCGGTTATGGTCGGGGCGCACAGCCACGGGCAAGGCCATGAAACCGCCTTCCCGCAAGTGGTTGCGGATATGCTGGGCATTGATGCGACGAGCATTGATATCGTGCATGGCGATACCTCCAAAATTCCGTTCGGCATGGGCACCTATGGCTCGCGCTCTCTGGCGGTCTGTGGCTCGGCGGTTGTGCGCGCCACAGAAAAGGTCATCACCAAGGCCAAAAAGATCGCGGCGCATATGCTGGAGGTCACCGATCAGGACATCAGCTTTGAAGACGGTATCTTCTCGGCCATCGGAACCAACAAGACAGTGCCGTTCGGCGAAGTGGCTCTGAAGGCCTATATTCCGCATGACTTCCCTCTCGATCAGATTGAACCGGGTCTGGAAGAAACGGCCTTCTATGACCCGGCCAATTTCACCTATCCTTCCGGGGCCTATTGCTGTGAGGTCGAGGTTGACCCCGAAACAGGCAAGGTCCGTGTGGACCGCTTTGCGGCGGTCGATGACTTTGGCAATGTGATCAATCCGATGATTGTGACAGGCCAGGTGCATGGCGGGCTTGGTCAGGGGATTGGCCAGGCGCTTCTGGAAAACACAACCTATGACGAAGACGGCCAGTTGCTGAGTGCCTCCTATATGGATTACACAATGCCCCGCGCCGATGATCTGCCGTTCTTTAAGGTTGATCACAGTCAGGGCACGCCCTGCACACACAATCCTTTGGGTGTGAAAGGCTGTGGCGAGGCCGGAGCAATCGGCTCTCCGCCCACAGTCATCAACGCGGTGATTGATGCCCTGCAATCGGGCGGCAAAAACGTAACCCACATTGATATGCCTGTCACACCTCATCGGGTGTGGACGGCTATGCAAAACGCTTGAAAGGAAAAAGCAGATGTATGCATTTGACATAGAGCGCCCGACGACCGTTGCAGAGGCCGTCGCAGCCCTGACAGGAGAGGCACAAGCCTTGAGCGGCGGGCAAACGCTGATCCCGACCTTGAAGGCGCGTCTGGCAAGCCCGTCCAAGCTTGTCTCCTTGAGCGGGATTTCCGAAATGAAGGGCCTCTGCGCGTCAGACGGGGTTCTCACCATTGGTGGGGCAACCTGTCATGCCGATGTGGCGGCCGACGGGACATTCAAGGCCCTGTCCGAGCTTGCCGCGCATATCGGCGACCCTGCGGTGCGCAACCGTGGCACAATCGGCGGCTCCATCGCCAACAATGATCCGGCGGCCTGCTATCCGGCGGCGGTTTTGGGCGCGGGGGCAACGGTTGTGACCAACCGGCGCGAAATCGCGGCGGATGACTTCTTTCAGGGGATGTTTGAAACCGCGTTGGACGACGGCGAACTCGTGATTGCTGTCAAATTTCCGATCCCCGAGGCCGCAAACTACCAAAAATTTGTCCAGCCGGCCTCGCGGTTTGCGCTGGTCGGGGTTTTTGTGGCCAAGACATCCGAGGGGGTGCGCGTCGCAGTGACGGGCGCGTCAAACGAGGGTGTGTTCCGCTGGCGGGAAGCCGAAGCGGCTTTGTCGGCTGATTTCTCGGCCGCTGCGCTCGACGGGTTGACGGTTGCGGCTGATGACATGATCGCAGATTTGCACGGCTCCTCGGAGTATCGCGCGCATCTGGTCAAAGTCATGACGCAACGGGCCGTCAAAGCCGCCGCGTAACAGCGCAAGACGCTAAGAGATCACAAGCACAGATCAGGCCTTGCCCGCGGGCAGGGCCTTTTTTGTGGCCCCGCAAGCACGCCCCAAAGCGCCCTAAAGGCTCAGGACTTCGGCCAGAACGCTGACCGCGAGTTTGCGGGCGTCTCGCGCGGATGGGACAAGCCCGATGGGGCCATGCAGCCGCGCGATCTCCGCTTCGCTGGTGCCGAGCCGTGCAAGCTCCATGCGCCGCATCTCGGCGGCGCGCAAGCTGCCTTGTGCCCCGACATAAAAGGCCTGTGAGGTCAGTGCTTCTGCGAGAATGGGCGGCTCCCACTCGTGATCGTGAAAAAACAGAACAACCGCGCTGCGGGCATCAATCGCGAGGTCTTTGGGACAATGGGCATGGGTCAGATGCTGGGTGGCGCAGCCTGTTGCGGCCACCGCCTCAAGCGTCTCTGTGTCTGGCGAAAGCACAAGATTGGGATAGCCCGCCGCCTGAACCAGCCCTGCAAAAGTTGCGGTTTCCGGCCCTTTCCCGAAGACAAAAAAGCAGATCTCGGGGTCAAGTGTGATGCTGAAGATATCGCCGGTCCAGCCGGTCTCGCCTTGTGCGACAGCGCAGAGCGCGCCGCTGCGGTGATCGACTTCCAGCACACAGGCCTGACGCGCGCCATGATGGCTCAGCAGCGTCTTTAACACCGCCACATCAGGGCGCGGCACCAGCAATATTTCGAGGCCGCCGCCACAGGGCAGCACGATATCCGCAAAAGGCGAGCCTTTGCCGTAGCGCACCGTGTGGGGCAGGCCGCTGTCGAGCGCTTTGGCCGAATGCAGCGCGATATCGGCCTCGACACAGCCCGAGGACAGCGTGCCGATCCGCCGCCCGTCGGCCAAAACGGCCATCATGGCCCCGAGCGGGCGATAGGAGGGGCCGTCGACATGGGTGATCACACAGAGCACCCCGTCGCCGCCCGCCGCCGCAAGCTGGCGGATGGGTTCGATCACGGTGCTCGCGTCTAGCGCTGGAACGCTCATCGGTCTGTCCTTTTTGTCAGGCGCATTAACGCTGCGCTAACCTTGTTTTGCTAAACTCGTCAACAACGGGTGCACATCGGCCAAAGAATTTGGCACAAATGCGTCAGATGCAGGGTGTCGCCCGTTCCCCGCCTTTGGGCTGTCTTTCGGCGCTCACCAGTCAATCGGCTTATGGGCATAATCAAAGAACTGCCCACTTTCTGCGGCGCTCAGCCCCTGCATCACAGTGACCAGATTTTCAGCCGCGTCTTGCGGCGAAACCGTGCTGTGGCGCGCGGCATAATCGGCTGTGAAGTCGGTTGCGACGGTTCCGGGGTGCAGGGCCACGGCGATGGCCTCTTTGTGGCTGCGGCCCAGCTCGATGGCCGCGCCGCGGACAAGCTGGTTTGCCGCGGCTTTCGAGGCGCGATAGGCGTGCCAGCCGCCAATATGGTTGTCGCCAATCGAGCCGACCCGCGCGGTCAGAACAGCCAGCACAGAGCGGCCCTTTTTGGGCAGAAGTCTGGGCGCGTGTCGCAAGACATAGGCCACTCCGAAGGTGTTGATTTTGAAGACCTCTTCAAAGCTGTCCTGCCGGATCTGGCTGAGCGCTTTTTCCGGTGTGCCGCCCTTGGCGGCCAGCACGCCGGACGCCATAAAGACAAGTTCGAAGGGGCCAGCCAGAGCGCTTAGATGAGCGTCCACACTGGCCTGATCGCTGATCTCTAGGCCATCTTGGGCGCGCGACAGCCGGGTGACGCGCCAGCCGTCTGTCTCCAGCCTGTGCGCCACGGCGGCTCCGATCCCACCCGAGGCGCCGATGATGAGGGCATTTTGTGTCATTTTTCCAAGCTAACCCTTCGTGCGCCTATTGCAAGCGCCCGGCTGTGGACTATTTCTGATCTGCCCCTTGCAGTTGCGAGTGATTTGCAATTACAGTTGGCGGACTCATAGAAAGGTCTTCTTTCATGCTGCGTTTCGTGGTGCTTTGCTGGGCGGTTCTGATGGCCACAAGCCTTGCGGCCCAAGACAGGCTCAAGGTTGTAACAACCTTTACAGTTCTCGCTGATATGGCCCGAAATGTGGCGGGCGAGGCGGCGGATGTTGTCTCTGTCACCAAGCCGGGGGCCGAGATTCACGGCTATCAGCCCACACCGCGCGATATTGTCCGCGCTTCGGGGGCCGATCTGATCTTGTGGAACGGGCTGAACCTCGAGCTGTGGTTTGAGCAGTTCCTCACCAATTTGGGCGATGTCCCCTCCGCGACGCTGTCAGACGGGATCGTGCCGATTTCGATCGGGTCTGGCAGCTATGAGGGCAAGGCCAATCCGCACGCCTGGATGGGCCTTGAAAATGCGCTGGTCTATATCGCCAATATCGAGGCCGCACTCAGCCGCGCCGACCCTGCCAATGCCGCGACCTACGGGGCCAATGCCGCGGCCTATGCCGCCGAGCTGCGCGCCACGCTTGCGCCGCTGAAGGCGCAGATCGCGGCCATCCCCGAAGCAAACCGCTGGCTTGTCACCTGTGAGGGCGCGTTCAGCTATCTGGCCCGCGATCTGGGGCTGCAAGAGCTATATCTCTGGCCGATGAACGCCGACCAGACCGGCACGCCCCAGCAGGTCCGCCGCGTGATTGACGGGGTGCGCGCACAGGCTGTGCCGGCTGTTTTTTGTGAAAGCACAGTCAATACCGCGCCGGCCGAACAAGTCGCCCGCGAGACCGGCGCGGCCTATGGCGGCGTGCTCTATGTCGACAGTCTCAGCACCGAGGACGGCCCTGTGCCGACCTATCTTGACCTCTTGCGCGTCACCACAGAAACGGTCGTGCGCGGCCTCACGGGAGACACATAATGGATGGCATTCGCGCCAAGGGTGTCACGGTGACATACCGCAACGGCCATACGGCCCTGCGGGAGGCGAGCTTTGACATTCCGCGCGGCACGGTCACGGCGCTTGTCGGTGTCAACGGGGCGGGAAAGTCGACACTCTTTAAGGCGATTATGGGGTTTGTGCCGATTTCCAAGGGCGAAATCACCCTGCTGGGCCAGCCAGTGCACGCGGCGATCAAGCAAAATCTTGTCGCCTATGTGCCACAGGCCGAGGAGGTCGACTGGGCCTTTCCCGTGCTCGTGGAAGATGTGGTGATGATGGGCCGCTATGGGCATATGGGGATGCTGCGCCGCCCCAAAGCCGCCGATCATGCGGCGGTCGATCAGGCGCTCGGACGGGTGAATATGCTGGCCTTTCGCAAGCGCCAGATCGGCGAGCTGTCGGGCGGGCAGCGCAAGCGGGTCTTTCTGGCGCGCGCCCTGGCGCAAGAGGGGCAGGTGATCTTGCTGGACGAGCCGTTCACCGGCGTGGATGTGACCACAGAAAACCAGATCATCACGCTTCTGGGCGAGCTGCGCGACGAGGGCCGGGTCATGCTTGTTGCGACGCATAATCTCGGCTCTGTGCCGGAGTTCTGCGACCGCACCGTTCTTGTGAAAGGCACGGTGCTGGCCTATGGCCACACCGATGAGGTGTTTACCCGTGAAAACCTCGAAGAGGCCTTTGGCGGGGTGCTCCGTCATATCACAATCGGCGGTGACACGCTGCATGAGGACAGTGACGAGCGCGCCGTGACGATCCTGACAGACGACGAGCGCCCCTTTGTGCAATACGGCGAGCAGACCCAGCGGCAGGACCGCGAGCCATGAGCGGATCTGCGATCTGGTTTGAGCCTTTCGGCTACAGCTATATGCTCAACGCCATGTGGGTCTGCGCCCTCGTCGGCGGGGTCTGCGCCTTTTTGTCGGCCTATCTCATGCTCAAGGGCTGGTCGCTGATTGGCGATGCGCTGTCCCATTCGGTTGTGCCGGGCGTGGCTGGCGCCTATATGCTCGGCCTGCCCTTTGCGCTGGGGGCCTTTCTTGCGGGCGGCCTTGCGGCGGCCTCCATGCTCTTTCTCACCGAGCGCTCGGGCCTCAAGACAGATGTGATCATCGGGCTGATCTTTACCAGCTTTTTCGGGCTGGGCCTGTTCATCGTCTCGGTTAGCCCCGTCAGCATTGATCTGCAGAGCATCACAATGGGCAATATTCTCGCCATCACCCCGGCAGACACGCTTCAGCTCGCGCTGATCGGCGGGGTCACGCTTCTGGTGCTTCTGGCGAAATGGAAAGACCTGATGGTGACGTTTTTTGACGAAAGCCATGCCCGCTCGATCGGGCTTCACCCCGCGCGGCTCAAGGCCGTGTTTTTTCTGTTGCTCTCGGCGTCTGTGGTGGCGGCGATGCAGACCGTCGGAGCCTTCCTTGTCATTGCGCTGGTCGTCACGCCGGGGGCCACGGCCTATCTTTTGTGTGACCGCTTCCCGCGGCTCATCGTGACCTCTGTCGCCATCGGCACGCTCACGAGCTTTCTGGGCGCTTACGCCAGTTACTTTCTGGACGGGGCGACCGGCGGGATCATTGTCTGCCTGCAAACGCTGCTCTTTCTGGCCGCCTTTGTCTTTGCGCCCAAACATGGCCGCCTCGCCGCGCGCCGCAGAGCCGCCAAAGCGCTCAAGGCACAGCCATGAGCGAGCTGCTGCTGCCCTTCCAGTTTCCTTTCATGCAGAGCGCCTTTCTCATTGTGGCGCTGATCTCTGTGCCGACAGCGCTTCTGAGCTGTTTTCTGGTGCTCAAGGGCTGGGCCTTGATGGGCGATGCGGTGAGCCACGCGGTGCTGCCCGGAGTTGTGCTGGCCTATATCCTTGGCGCGCCGCTGATCCTCGGGGCCTTTGCGGCCGGCATGGTCTGTGCGCTGGCCACAGGCTATCTGAGCGAGAACAGCCGTGTGAAACAGGACACCGTCATGGGCGTGGTGTTTTCGGGGATGTTTGGCCTCGGGATTGTGCTTTATGTCGGCGTCAAGACCAACGTCCATCTGGACCATATCCTGTTTGGCAATATGCTGGGGATCTCGGCACAAGAGCTTTGGACCTCGGCAAGTATTGCCCTGCTGGTCTCGGCGGCGCTGCTGCTCAAATGGAAAGACCTTTTGTTGCACGCCTTTGACCCGGCCCAAGCGCAGGCCTCTGGACTGGCTGTGGGCTGGCTGCACTACGGGCTTCTGACTGCGCTCTCTGCGACCATTGTGGCCACGCTCTCGGCGGTGGGGCTGATCCTTGCCATCGGCCTGCTCATCGCGCCGGGGGCGATTGCCTTTTTGCTGGTGCGCGAGTTTCGCACCATGCTTTGGGTCTCGGTTCTGCTGTGCTGCGGGTCCTCGCTGCTCGGGGCTGTCTCTTATACACATCT
>JAHBAN010000190.1 GCA_018500075.1 Flavobacteriia bacterium | reverse complement strand
CGGTCTGCTGGATCATCACCTGCCCCTCGGCTGTGAGCGTTACAGTGAGCGGCTCCTCGGCCTCCACGGGCAGGCTGTTGGCCGCCGTCTTGGGCAGTTCCACAGGCACACCCACAGTCAGCATCGGGGCGGCCACCATAAAGATAATCAGCAACACAAGCATGATATCGACAAAAGGTGTTACGTTGATGTCAGACATAGGCCGCGAGCGCCCCCGTGCGCGGCGGCGACGGCTGCCGCCGCCTCCTGTGTCTTTCTGTGCTACGCCCGCGCCCATAACGGCTGCCCAGCTGGCGGCTGAGAATGGTCGAGAACTCGTCGGCAAAGGCCTCATAGCCCGCCACAAGCCCTTCACTGTCCGCACTCAACTTGTTGTAAAAGATAACCGCAGGGATCGCCGCCAAAAGCCCAAGCCCGGTCGCCAGAAGCGCCTCGGCAATGCCGGGGGCCACAACCGCAAGATTGGTGTTTTGTTGCTCGGCAATCTCGATGAAGGCGTTCATAATCCCGACCACAGTGCCGAACAGGCCGATAAACGGCGTGGTCGAGCCGACCGTGGCCAAGACCTGCAGACCGCTGTTGAGTTTGTCCGCCTCCTTGGCAATCGCCACATCCATAGAGCGGTCGATCCGCGAATGCGCTCCGGCAATCAGCGCGCCATCGGCCTTGTGGGAGCGCTGCCACTCGGTCATCCCTGCGGCAAATATCTTCTGGCTCTGCCCCGCAGGCTCCGGGCCGATCTGTTCATAGAGCGCATCCAGCGGCTCGCCTGACCAAAAGGCCCGATCAAATGAAGCCGCCTCGTCGCGGGCTTTGCGATAAACGATAAATTTCTGAAGGATAATCGACCATGACCAGACCGAAGCCAGGATCAGGATGATCATCACGAGTTTTACGGTGAATGTTGCGCGCATGAACAGCGCCCACATCGAAAAGTCGATATGCTGCGCCGCGGCCAGTGCTTCAGTTTCCATGGTGCCTGCTCTCTTCTGGGTGGCTTTTCGCCTTATTGAGGGCAAATTAGCCGATCTTTTGGCAGAAAGCTATCCCAAGCACGATCTGGCCAAGGATCAGTGCACCATTTGGCGGATATTTGCTGGCAGGCGGGTCGGATGCCCCTCAAGCGTCATACAAACAACGGTCACGAGAGCCTGAAACAATATGTCTTCCCCGCGCTTGACCGATTGCTCCATCACCAGTCTCACCCCGGTGACCGACTTCACCTGTGTTTCGACAACAAGCTGGTCGTCAAGCCGCCCGGAGCCAAGGTAATCCGCCTCGACACGGCGCACCGCAAAGACGATCCCGTCGCGCTCTTTCATCACATTCTGGTCAAGCCCGACAGCGCGCACCCACTCCGAGCGCCCCCGCTCGATGTAGCGCAGATAATTGGCGTAATAGACAATCCCTGCCATATCGGTGTCTTCATAATATACCCGCACAGGCAAGCTATAGATCATATTGGCCGCTTTCTCACTGTCTCGCCCCATTTCAAGCACAGCATAGCGCGCGCCTCAAGCCTGCGCCGCACTCACCCGTGCAAACAGCCTGAGCGCAAAGCTCGCGTCCTGCTCCACATCCGGCAGCTCGGGCGCATAGGCCGCGCGCAAGATATCGCCGACATCGGGGCGCAAAATATCGGCCCCATTGGGCAGCCGCGCCAGAGGCGAGCGCGCCGCAAAGGCCTGATCGCCCCAAAGCAAAAATGCCTGCGACGCCTGCACCAAAGCAAGGCTTTCGGCTGGCCAGTCTGCCAAAGGCCCATCCAGACACACAAAGACAAAACACGCCTGTATCGCGCCCTGATCATCAAAGCGGAACAGCCGGTATTGGCTCGCGCCCTGCGCCTTGAGCTTTGGCACCAGCGTCTCAAGCTCGGGCACCAGCCGGTCCAGATCAGGCAGCTCGCTCAACTCGTCCCAGCTCTTGAACAGAAAGAACATGAGGTTCACCCCAAGCTCGAAATCTGTCTCGGCGAGCGGATGGCGGGTCAGCGCCGAAAGCGCCTCCACAGCGCCCTTGAAGACATTGAGCGTCGCCTCGTCGACGCCAAAGACAATCGGCGCAATCGGCCGCCCCCAGCGCGCAAAGCGAAAGCTGCCCTTGGCATCGGTGAACATGGCTTCAATATCGGCAGGGGTCGTGGTCATGGCGTCAGGCTCGTCTTCAGTCAAACAAATCATCGCGGCTTCTGGGCGGGGTCAGGCCCATATGGCTCCAACCCTTCTGCGCCAGCATCCGCCCGCGCGGTGTGCGCTGAATAAGCCCCTGTTGCAAGAGATACGGCTCAATAACCTCCTCAAGCGCGTCGCGGCTTTCCGACAAGGCCGCCGCAATCGTCTCGATGCCCACAGGCCCGCCCGCGTAGTTTTCGGCAATCAAAGCGAGATACCGGCGGTCTGCCCCGTCAAGCCCGAGCGCATCCACCCCGAGCCTCGAGAGCGCGCGATCCGCCAGCTCCTGACTCACAATGCCGCCCGCCTCCACAACCGCAAAGTCAACAACACGGCGCAGCAAGCGCCCCGCAATCCGCGGTGTGCCCCGCGAGCGCTTGGCAATCTCGAGCGCCCCGGCCGCATCGGCCTTCACCCCGAGCTTCTGCGCATTGACACTGACAATCCGCTCAAGCTCTGCCACCGCATAAAACTCGAGCCGCGTCGGAATACCGAACCTATCGCGCAGCGGCGTGGTCAGAAGGCCGAGCCGCGTGGTCGCGCCCACAAGCGTAAAGGGCTGAAGCTCGATGCGCACCGTCCGCGCCGCCGGCCCCTCGCCGATCACAAGATCAAGCTCGAAATCCTCAAGGGCAGGATAGAGAATTTCCTCCACCACAGGGTTGAGACGGTGGATTTCGTCGATAAACAGAACATCGTTGCGCTCAAGGTTGGTCAGGATCGCCGCCAGATCTCCCGCCTTGGCCAGCACCGGCCCGCTCGTCATCCGAAAGCCGACCCCCAGCTCGCGCGCAATGATCTGGGCCAGCGTGGTCTTGCCAAGCCCCGGAGGGCCGTGAAACAGCGTGTGGTCCATCGCATCCTGGCGCATCTTGGCGCTCTCGATAAAGACCTTGAGATTGGCCCGCGCCTCGGCTTGCCCGACAAACTCGCTCAGATGCTGGGGCCGCAACGCGCGCTCTACATCTTCGGGGAGCGCTTCGGGGCTTAACACTGGTTCTCTCGCGCTCATGCTCTACCCCTTCGGCGCCAGAAGCCGCAGCGCCTGACGGATCAGCGCCGCCGTGTCCTCACCGCCGCCATTGTCCTGCGCCTGCGCAATCGCGCTCGCGGCCTCGGAGGGCGCATAGCCAAGATTGCTCAGAGCCGAAAGCGCCTCTGACTGCGCCGCACCGCCCACCTGCGCAACAGGCGCGCTCACCGGAGCAATGTCTTCCAGCACAGCGTCCTCCTGCCCGATCTCGGGCGCAGGCCCCGCGCCGAGCGCCATAATGGCGGGCGCTTTGTCTTTCAGCTCCATCACAACGCGCTGCGCGGTCTTGGGGCCGATGCCTTTAGCGGCCTTCACAGCCCCCCAGTCGCCCAGCGCAATCGCACGGCTCACCCCCTCGGGGCCAAGCGCCGAGAGCATCGCCAAAGAGGCCTTCGCGCCCACGCCCTGCACCGTCAGAAGCAAGCGATACCACTCCTTTTCGACAAGCGAGGTAAAGCCAAAGAGCTGCAAATTATCCTCGCGCACCAAAAGATCGGTATAAAGCGCCACAGCCTCGCCCGCGCGCGGCAGGCTGCGCAAGCTGCGCTCGGAGCAATACACCAGATAGCCGATCCCCTTAACGTCAATCAGCACATGATCCTCGGCGATATAGTCAATCCGCCCTGCGATTTTCCCGATCATCCGCTCAACTTCCTGTCTGCGCCAGCGTGATCGCGGCAAATCTGTGATAATGTGCATGGGTGATGGCAATCGCCAGCGCATCCGCCGCATCGGCGCGGCTCACATCCGCGCTCGGCAGCTGCATCTTCACCATATGCTTGATCTGGTCTTTGCTCGCATGGCCCACACCCACAACCGTCTTTTTGACTTTGTTGGGCGCATATTCTGCCACATCCAGCCCGAACTGCGCCGGCACCAGAAGCGCGATCCCGCGCGCCTGCCCGAGCTTCAGCGTCGCCACCGCGTCCTTGTTGACAAAAGTCTGCTCCACAGCGGCCGTGTCCGGCGCATAGTCTCGCAAAACCTCGGTCAGCCCGTGATGCAAAGACAAAAGCCGCGCCGCCAGATCGTCGCCCGCAGATGTCACAACACCGCAGCCGATATAGCTCAGCCGCGACCCGTGTTTTTCAATCACACCCCAGCCCATATTCCGCAGTCCGGGGTCGATTCCCAAAATACGCATCCCACTCGCCCCGCTCACCTGACTTATTTGTCGCGCTGTCTTGCGCTCACAGCCAAATCTGTTGCTTTTTTGAAGCACTAGCACGAAACGGGAACATCTGCCAAGTCTTAACATATCCGAGCGCTTTTGCCGCAATTTTGCCGCATTGCAGCAAATTTTGAGCAAAAACCGCCATTCCAGCCCCCAAAAGCGACGTTTTCCACAGGCCCTTGCCCTATAAAATTAAGGCGCTTGGCCCTATTTCGACCCATGCACGACACGCATAGGACTTATGTGAAAATATCCCCTTGTGCGCAGGCAAAACCGCCCCTAAATGCCGCCAATCAGACCACAGACCATAACTCTAGAGAAGGAACACAGATATGGCCGCCCTCGACTATACACGCGCGCAGCAAATTGCTGGCACACACGGCCGTATCGGCCAGATTCTCGCCCACATGACAGCCTCTTTTGTCGCGTGGAATGACGCCCGCTCCACACGCAACGCGCTCTCCCAGCTCAGCGATCGCGAGCTTGAAGATATCGGCCTGTGCCGTGGTGATATTGATGCGATCTCCGAGGCCCAGCGCTAAGCGCAGCCGCCCCGAGCGCCCAAAGATCAAAGCCGCGTCTCCCTCAGGAGCGCGGCTTTTCTTTTTCAAGCTCACAGGCCCGCGTCACAGGCCCGCGTCACAGCCCCACATTACAGGCCCGCAGCCAAACCGCAGAGGCTCAGACTCCGGCGCATCGGCACAGCGCCCGACAGCCCGCCTAGCGCACCACTCCGCTGATCACCCCTGACAGAGCATAGGTGACAACCCCCGGCTCCATCAGCCAGGCCCCCGCCCGCTCCACAACCGTGCCCTCATGCAACGGTGCCAGCCGCTCGGCATATTTGGCAGGGCCAAAATTCGCCAAAGCCACCGCTTTGAACACAACACCGATACACAGCACCAACAGCAGAACAGACACCGGCGAGGTGCCCTTGGCACGCTTTGGCTTGATCGTGATCAAACCGTTTTTATCCAAACGAAACCCGTAACCATTGCTCATGGCACGGTGCTTGCGCGCCAGACGCGTCACACGCTTATCAAAATTTTGCACTTTGGCAGACATGGCAGACTCCAGTGCCCCCACCGAAGTTCTCCCTTAGGTTGCCTTTCAATTGTGGCGAGATTTGGGCAATTGGCTCAAATAAGGCGAAAAAGAACGATGTCTTGTCAGGACTTTCGCAGCAAAAGCGTGCTCCAGTCACCAATCACCTGCCGCTCGGCCAGATTGGTTCCATTGCGTGCATAAACCTCAATCACCTCATCGGCCTGCTCGTTCAAGATCCCCGACAGGATCGCATAGCCGCCCTCCGTGAGATTCGCCGCAATCTCGGGCGCCAGCGCCACAAGCGGCCCCTTGAGAATATTGGCAAAGATCAGATCATAAGGCGCGGCCTGCGCGAGCACATCATGGCCAAAGCCCGCCGCCTCGACACATTCGATACGCCCCTCAAGCCCGTTGGCTTTCGCATTGGCCAGCGCCACATCCACAGCCACCTCGTCAATATCGCTGGCAATAATGCGCACATCCCAGATCCGCGCCGCGCCCATCGCCAGCACAGCCGTGCCACAGCCGATATCGGCCACAGACTTCGGCTCAAACCCCGCCTCGACAAGCTGGTCCAGCGCCTTCAAACAGCCAAGGGTCGTGCCGTGATGCCCTGTGCCAAAGGCCATCGCCGCCTCGATCAACAAAGGCTGCGCCCCCGCCGGAACCTGATCGGCGTCATGGCTGCCATGCACAAAAAAGCGCCCCGCCACCACAGGCGCGAGGTCCCGCTTCACCTTGGCCACCCAGTCGGTCTGCGGAATCTCGGAGACAACAAAACGCGCCCCATGCAGCGCCTCAAGCAGAGCCAGCCCCGCCGCATCGGGCGTTTCAACAAAATAGGCCGCAACCTCCCAAAGCCCCGAGCCGTCTTCCATCTCAAACACACCCACCCCTGTGGGTTCCGGCACCATCCGCTCCAGAGCCTCTCCCAGCGCCTCGGCAGCGGGCTTGTTGTCAATCGTGGTAAAGGCCGAATAGCTCGTGCTCATGTCTTGGTCCTGTCTTGTTTTGGGTCTGCTTATTCTGCGGGCGCGGCCGCAGTGACTCTGGAGAAAATGGTTTCATTGCCCTCTTCCGGGTGCCGTGGAATCAGGAGCGCCAGCCCAAACGACACCGCCGCCATCGCCGCCGCCAGCACAAACACAGCCGTCGGCGAGACAAGCCACAGATAGCCCAGCGAGGCCGGCAAGCCCACCGCCGCAATATGGTTGATGGTAAAGGCCACAGCCGCCGTCGGCGCAATATCGCGAGGATCGGCAATCTTTTGGAAATAGGTCTTCAGCGCCAGCGCCAGACCAAAGAAAATATGATCAATCACATAGAGCGTCGCCGCCAGAACAACGCCCCAGCCAAACATATAAATCCCGCCGTAGGCCAGAAACACAAGGCAAAGACCAGCGTATTCAAACAACAGCGTGTTGCGCTCGCCAAAGCGGTGAACCACATGGCCCAACAGCGGCGCCACGATCATATTGATCACAAGGTTGATCAGATAGAGCGACACAACTTCATGAACCGCAAAGCCGAACTTCTCAACCATCATGAAGCCCGCAAAAACCATAAAGATCTGCCGCCGCGCGCCGGCCATGAACTGTAGCGCATAATACAGCCAGTAGCGCCGGCGCAGGATCATCTTCTTGACCTGCGGATGCGGCGCCTCAAACTGTGGATAGGCAAGCAAGCAAAACACCGCCAAGGCCGCCGTGATCCCGCCTGCCACCAGATACACGCTGTTATACGTCAGCCCCAAAGGCTCCCACAGCAGCATGATGATGCTATAACAGATCAAGGTCGCGCCCGATCCGGTTGCCAACAGATAGCCCAGCACCTTGGGGGCGCGCGCCTTGCTCAGCCATTGAAGCTGAAGCGACTGGTTGACTGTCTCGTAATAATGAAACCCGATCGAGGACAACATGGTGATCGTGAGAATGCCCGCCATACTCGGAAACCACGCCGTCACAGCCGTCGCCGCGCCCAGCATGATCAGCGAAACAAGCCCGAGAACCTGCTCGCGCATGAAAATGATGATCGCAATCACACCCACCGCCAGAAAGCCGGGGATCTCGCGCACCGTATGCAGCCAGCCGTTGTCCGAGCCGTCAAACCCGCCGACCTCGATCACGAAATTGTTGAGCAAGGCACTCCAGGTGGCAAAAGCAATCGGCATGGCAAAGGCCATGAGAAAGAGCAGCGCAATCGGACGCCGCCAGAGCGGCAGATCAGAGGCGTCTATAAGGTTTACAATTCGTGCCATGGCTTCGCTTACGCCTTTTGTCGCGCCTTGCACAGAGCAAAACAGCGGCGCAGGACGGCAGGCCGCGCCAACGGGCCAAGGCGTCAGGGTAAGACGTGAGGGTAAGATGTGAGGGCAAGACGGGCAAATCTGATCCATGTCAAAGTGTGAATATGATATATAGGTTAAACGCTGGCCCGACACACCCGCAAGACACAGCCAGAAGACACGGTCAGAAGAGACGGCCAGAAAACACAGCCAAAAGGCGAAGCACTATGGATATTATCCCGCTCATCGAACGCATCGGCGAAGCTCCCACCGCGGCGCTTTTCGGGCTGATCACAGGGCTGATCTTCGGCGTCGCGGCCCAGCGCTCGCGCTTTTGTTTGCGCGCCGCCTCTGTCGAATTTGCCCGCGGCATGATGAAAGACAAGGTCGCCGTCTGGTTTTTGACCTTCTCGACCGCCCTTGTCTGGGTTCAGGGCGCACAGCTCCTTGGCCTGATGGAAACCCAGGAGGCCCGCATGATGGCCGTTCCGGGAAGCTGGTCCGGCGCGATCCTTGGCGGGCTGCTCTTTGGCGTCGGCATGGTGCTGGCGCGCGGCTGTTCGGGGCGCTTGCTCGTCCTGGCCGCCACGGGCAACCTGCGCTCTGTCGTGGCGGGGCTGGTCTTTGCTGTGGTGGCGCAAATGTCGCTCGCGGGCGTGCTCTCGCCGGCGCGTGACTGGCTCGCCGGGCTGTGGATTACGCAGGGCGGGCGCAATATGGACCTCTTGGCCACCCTCAGCCTGCCGCCCTCTGCGGGGTTTTTCATTGGTCTCGCCTTTGCCGCTCTGGCGCTCTACCTGTCGCGCAAGGAGCGCATCGGCGCCGCGCGGCTGGTCTTTGCCTCGGGCGTCGGCTTCTCTGTCGCGGTCGGCTGGGTTCTGACCTATACGCTGGCGCAATCGGCCTTTGACCCCGTGCAAATCGAAAGCGCGACCTTCTCCGGCCCTTCCGCCCACACGCTGATGTTTTTTCTGGATCGCAACGCAGTGCTTGAATTCGATGTCGGCCTGGTTCCGGGCGTTGTGATCGGCTCGCTGCTGGCCGCTCTGCTGCGGCGCGAGTTCAAGTTTCAGGGCTTCAGCGACGAAAGCAATATGCGCCGCTCGATGTTTGGGGCCGTGCTGATGGGCTTTGGCGCGATGCTCGCAGGCGGCTGCGCGATCGGGGCTGGCGTCACCGGCGGCTCGATCTTTGCCGGCACGGCCTGGCTTGCGCTCTTTTCGATGTGGATCGGAGCGATGGGAACGGATTTTCTTGTGGATCAACGCGGCCTCAAAGGCGCGCGGGCGCAGGGCTGAGCTTTGGGCTGAACTTTGGCTTGGGGTCGTCTTTTCGCTGCGCGAAAAGACGACCGGCTGGGGGCTTTGCCCCCAGACCCCCAGGATATTTCGGGAAAGAAAAAGGCCTTAGTAAAAGCTCTGCGGATCAATATCGACGCTGAGGCGCAGCTGGTTGGGGAGTTTGAGACCTTTGAGCCAGGCGCGCAGCGCGGCTTGTAGGGGCGCGTCTTTGGGAGCTTTCACAAGCAGGCGGACCCGGTGGCGG
>JAHBAN010000067.1 GCA_018500075.1 Flavobacteriia bacterium | reverse complement strand
TTTGACCCGTCCAAAGCCTGGGAGTTCGAATTGCGCCGCAAGCGTGGCGCGCATCTGTTTTCAAAGCACCGCTACCTCTCGGCCCAGATGAAAGCCTA
This sequence comes from Flavobacteriia bacterium, assembly GCA_018500075.1. Taxonomy (GTDB): domain Bacteria; phylum Bacteroidota; class Bacteroidia; order Flavobacteriales; family Flavobacteriaceae; genus MAG-120531. The sequence goes on along the minus strand of JAHBAN010000067.1, from coordinate 21,563 downwards.
TCTCGCGGATGACCTCTGGCTCACCTCGGCCAAACGCGCCAATGCCAATTGTGCACGGCTCGCAGAGGGCCTTGCCACAGTTGCGGGCGCGCGCCTCACAAATCGCCCTGATGCCAACATGATTTTTGCCGACCTGCCCCGCGCCGCCCATCAACGCCTCGCCGCGGCGGGTGCGCGCTATTATGTGCTGTCGGGTGATGTCAAAACAGGCGATCCCGATGGGCTTCTGCCCTGTCGTCTGGTCTGCGACTGGTCCATCACCGACGCGCTCATCGACCAGTTTATCGCGCTCGCAAAAGGCTAGCCGACCAGCCCGCCCCCGGAAAGATCACGCGCGGGCTGTGCGTCGTTTCGCTGTCCATACAGCGTGCCATATAGGGTGCCACATAGAGTGCCCCACGCCCGATTTTGCCCTAATCGGGTGCCACTTCGGCATGACGGTGGCAGCCGACAAGATGGTCATTGACCAACCCGCAGGCCTGCATCCAGGCATAGACAATCGTCGGCCCGCAGAACTTGAATCCCTTTTTCTTCAAATTTTTTGAAAATTGTTGCGATAATTCCGTCTGCGCCGGCACCTGCGCCAAAGTCTCCCAGTGGTTCTCGCGCGGGCGCCCGCCGACATAGCTCCAACAATAGGCGGCAAAGCCCTCTGTCGCCTCGATTTCCAGATAGGCCCGCGCATTTGTAATCGTCGCTTCTATCTTCCCACGGTGGCGAATAATCCCCTCATCCGCAAGCAAACGCTGCACATCAGCCTCCCCCCATGTTGCCAAAACCTCAGGGTCAAAGCCTTGAAAAGCTTGCCGAAAATTCTCCCGCTTTCGCAAGATTGTGATCCAGCTCAGCCCGGCCTGAAAGCCGTCCAGAACAAGCTTTTCCCAGAGCGCCCGACTGTCGTATTCAGGCACCCCCCATTCCTCATCATGGTATTTCACATAGAACGGATCCACTCCGTGCCATCCACATCTCGTCAGACTCGTGTCATGCGTTTTCATTCTTCAGCTCAATTTTAAACAACGTCTTCCTTTAAACGCTTGTTAGCACATCCTGCGTAACGCTCCCAGTCAAAGAGGCATCACTCGGGAATGACACGATGAAGAACATTCGACGGCCAGCAGCAGACCATGGAACCGACCCGATCAACCCGTTGGGATATGCCGTTTCAATGCGCGACAAATCCGTCATGCAAATGGTTGAAACCGCCCTCAAACAAAAGCAGGTTCTGCTCGCCTACCAACCGATAATGCACGCTCAAGCCCCTGAAAAGGTTGCCTTTTACGAGGCACTATTGCGGCTCACAGATGAGACTGGGCGCATCATTCCAGCCAAAGACTTCATCCGCGAGATCGAAGCCACCGAGCTTGGACGCATCATGGATTGTATCGCACTGGAAAAGGGCCTGCGCACCCTCGCACGTCAGCCCGATCTGCGCCTCTCGATCAATATGTCCGCCCGCTCCATAGGCTATCCGCGCTGGATGCGCACGCTCAAGCAAGGCTTGCAGCGCAATGTCACAGTCGCCGAACGGTTGATCCTTGAAATCACCGAAAGCTCGGCCATGACCGTGCCAGAACTTGTCATTTCATTCATGAGCGAAATCCAGGCCAAAGGCGTCAGCTTCGCTCTGGATGACTTCGGAGCCGGTTACACCTCGTTCAGCTATCTGCGCGATTTTTACTTTGATATCATCAAGATTGACGGGCAATTCATTCGCGGAATCGCGCAAAACCCCGACAATCAAGTCCTCACCAGCGCATTGAAAGCAATTGCAGATCAGTTCGATATGCTCACCGTGGCCGAGTTTGTCGAGAACGCAGAAGACGCGGCTTTTCTCGCAAAGATGGGGATCGACTGCCTGCAGGGATACTATTTTGCTGCCCCGACAGTGCGCCCGGTTTGGGAGCGCAGCCAAGAAGACGAACGCCGCGCCTGACCCTGCGTCGCTTGGTCGTTCAAGGGGTTGTTGCCGCAATGCGGCAAATGCGGTATGCCACTCCCAACAGCTTACGCTAGGACAATAGCGAAGTGTTTTCTGGGAAAGGACTGCTCATGACTAATGTTGTAATCGCCTCTGCCGCCCGCACGGCAGTTGGATCGTTTGGAGGCTCGTTTGCCAACACCTCCGCGCACGACCTCGGCACCGCGGTTTTGGAAGCCATCGTCGAACGTGCAGGCATTGCCAAAAATGAAGTCTCCGAAACAATTCTCGGGCAGGTTTTGACGGCTGGCCAAGGCCAGAACCCCGCGCGCCAAGCTCATGTCAATGCCGGCTTGCCAATCGAAAGCTCGGCCTGGAGCATCAATCAGGTCTGCGGATCCGGCCTGCGCGCTGTCGCGCTTGGGGCACAGCATATCCAACTTGGCGATGCAGAGATCGTTGCGGCTGGCGGCCAGGAAAATATGTCGCTTAGCCCCCATGTTGCGCATCTGCGTGACGGGATCAAAATGGGCGATACCAAGTATATCGACAGTATGATCCGTGATGGTCTTTGGGATGCGTTCAACAGCTATCACATGGGCCAGACCGCTGAAAACGTTGCAGAAAAATGGCAAATCAGCCGCGACGAACAAGACGCTTTTGCCGTGGCCTCCCAAAACAAAGCAGAGGCGGCCCAAAAGGCCGGCAAATTCGCAGACGAGATTGCGGCCTTTACCGTCAAGACGCGCAAAGGCGAAACAATCGTCAACGCGGACGAATACATTCGTCACGGAGCGACCATGGAAGCGATGCAAAAACTGCGCCCCGCGTTCACCAAAGACGGCACCGTTACAGCCGCAAACGCATCCGGTCTCAATGATGGGGCGGCAGGCGTGCTTCTGATGAGTGCTGACAATGCCGAAAAGCGCGGCATCGAGCCGCTGGCCCGTATTGTTTCCTATGCGACCGCCGGGCTTGATCCGTCGATTATGGGGGTTGGTCCGATTTATGCGAGCCGTAAGGCTTTGGAGAAAGCGGGCTGGAGCGCGAGCGATCTTGACCTTGTAGAAGCAAACGAAGCGTTCGCAGCTCAAGCTTGCGCCGTCAACAAAGAGATGGGCTGGGATCCGGAGATCGTCAACGTCAATGGCGGCGCCATCGCGATCGGGCATCCGATCGGAGCCTCAGGCTGCCGCGTTCTCAACACGCTGTTGTTTGAAATGAAACGCCGTGACGCAAAAAAAGGCCTTGCCACGTTGTGCATTGGCGGCGGCATGGGAGTTGCGCTCTGTGTTGAGCGCCCATGATGTGACCACTCCTTTGTGAGGCATGAACAGGGCGTCCCGAACGGGGGCGCCCTTTTTTGTTGAATGCGTCAATTTGCTTGCGCAACATTATTGCTTAAACTATATATTATTTGAAACAGCATTACGCACAGAACTCTGGAGAAAGACATATGACACGGACGGCATTGGTCACTGGCGGCTCGCGCGGGATTGGCGCAGCGATTTCAAAAAAACTAAAAGCCGAGGGCTATAATGTGGCCGCGACATACGCGGGCAATGATGAGGCTGCGGCGGCCTTTACCGCGGACACCGGAATCAAGACTTACAAATGGAATGTCGCCGATTACGAAGAGTCAGCCGCAGGGATATCCAAGGTCGAGGCCGAGCTTGGCCCGATTGATGTGGTGGTCGCAAATGCGGGGATCACACGGGATGCACCCTTCCACAAAATGACCCCGCAACAATGGCATGAGGTCATCGACACCAACCTGACCGGCGTGTTCAACACGGTGCACCCGCTTTGGAACGGAATGCGCGAGCGCAAGTTTGGCCGTATCATCGTGATCAGCTCGATCAATGGCCAGAAGGGCCAATTTGCGCAGGTCAACTACGCGGCGACCAAAGCCGGGGATCTGGGGATTGTGAAATCACTGGCACAGGAAGGCGCGCGCGCCGGGATTACCGCCAACGCAATTTGCCCCGGATATATTGCGACCGAGATGGTAATGGCCGTGCCTGAGAAAGTGCGGGAGTCCATCATTGGCCAGATCCCGGCTGGCCGCCTTGGCGAACCCGAAGAAATTGCCCGCTGCGTGGCCTTTCTGGCCTCTGATGATGCGGGCTTTATCAACGGCTCCACGATTTCGGCGAACGGCGGACAATTCTTCGTCTAAGACCTCGAAACACAACACAAAAAACACAAAAGCCGCGCCCGGAGCGCGGCTTTTTCTATGTCAGCGAGGCATCGTCAAACCAAGACAAAAAACGCGCTCCAGATATCAGGAGCGCGTTGAAAACAATGGGAAATTAGGCCGAGGTTGTCTCAAAACGGGAGATTTGCTCTTTGATTTTGAGTTTTTGCTTTTTGAGATCGGCGATTTCGGCGTCTGAGGCACTGGGCGTCCGTTGAAGATGTTCGACACGGTCCGAGAGAGTCTGGTGTTTTCTCTTCAGTTCTTCAACATGGGAATTCAAGCTCATTTCAATCTCCTCATTGTTACGTTGCTGTTACAGTCGAGCATATCATAGATAATATGTCACGCCGCAGTTGCGAGAGGATCGGCGAAAAATAGCGTCAAATTTCGGGAAAGGGGAGCGGTGCCGCGTCACGCAACACGCCGCTGATCTGGGCGGTGTAACTTTCGACATCGGCGGTATGGCTCTCTCCGTCGTGCATCAGAAGGCCAGCGTGCAACCGAAACGCGGCGCGGCCCGAGTGACGGGCGCGCAAGAGCACGAGCTGAGACGGCTGCCCCCGACGCGGCAAGACGGGCCAAAGCTCGACCGAGCCGAGATAGGCGGGCAAGCCAGCCAGCAGCTCGGGCAGACGCTCGGCGCGACAGATGAGCGTCAGATATCCCTTCGGCTCAAGACGCCGCGCGGCAGCCGCGAGCCAGAGCGGAAGCGAGGCGCCGCCGAGGGCGGTTTCGCGGGTGGTGTCTGGCGCTTTGGAGCCTGTTTCACGGTCAAAGTATGGCGGGTTGGTTATCACATGGTTAAACCGGCGCTCTTTCAGGGCCGCGGGCATTTCGGCCACATCGCCCTGATGAACTGTGAAGGTGATTCTGTTGGCGGCGGCATTCTTGAGCGCCAGATCGGCGTAGAGCGGCTGCAGCTCCAGACCGTGCAAATCCAACCCCGGCACGCGCCGCCCCAAACAGAGCGCCGCGGCCCCGGCCCCGCAGCCCAGATCAAGCACGCTGTCGCCCGCTTTGGCGGCGATGCTGGCCGCCAGCAAAACCGGATCAACCCCCGCGCGATAGCCCTGTCGGGGCTGCCAAAGCCTCAACCGCCCGCCCAGAAAGGCATCATGGGTCAGCTCAGGACGGCTCATAGACCTCAAGCCCGTTGTCGCGCAGCGCCCGTGCGGCGGCCTCATAATCGGCCTCCACAACCATCAGACGGCGCGGAAAAACCCCGATGCCGCCTTCCAGCACGCTCATATTTACGTCCATTTCAAACACGGCTATACCCTCGCCCTGAAGCAGCGCTTGGGCAAAGGCCAGATCGGCCATATTGTTTGTGCTAAGAAGTTGTTTCATAAAGTGAATATGACCATTCGACAGCAAATGTCGAGATGTCTGACGGGAGCGTGAAGAGCTTGAACGGATCGGCAAACAAACCGCACGAAAGACTGGCCACACATCTGGCCGCTGGCATGGAGGCGGTCAACCTCTTGATCCGCGAGCGCATGGCCTCCGAGCACGCCCCGCGCATTCCGGAAGTGACCCGGCATCTGGTGGAGGCTGGTGGCAAGCGCTTGCGCCCGATGCTGACCCTCGCCGCAGCCGAGCTTTGCGGCTATGACGGCCCCTATCATGTCCATCTCGCGGCAACCGTCGAATTCATCCATACGGCGACTTTGCTGCATGATGATGTGGTGGATGAAAGCGCAAAGCGGCGTGGCCGACCGACGGCCAACCTCTTGTGGGACAACAAAAGTTCTGTGCTTGTGGGCGATTACCTGTTCTCGCGCTCGTTCCAGCTTATGGTTGAAACCGGCAGCTTGCGGGTGCTTGATATTCTGGCCAATGCCTCGGCGACGATTGCCGAGGGAGAGGTCTTGCAGCTGACGGCGGCACAGGATCTGGCGACCACAGAGGCGATCTATTTGCAGGTGGTGCGCGGCAAGACGGCGGCGCTGTTCTCGGCGGCCACGGAAGTGGGCGGGGTGATTGCCGGCGCGCCCGAGGCCCAGGTGAAGGCGCTGTTTGACTATGGCGATGCGCTCGGGATTGCCTTTCAGATTGTGGATGATCTTTTGGATTATCAGGGGGTTAGCGGCAGCACAGGCAAGAATATCGGGGATGATTTTCGCGAGCGCAAGCTCACTTTGCCGGTGATCAAGGCGGTGGCGAGGGCGCAGGGCGAGGAGCGCGCCTTTTGGCAGCGCACGATCGAGGCGGGCGAGCAGCGCCCCGGCGATCTTGACACAGCGCTTGAGTTGCTGGCCAAACATGGCGCTTTGGAGTCGGCCCGACAGGAGGCTTTGGGCTATGCAGATAAGGCGCGCGCCGCATTGACGGCCCTGCCCGAGCACCCGCTGCGCGAGATGCTGGAGGCTTTGGCGGACTATGTTGTGTCACGGATCAGTTAACGCAGCGCACCGCAGAGTTAACGCCCTTTGAAAGGCTGATTCTGGGGGGGTGATATGCGTGCACAACCCGTGCACCCTGCGTGCACCGGCTGACTCTGAAAAAGTTAAGGCATATTAAGTAAATGCAGCGTGCGCCGGGTCGGGGCGGTGCGCAGGGACTGCGCACCCTACGGCGCCCAAAAGAGCAGCTGCGCCCGCGGTGCGCGCGGGAGCCTCCGGCGGGGATATTTTGAGAAAGAAAAAGGGCTGGAGGGGTGCAGGCAGGTCTGTGATCAGGCAGGTGTGTGATCAGGACAGGACGAACTCAGGACTGTGTGACCAAGGACTGGGCGATCAAGGACTGGGCGGGCGCGGACTGTGCGGGCGCGGGTCAGAACGCTTCGGGGCGCGCTTCTCGGGCCATATGGTCGAGCACGGCGTTGACGAAGCTCGCCTCCTTGCCCTCGGGGTGGAAGGCGGCGGCGATATCGACAAATTCGGAGATCACGACTTTGGGCGGGGTGTCAGTCTGGCTCATCTCGGCCCCTGCTGCGCGGAACAGCGCCCGCAGGGTCGGGTCGATCCGGCCGAGCGGCCATTTGGCGACGAGGGCGCGGTCTGTCATCTGGTCGATGGCGGCCTGATAGCTGACGGCGTTTTCCATCAGTGTGGCGAAGAGGGCGCTGTCGCCGTCTTGCATATCGCCCTCCTCATAGGAGGCGCCAAAGCGGTGTTCGGAAAACTCGGCCATCACGGCTTCGACGGTTTGGCGGGAGTGTTCCATCTGAAAGAGCGCCTGAACGGCATAGAGCCGGGCGGCGGATTTCATTTTGCGAATTTGGTTGCCTGAGAGCGTCATGCGGAGGGGTTGCCTTTGGTTGATTGGGCCAGCTGATACTCTTCGGAATCGGGCTTGAAACCGGGGGGGACGCGCTGAGCGCCCCACTTACGGGCGAGCGCGACGAGATGCAAGGCCGCTGCGGCGGCGCCGCCGCCTTTGTTCATGTCGGCGGGGTTGGCGCGCTCTTCGGCCTGGGCCATGTTTTCGACGGTCAGGATGCCATTGCCAATCATCAGACCTTGCAGGCCCAGAAGGGTGAGGGCGCGGGAGCTGTCGTTGCAGACGGTTTCGTAATGTGTGGTTGCGCCGCGGATGACGCAGCCGAGCGCGACATAGGCGTCATAGTTTGCCAGGCGTTCGGCGGTGGCGATGGCGGTGGGCAGTTCGAGCGCGCCGGGCACTTCGATCAGATCACAGCTGGCGCCGGCGGCCTCGATTTCGGCGCGCGCGCCAAGCACCATGTCGTTGGTGATATCGCGGTAATAGGGGGCGACCACGATGAGGAGTTTGACGGGGGCGTCAAAACGCGGGCGCGGCAGGATGTAATGGGTCTGGGAGCTTGCCATGGGTCAGGTCTCTGTGATCGGGCGTGTGCCGGTGATCGAGAGGCCGTAGGCGTCGATCCCGACATAGACGGTTTTGGGGGAGTTGGTGAGCAGGGTCATTTCGGTGATGCCGAGGCTGGCGAGGATCTGGGAGCCAAGGCCTGTGTGTTTGACGATGCGGGGGGCGTCGTCTTCGGCGGCGAAGGTGAGACGCGGGTGAGGCTCGCGGAACAGGACCACAGCGCCACGGCCCTCGGCGGCGACAATGCGCATGGCCTTGTGAAGCTCGTCGGCGGGCGTCGGGCCGAGGCCGAGCACATCTTCAAGCTCGTTGAGCGCATGGGTGCGCACAAGGACGGGGGCCGCGGTTGTGACATCGCCTTTGAGCAGGGCGATATGCTCTGTGCCGCTGGTTTCGTCGGTGAACACGCGCATATCCCATGTGCCGCCGAACTCGGAGGTGACGCTGTCTTGCCGGGTCTGGCGCACGAGGTTGTCATGGGTGGAGCGGTAGGCGATCAGATCGGAGATTGTTCCGATTTTGAGGCCGTGGTCGGCGGCGAAGGTGACAAGGTCTGGCAGGCGGGCCATAGTGCCATCGTCTTTCATGATCTCGCAGATCACGCCGGCGGGCTTGAGGCCCGCGAGGCGGGCGATATCGACGGCGGCCTCGGTATGGCCTGCGCGCACCAGCACGCCGCCGTTGCGGGCGCGCAAGGGGAAGACATGGCCCGGTGTGGCGATGGCGGCGGCGGTGTTTTGTTCGTTGATCGCGGTGGCGATGGTCAGGGCGCGGTCGGCGGCCGAAATGCCTGTGCTGACGCCTTCGCGGGCCTCGATGGAGACGGTGAAGGCGGTTTCGTGGCGCGAGGAGTTGTTCACTGCCATCATCGGCAGGCCGAGGCGGTCGATGCGCTCGGATGTCATCGGCAGGCAGATCAGGCCGCGGCCATGGGTGGCCATGAAATTGACCGCTGCGGCATCGGCGAATTCGGCGGCGATCACGAGGTCGCCTTCGTTTTCGCGGTCTTCGTGATCGACGAGCACAAACATCTCGCCTTTGCGGGCGGCGTCTATGATCTCCTCAATCGGTGAAATTGCGCTTTTGAGGCTCGCTTCCAGCGGTCCGGGGGTTGTGTATCGCTCGCTCATGGGGGCCTCTTTGATTGCGCAGACGGGATTAGCAGGAGGCCGGGCTTTTGACCAGAGCCAGTGCAAAAATGAGGCAAACAAGATTTGCGGGCCGCCTCTATGGGGCGGATTTTTTTGGGGCTGGGCTGTTTGCGTTAACCTTTCGTTAATAAATGTGATTTAACACAACTGTTTCTGTTGTGAGAACAGTCCGTTTCGCAACAATTTACCGTGTCGGGATTTTGACCTGAGTTTGCACCGCAACCATGAGGCCAAAAATGATCAATCCTGCGCAAATTCACGCGGCGTTGCGCCCGAAGGGGACCCCTATTTTACAGTTTCGCGGGATGCGGCTCTGGTTTGCCGGCTTTGCACTGGTGATCAGCAGCTACAGCTTTATGACCAATGTCGTCGGGCGTGACTTCTGGCTTGTGCCCGACCATGAGGGCGCGGCGACGACCTTTGCGACATGGCTTTGCATTGTTTTGATCGGATCGGCCTTTTTCATCAAGCGCCTCGGCCTGCCGCTCAACTGGACCTACGGGCTGGTGTTGGGCGCCTTGACGGTGGCCACGGCGAGCCGCTTTGCGCCGCATAACTTTTTTCTGGAGAGTGCCGGGCTGCACGGGCAAATGGGCTGGAACACATTTGCGCTGGTCTGGTGTCTGGGGCTGGCGGGGCTTTTGCGGCGCCGCAGCCTGAAGTTTGCGGCGCTCTCTATGTTTGCCGCGCTGGCGATCGGGCTGAATGTTCTGATCGGCTATAGTTTCGGGCTGCGGCTTCCTATGGGCGATATGGCCTTCGGGACAACGCTCAGCCTGCTCTGCCTCGGGTTGGCGACGGCCACGCTTTTTACCGCGTTCAAGCCGACGCGGATCCTGTTTCGCCGCTCCAGCATCGGGGGGATCACGCGGGCCTTGCTTCTGACCAGCCTTCTGGCGCCGCTGGCGTCGGGGCTGTTGCTGCATCATCTTGTGGACAGCGCGGAACAGGGCGTGCCTTATGAGGCCTGTGTGATTTCGCTGATTGTCTGGATCGGTGTTTTCAATTCCGTGCGCGCCGGCAACAGGCTTCAGAGCGCCGACATCGCGCGGCGGCGCGCGGAAACGCGGCTTGCCAAGCTGGCCACGGTCGACAGTCTTACAAACTGTCTGAACCGCACCGGCATTGCGCTGGCCCTCGGGCTTGAGGCGCAAAACGGCGGCGCAGACGAGAGCGCGGGCCGCGCGCTGGCGCTGATTGATCTGGATCACTTCAAGCGGATAAATGACACCTATGGCCATCAAGTGGGCGACCGGGTGTTGCAAGAGGTGCGGCCTGTTTTGGCCCCCCTGTTGACGGAGGGCGAGAGCCTTGGCCGCTGGGGCGGGGAGGAGTTTGTTTTGTGTTTGCACGCCGCCGAGATCAGCGTTTTGAGCGACCGGATCAATGAAATGCGCAAGGCGCTTCAGGAGATCCCTGCGCGGATTGCCGCGATGGGCCTGACGGCGCCCAAATCTGTGAGCGCCTCGATCGGGGTTAATATCTGTGCGGCGGGAGATGACTTTGATAGCGCGCTTGGCAAGGCGGATGAGGCGCTTTTTGCGGCCAAGCGCGCCGGGCGCAACCGCGCGGTGCTTTACCGCGAGGTCAACGCTATGGCGAGCTTGCCCTCAGCGCCTTTGAACTGAGGGCGGACCGCCCGCCTCAGAACTGCCAGAGGCTTGGCACAAAGCGATAGGCCTCGCCATCACGCATCACATGGCCCACTCCGGGGAAGGGGAAGTGATAGCCGAGCAGCGCCACGCGGTCTTCTGCGGCCATATCCAGCAGGGCAAGGCGGGTTTTGACGGTCTGCGCGCCATCGGCGTCAAAGCCGTTGAACCATGTCGGCTGGGCAAAGTTTGTCCAGGCGTGGCTCATGGCGTCGCCGAGCGCGATAAGCGCCTGACCGCCGCTTTCAAGGCGCACCGACATATGGCCCGCGGTATGGCCCGGCGTGTTGATCAGCGTGACACCGGGGACAACCTCGTGACCCTCGGCGGCCAAAGTCCAGTCGACGCCCTCTGTGGCAAAGCTGTTGACCGCGCCGGCGACGAACTGGAGCATTTCGGGGCTGACCTGATCGGCGAGGCCGTCTTGCGACCAATAGGCGTATTCGGCCTCGCCGATGATATATTCGGCCTCCGGAAAGAGTGGCTCGTCAAAGTCGTCGCGGATGCCCCAGATGTGATCGGGGTGGGCGTGGGTGATCACGACATGGGTGATGTCGCTTGGTGTGAGACCTGCGGCTTCCAGATTGCTCACGAGGCGGCCTGTTGTCTCAAACCAGCGGTTGCCAGAGCCGACATCGACGAGGACTTTGGCCCCGGCTGTTTCGATCAGCAGGTGATTGGTATGGCTGTAGCCCTCTTCGGGCGACAGGTAATGCGCGGCAAGGAAGGCTTGCACCTCTTGCCGCGGGGCATTGACGCCGAGGCCCGTTGTGGGGACCGAAAAGAAGCCGTCAGAGAGCACCGAGAGCTGCATATCGCCCATCGAGAAGCGGAACACCCCGCCATTGCCTGCCGCCGGCGCGCCCAGCGGGGCGACAGAGGCCTTTGCCAGAGCGGCGGGCAGCGCGAAGGCCGGCATGGCGGCGGCGATTTTGAGAATGTCACGGCGGGTTGGTTTGATCAGGCTCATGGCGGCAGACTCCCCTATTGGTTTTGGGGGAGTCTAGAGCCGCGCGCGTCAAACGCAATGCTTTTTGTGAATATGTTAGACGCTTTCGGCGCGGCGGCGCGCCTTCGCCTGACAAGGCCAACGCCAGCCGCTGGGAGGGGTCATCTCGAAGCCATGCTTCCAGCATGACCGATGCGCGGCGGCCTGCGGGTTTGAGGCCGCGCACACACTGCACTCGGTGAGAAATGCGGCTTAAGACGCCTCGGCCAGCCGCGCCACATAGCGCGCCAGCGTGTCGATTTCGAGGTTGATTTTATCGCCCACGGCCGCCGCACCCCATGTTGTCGCGTCTTTGGTGTGAGGGATGAAATTGATCCCGAAGCTCTCGCCTGCGACCTCATTGACCGTCAGCGACGTGCCGTTGAGGGCCACCGAGCCTTTGGGCGCAATAAAGCGGGCCAGCTCTTTGGGGGCTTTTAGAGTGACGCGGGTGCTGTCGCCCTCCTCTGCCATGGCCGTGATCACGGCGACGCCATCGACATGGCCTGACACGATATGACCGCCCAGCTCGTCGCCGACCTTGAGGGCGCGCTCAAGATTGATGCGGCTCCCCTTGGCCCATGTGCCGATGTTGGTTTTGGCGACACTTTCGGCGGAAATCTCGACATCAAACCAGCCCTGCCCCAGCGCTATGGCTGTGAGGCAGACGCCGTTGCAGGCAATAGAGGCGCCGATATCGACTGTGGTTGTGTCGTAGGAGGTGGCGATGCGGGCGCGCAGATCGCCGCGTTGCTCAAGCTCGAGGATGGTTCCGATATCTGTGATGATGCCTGTGAACATGGGGCTGCCTTTCGCGGTATGGGTGTTTAGTAGCGCGGGCGCAGGCGGGCTGCAAGAAAGCGCTGGCCTTTGCGGGCGCATTCACCATATTTTCACCACAGTCCGTGTATAGGTAAGGGGTCACTGAGATACCGAAGAGTATGGGACATATGGGCAAAGTCACTGGCGAGAACCGCGTTTTCCTGTTTTTGCAGGGGCCGCATGGGCCGTTTTTCCACCTTTTGGGCAAAATGCTGACACGCGCTGGCGCGCGCGTCTGGCGTGTCGGGTTTAATGCGGGCGATCGAGCCTTCTGGTTTAGCGCCAAGAGTTATATCCCCTATCATGGCAGGCTGGCCCAGTGGGAGGCGCGCTTTGGCGAGATTGTCGCGCAAAAAGGCGTCACCGATATTGTGCTTTATGGCGACACACGGCCGATCCATGCGCAGGCTGTGGCCGTGGCCAAGACCATGGGGCTTGGGGTTCATGTCTTTGAAGAGGGCTATATGCGGCCCTATTGGGTCACTTATGAGCGCGGCGGGAGCAATGGCAACTCGCGGCTTATGAAACTGTCGCTGCGCGAGATGCAGGCGGGGCTGGCGCAGTCGGATATGGACACGCCCCTGCCCCCTGCCCGTTGGGGCGACACGCGCCAGCACGTGTTTTACGGGGCGCTTTACCATTGGTTTGTGATGTTCCGGAACGGGGCATACCGCAACTTTCAGCCCCATCGTGCGCTCAGTGTCACCAAAGAGTTCCAGCTCTATCTGAGGCGTCTGGTGCTGATGCCGTTTCAGGCGCTGGAGCGCGGCTTTGCCACCTGGCGTATTCGCCACGGCGGCTTTCCCTATCATCTGGCGCTGTTGCAGCTTGAGCATGACAGCAGCTTTCAGATGCACTCGCCCTTCAACACGATGAGCGAGTTTCTCGAAGTGGTGATGCGCGGCTTTGCCGAGGGCGCGCCCAAGCACCACCACCTTGTTTTCAAGGCCCATCCGCTTGAGGACGGGCGCACCCCCTTGCGCCGCGACATCAAACGGCTGGCCGGCGCGCTGGGGCTGAAAGGCCGGGTGCATTATGTGCGCGGCGGAAAGCTGGCGGCGCTGCTGGCCGATGTGCGCAGCGCGGTGACGGTGAATTCGACTGCGGCGCAGCAGGTTTTGTGGCGCGGCATTCCGCTGAAGGTGTTTGGCCGTGCGGTCTATGACAAGCCCGAGCTGGTCGCAACAGAGCCGCTGGCGGCCTTTTTCAGCGCCGCCAAGCGCCCCGACCACAAGGCCTATCAGGCGTATCGGCGCTACCTGCTGGAAACCAGCCAGGTTCCGGGCGGGTTTTACTCCTCGCGCGGGCGGCGCCAGCTGATGCGTATGGTGGTTGATATGATGCTGACGGCGGATGACCCCTATGAAGCCCTCAAGGCCGGAACCGCGGCACCGAGGCAACAGTTGCGCCTTGTGCAGTAGGGCCGCCCGTGTCTAACGCTTTATTTTTAAATCGATATGGGTTACGCTCACCTCAATAACGGCGCGCAAAGTGCTGAATCTGAGGCAGAATTATAATAGGTCGAGGAGACCGAGCAGTGAAACCCGTAACTCCTAGCTGGGCGCGTTTTGTCGCGCTGGTTGCTGCGCTTGCAGTGGTATCATCATGTGGCTTGCCCCGTTCAGGCCCCAACAAACGAGAAATTTTCGCAGGATCTGTGCAGAAAAGCGGCGACGCTTTTGTTGTGTCGGTGAATGACCGTGTGACGCGCGTGACCGGCATTGTGCCAGCGCTCGGCTTTTCGGATGCGTTCAAGAACGCCGGGTTGATCGGCTCGGACACGATCCGCCCCGGCGACACGCTTGGGCTGACCATTTGGGAAAACGTCGATGACCCCTTGCTTGGCTCGTCTGGCCCCACAGGCTCTGGCGCGGCTGTGCTGGAAGAGGTTCAGGTTGATGCCGCCGGCTTTATCTTTATTCCATATGCGGGGCGTATTCGCGCGGCGGGCAACACGCCCGAGGGCATTCGCAAAACCATCACCCGCAAGCTGGGCGAGCAAACCCCCGATCCGCAAGTTCAGGTGCGCCGCCTTGCCGGCGATGGCGCAAGCGTGAGCCTTGTGGGCGCGGTGGGGGGCCAAGGGGTTTTCCCGATCGAGCGGCCCACGCGCACTCTTTCGACAATGTTGGCGCAGGCCGGCGGGATCACCATTGTTCCCGAGATTGCCCAGATCACTGTGATCCGTGGCACAATGCGCTCGAAAGTCTGGTTTCAGGACCTCTACAAGCACCCGCAGCTTGATATTGCGCTGCGTGATGGCGACCGTATTCTTGTCGAAGAAGACACCCGCAGCTTTACCGCATTGGGCGCGACCGGCACACAGGCGCGCGTCGCCTTTGAAAGCCAGACCCTGAGCGCGATCGAGGCGATTGCGCAGGTGGGCGGGCTGTCGACCTCGGCGGCTGATCCGACGGGTGTTTTTGTGTTTCGCAACGAGCCTGCCGATATTGCCAATATGGTGATGGGCCGCGAGGATCTGATCGGGGCGCAACGGCTTGTCTATGTGCTCGACCTCACACAGCCCAACGGGATGTTTCTTGCGCGTGACTTTTCGGTCCGTGACGGCGACACGCTCTATGTCACCGAAGCGCCATTCACCCAGTGGGACAAGACGATTTCGGCTCTGACCGGCTCTTTGGCGACGGTGGATACGATCTCGACACTCGGCTCCGGCGGCTAAGGCCAAGTGGCTGATCCGGACGATAGACCCAAAGCCGCTGGCGCTGCAGAGCGCCGGCGGCTTTCTTATTATACGGCAGGATTTTTGCGCCAGCGCCGGGTGCGGCGGATATTGGAGCTGGCGGGCTATGATCTGAGGCTTGGCCGCGCAAAAGCCGGCGCGTTTGTCGCGGTTTGGGGGCGCTCGCCCTATGCCGCGCGGGGCGAGGCCGCCGCCGCGCGGGCCGGCGCCGGGCTTGTGCGGGTGGAGGACGCTTTTTTGCGCTCGCTTCAGGCGGGGCGCGCGGGCGAGCCGCCCTTGGGGCTGATGATTGATGACATCGGCGTTTATTTTGACGCAAGCGCGCCGTCGCGGCTTGAGCAGATCCTTGCCACAGATCCGCTGGATCACAGCGACGAGCTGCGGCGCGCTCATGGCGGGATTGCGCGGATCCGGGAGGCGCAGCTCAGCAAATATGCCGGCTATGACCTTGAGACCCCCTGCCCCGCAGCGGGATATGTGCTTGTGATTGATCAGACGCGCGGCGACGCCTCTGTGACCCATGGCGGCGCAGATGCGAACACGTTTAAGGAAATGCTCTATTATGCGCAGGCCGAGCACCCCGGCGCGCGGATCCTCATCAAGACCCACCCCGAGACAGTGGCCGGCCATCGGCAGGGGTATTTCAGCGCGGCGGACACCAGCCGCAGGATCAGCCTGTTTGAGGGGCGTGTCAGCCCTTGGGCGCTGCTGGAGGGGGCTGTGGCCGTTTATACTGTCACAAGCCAGATGGGGTTTGAGGCGATACTCGCCGGGCATCGGCCTCAGGTCTTTGGCCAGCCGTTTTATGCGGGCTGGGGGCTGAGTGAGGACCGCAACCCGCGCGGCCTGCCCCGTCGCGGGCGCGTGCTCACCCCGGCGCAGCTTTTTCTCGGGGCGATGATCAAGGCGCCGACATGGTATGATGTGCACAACGACCGTCTGGCGCGGTTTGAGGAGGCGCTTGACAGTTTTGAAGCCGAGGTGCGCGCCTGGCGCGAGGACCACGCAGGCTGGACGGCGGCGGGGATGCGGCTTTGGAAGCGCGCCCCGCTGCAGCAGTTTTTCGGGCGTCACAAGGGCATTGGCTTTGGCAAGACGGCCAAAGCCGGGCGGCGGGCCATGGTCTGGGCGGGCCAAGCGAACGAGGGCAAGGACGAGCGGCGGGTGCGGCTGGAGGACGGGTTTTTGCGCTCGCGCGGGCTGGGCGCGGCCTTGACCCCGCCTCTGAGCCTCGTTCTGGATGATCTGGGGATCTATTATGACCCGACGCGCGAGAGCCGGCTTGAGCGGCTGGTGCTGGCGCGGGCCAACCTCAGGCCCGACCAGAGCGCGCGGGTGCGTGCCCTGATCGAGGCGATCTGCAGCCTCGGGGTGACAAAATACAACCTCAAGGGGCAAATGCCTGTGCTGCCGGCGGGGCGGCGCATTCTGGTGCCCGGACAAGTCGAGGATGATGCCTCGATCCGGCTCGGGGCCGGCGACATTTGCACCAACCTCGGCCTTTTGGCGGCGGCGCGCAGGGCCAATCCGAAAGCAGTCATTGTGTTCAAGCCCCACCCCGATGTGGAAGCCGGGCTGCGGCCCGGCGCGGTTGCGCCGCGTGATCTGGTCGGGCTGGCGGATGTTTTGGCCGAAAACGCGGATGCGGCGGCACTTTTAGGGCAGGTTGAGGAGGTCTGGACCATGACATCCCTCTTGGGGTTTGAGGCGCTGTTGCGCGGCCTCACTGTTACCACAACCGGCGCGCCGTTTTATGCGGGCTGGGGACTGACCACAGATAAGGGCCGCGTGCCTGCGCGCCGCGGCCGCCACATCAGCCTTGAGAGCCTCGCCCATGCCGCCTTGATTGATTATCCGCGCTATTTTGACCCTGTGAGCCAGCGCCCCTGCAGCCCCGAGCTGGCGTTGGCGCGGCTGAGTGCGGGGGGCTTTGGGCGCGGCCCCGGCAACCGGGCGCTGGCCAAGCTTCAGGGTCTTTTTGCGAGTTATGCGTGGATCTGGCGCTGACCTCACCGCGACGTCAGCCCCCCCCGTTTGCGGCCCGTAGGCCACAGGGGAACCAAACTGCCACATTCCCCCTATAGCCTATCTAGGGGGTGCATTTGCCCTCTACCCAAATCATAGCGGCTGCCCTATAGTGGCAGTGGAAAAGTGGGGACCAACCCCACATCTTTGAGGCGGAACAAGAAAAGAAGGGGGACGGCCTATGCGCTGCCCGTTTTGCGGAAACATCGACACCCAAGTGAAAGACTCGCGCCCGGCCGAAGACCATGTGTCTATCAGACGGCGGCGCTTTTGCCCGGCCTGCGGCGGGCGGTTTACCACATATGAGCGCGTTCAATTGCGCGATCTTGTCGTGATCAAGACCAACGGCAAGCGCGAAGACTTTGACCGCGACAAGCTCGAACGCTCTATTCGTATGTCGATGCAGAAGCGCCCTGTCGAGCCTGAGCGGATTGACCAGATGATCTCGGGGATCGTGCGCCGGCTGGAGAGCATGGGCGAAACAGACATCCCCTCGCGGGTGATCGGGGAGATTGTGATGGAGACGCTCGCCCGGATCGACACCGTGGCTTATGTGCGTTTTGCCAGCGTTTACAAGAACTTCCAGGCGGCGGATGACTTTGACAAATTTGTCAGCGAGCTGCGGCCGGACGTCAAATCAGACGAGACGTGAGCCGCTCTGACGAGAGCTTTATGCGGGTCGCCCTTGGACTGGGGCGGCGCGCGATGGGCCAGACATGGCCCAACCCTGCCGTGGGCTGTGTGATTGTGAACGCGGGCCGGATTGTGGGCCGCGGGCATACACAAGCCGGCGGGCGGCCCCATGCAGAGACCGAGGCTTTGGCCCAAGCCGGCGCTTTGGCGCAGGGGGCCACAGCCTATGTCACGCTTGAGCCTTGTGCGCACCACGGCCAGACGCCGCCCTGCGCCAGCGCCCTGATCGAAGCGGGCATTGCGCGGGTGGTTGCGCCACTGGAAGACAGTGACAGCCGTGTTTTAGGGCGCGGCTTTGAGATGTTGCGTGCGGCGGGCGTTGAGCTTTCGCTTGGCGTCTGCGCCGAAGAGGCAGCGCGCGACCATGCCGGATTTCTGAAGCTCCAGACCGTCGGGCGGCCCTTTGTGACGCTCAAACTGGCGAGCAGTTTTGACGGGCGGATCGCCACTGCCACGGGCGAGAGCCAGTGGATCACCGGCGCGGCGGCGCGGGCCGATGTGCACCAATTGCGCAGCCTGCATGACGCTGTGATGGTGGGCGGCGGCACGGCGCGGGCCGATGACCCGATGCTGACTGTGAGAGGCTTTGGCGAGATGCGCCAGCCTGTGCGCGTGGTTGTCTCGCGCCGGCTTGATCTGCCGATGATGGGCAAGCTTGCGGTGAGTGCGAAGGATGTGCCGCTCTGGCTCTGCCATGGGGCGGATGCGGACAGCTATCTGACAGAGGCCTGGCAAGGGATCGGCGCGCGGCTGCTATCATGTGATCTGCGCGCGGGGCAGCTTGATATTGTCTCGGTGATGGACGCCCTCGGCGCGGCGGGGCTGACGCGTATTTTTTGCGAGGGCGGCGGCGCTTTGGCGGCCTCTTTGCTCAGCGAAGATCTTGTCGACGCGCTTGTCGGCTATACGGCCGGCCTTGCGATTGGCGCGGAAGGGCTGCCGAGCGTGGGCGCTATGGGGCTGGAGCGGCTCACACAGGCGCCACGCTTTGAGCTTGTGGAAACGCGGGCCGTGGGCGTGGATGTGATGCACCGCTGGGGGCGGAAGAACTAGCCGCGCCTTAGAAATCTATCCAGATGCTCTCGCTGTCGCATCTCAGGCGCGTGAGTTCGATCAGGCCACGGGTGACATAGACGCCTGCATCCAGATCAAGCCGCATGGGGCCGCTCTCGCCCGCGGCATAGGAACGAAATATCTGTCGGAACACCGTATAGCGGGTATCACCGTTGGTGAAAGTGACCTCTTGGGCGAGGTCTGCGCCCAGCCCGATCCAAGGCGTGAGGTCTGGCCGCCCTTCTGGCAGCGAGAGTTCGAGCTTGGGTGCTTTGCCAGCTGGTCCGAAGCGATAGCTGGTGCGCTCTTCCGAGATACAGACTTCCAGCGCTTTGGCGCCGGACTGCACCGTGCAGCTTAGAAAGCTGTGCTCCAGCGGGCCACAGGATTGGGCATTGGCGGCCCCTGCCCAAAGGAGCGCCGCCAAGATCACGCCCTTGTGGACGAGTTGCATCGCTGTGGCCCTGCCCTACTGATCCAGGAAGCTGCGCAGCTTGCGGCTGCGGCTGGGGTGCTTGAGCTTGCGCAGCGCTTTGGCCTCGATCTGGCGGATGCGTTCGCGCGTCACAGAGAACTGCTGGCCGACCTCTTCGAGCGTGTGGTCGGTGTTCATCCCGATCCCGAAGCGCATCCGCAGCACGCGCTCTTCGCGCGGTGTGAGGCTGGCGAGAACGCGGGTTGTTGTCTCTTTCAGGTTTTCCTGAATGGCCGAATCCAGCGGCAGAACGGCGTTCTTGTCTTCGATGAAGTCACCGAGCTGTGAATCTTCCTCATCGCCAATCGGCGTTTCAAGGCTGATCGGTTCCTTGGCGATTTTCATCACCTTGCGCACCTTCTCAAGCGGCATTTGCAGCTTTTCGGCCAATTCTTCGGGCGTCGGCTCGCGGCCGATTTCGTGCAGCATCTGGCGGCCTGTGCGCACCAGCTTGTTGATTGTTTCGATCATATGCACGGGGATACGGATCGTGCGGGCCTGATCGGCGATCGAGCGGGTGATCGCCTGACGGATCCACCATGTGGCATAGGTCGAGAATTTATAGCCGCGGCGGTATTCGAATTTGTCGACAGCCTTCATCAGGCCGATGTTGCCTTCCTGAATGAGATCAAGGAATTGCAGGCCGCGGTTGGTGTATTTTTTGGCAATCGAAATCACGAGGCGCAGGTTGGCTTCGACCATTTCTTTCTTGGCCTGACGGGCTTCTTTTTCGCCCTTCTGGACCTGCCCGACAATGCGGCGGAACTCGGAGATGTCGAGGCCGACATATTGGCCGACCTGAGCCATTTCGGCGCGCAGCTCTTCGACTTTATCGGCCGAGCGCTCGATAAACATCTGCCAGCCACGGCCCGCCTTTTCGGCCATGTCTTCCATCCATGTCGGATCAAGCTCGCGACCGCGGTATTCATCAACGAATTCTTTGCGGTTGATGCGGGCTTGGTCGGCCAGTTTGACCATATTGGAGTCGATCTGCATGATCCGGCGGTTGATACCGTAGAGCTGGTCAATCAAGGCTTCGATCCGGTTGTTGTGCAGGTGAAGTTCGTTCACCAGCAGCACGATTTCGGAGCGCAGCTTCTGATATTTCTTCTCGGCTTTGTCCGAGAAGCTGTTGTCCTCGTTGAGTGTGGCCGAAATCCGGCTGTCCTGCATTTCGGACAGTTTGGTATAGGCGTCGGCGATCTGGTCGAGCGTTTCGAGCACACGGGGCTTGAGCGCGGCTTCCATCGCAGCGAGCGACATATTGGCCTGTTCGTCGTCGTCCTCGTCCTCGTCATCTTCCTTGATGAGCGGGTTGCCGTCGGCGTCAAGCTCGGGGTTGCCATCTTCACGGCTCGGGGCCGATGTGACATTGGCAGCGGCAACAGGCGTCGCCGTGACCTCATCCTCATCGCCAAGCTGGTTGCCGAAGGTGGTTTCAAGGTCGATCACGTCGCGCAACAAAATGTCTTCGGAGAGAAGTTCGTCGCGCCAGATCGTGATCGCCTGAAAGGTCAGCGGGCTTTCGCACAGCCCGAGGATCATGGTGTTGCGGCCCGCTTCGATGCGCTTGGCAATGGCGATTTCGCCTTCGCGCGAGAGCAGCTCAACAGAGCCCATTTCGCGCAGATACATCCGCACCGGATCATCTGTGCGGTCGAGCTTTTCGGAGGTGCCAGAGCCAAGCGTGAGTTCGCCTTTCTGGCCCAGCGTCACCAGATCGCCTTGTTTTTGCTCTTCTTCTTCGGCTTCTTCATCTTCGATGATGTTGATGCCCATTTCCGAGAGCATCGACATCACGTCTTCGATCTGTTCGGAGCTGACCTGTTCGGGCGGCAAGACCTGATTGAGCTGATCGTAGGTGATATAGCCCTTCTCACGCGCCTCGGCGATCATCTTTTTGACCGCCGCTTGGCTCATATCAAGGGAGCCGTCGCTGTCGTCTGCGTCGGGCTTGCGCTCATCGGTGTCTTTTGCAGCCATGGTTTGCTCCTTCGGAACTGGATCGCGGGTGATTCGTTTGAACCGAATCATCGGCTTTACGAAGTGATTCGCAACCCGTTTACCCTGTTTTGGTTAGCGCTTCCTCA
>JAHBAN010000044.1 GCA_018500075.1 Flavobacteriia bacterium | reverse complement strand
GCGAAAATCCGACCCGGGCGAGCGGGGCTCTGCCCCCCTCGCGCTCCCCCCAGGCGCTTTGTGACGCAAAGGCGATGGCCGATAGGGCGGGTTTGTTGCGCGGTTGAGCTTGGATATTTGTGGAAAGAGGAAGGGCGGGGGGATTATTTGGGTTTGTCGCGGCTGCGCCCGAGGAGGCGGCCGATGGTGAAGGAGGTGCGGGGGGCGTAGATATAGGGGGTGCGCTCTGTCGGGCTGGAGCGGGAGCGCATACGGGCGAGGCCGAAGATGGCGAGGCCGGCGTGGCCGATTGCGATCATGACAAACAAGGCGGGGGGGCCGAAGGCGTCCATCAGATAGGAGGCCGCTAGGGGGGCGGCTATGGCGCCTGTGGCGAACCAGAACATCAGGGCGGCAGAAAGCTCGACGCGTTCTTCGGAGGTTGCGAAGTCATGGGCGTGGGCGGCGGCGACCGAGTAGATCGGGAAGGTTGTGAGGCCGAAGATGGCGGCATTGAGCAGGATGCCGGTTGTGGTGAGGTTTTGCAGCAGGGCGGTTGAGGCGCAGCTGAGGATGGCGGCGAGGGAGAGCCAGATCAGCACCCAGCGGCGGTCGAATTTGTCGGCCAGCCAGCCGATCGGGTATTGCGCCAGCGCGCCGCCGAGCACGAAGGCGGCGAGGAAGGTGGCGATCTGGGTGACGGCGAGACCGACCTCTTGTCCGTAGACCGGGCCGACCATGCGAAACGAGGCCGAGGTCAGCCCTGCGACGAGGACGCCGACCGCAGCGAGGGGCGAGCGGCTCACCGCCAGCATCGGGTGCAGGCGCGGCGCGCTCGGGGTTTCGGGCTGGGTTGCTGTGGTCAGGGTGAGCGGCAGGAGTGCGGCGCAGCAGAGCATTGCGAGGATCGAATAGGAGACGTAATGCGCCGGGGTGAGAAAGCCGATCAGAAGCTGGCTGACCAGCGAGCCGCTCATATCAACGAGCCGGTAGACCCCCATCGCGCGGCCCCTTGTCTCATTGGTGACTTTGGCTTGCAGCCAGGCCTCTATCACCGTGTAGCAGCCTGCCACGCAGAGGCCAGACGCCACGCGCATCAGCGCCCAGGCCCAGGGGCTTATGAGAATATAATGCGCCAGAAGCGCGATGGCTCCGAGGGCGGTAAAGGCCGCAAAGGCGCGGCTGTGGCCGACCGAGCCCATAAGGCGCGGCGCCCACCAGCAGCCGATAAAGAAGCCGACAAAATGCGCCGAGCCGAGGAGGCCGATCTCGGCCCGCGAGAAGCCGAGCGCAAGTCCGGAGAGCGCATCAAGAGGGCCAACGCCGCCAGTGGAGAGCTGCAAGAGCGCCACTGACAAAAACAGGGCGGCGAAGGAGACGAGGAGTCGCATATTGCCCCCACCATCGCAGGGGCGGGCCGCTGTGCAAGCAGGTTTTCGACTTTGGCGTGTCGTATTTGCCCGCTTGGGTCAATCGTCCGGGCGCGACAGCTCAAAGACGCTGCGCACCTGCGTGTATTCGCGATAGCCCATGCGGGCCAGCGGGGTAAAGCGGGTCGCGTCAAACTT
This sequence comes from Flavobacteriia bacterium, assembly GCA_018500075.1. Classification (GTDB taxonomy): domain Bacteria; phylum Bacteroidota; class Bacteroidia; order Flavobacteriales; family Flavobacteriaceae; genus MAG-120531. The sequence goes on along the minus strand of JAHBAN010000044.1, from coordinate 7,708 downwards.
GCCATCGACCATGCAATCATCGCGCAGGTGGATGCCTGTGACCTCGCCGATCACCACATAATTGGCCGCGCCACGGCTTTTGTGAATCTCAACAAGCTTGCATTCCATCGCGGCGGGCGCGCCCTCAAGGCGGGCGCAGTCAATCGTTTCACAGGCCGCACGGGTCAGCCCGGCGTGATCAAACTCCGAGACCCCGGCGGGCAGGGTTTGCGAACTGGCGTTCATGGCCTCGGTTGCGGCCTCCTCGACAAGGTTGACACAGAACACGCCGGTTTCGCGGATATTGGCGAGCGTGTCTTTGGTGCCTTCGCGGTCTTCTTTCACGCCGGTGGAGGCAAACATGATCTGCGGCGGCTCATAGGCGGCGCCCGAAAAGAACGAATAGGGCGCAAGATTGTCTACGCCGGCCGCGCCGCGGGTCGAGATCCAGGCGATCGGACGGGGGACAATCAGGGCGTTAAACGGATTGTGCGGCAGGCCGTGGCCATCTTCGGGGCGGAAAAACATTGCGCGTGCTCCTTTGCAGTATTTGCCCCGTGCATAGCGCCGTGCTAGGGGCGTTTCCAGCGCAAAGGAGATTGCACCGCGTGATCAAGCTAAGCCCGGAAACGCCCGAGGAGGGCTGGGAAGTGGAAACACTCTACGACCTGTGCTTTGCGCCGGGGCGTGAGGGCTTGTCGTCTTATCGCTTGCGCGACGGGGTGGCCCCTGTGGCGGGGCTGAGCCTTGTGGCGCGGGACGAATTTGGCGAGCTGGCCGGCGCGATCCGTTACTGGCCTGTGCAGATCAGGGCCGGAGCGGGAACCGGAACTGGGGGTCAGGCCAGGGATCAGGCCGGGGATCAGGACGGGGATCAGGCCGGGGATCAGGACGGAGGTGCAGCCGGGGGCCGTCGTCGGGCTTTGCTGCTGGGGCCAGTGGCCGTGCACCCGACCCGTCAGGGTGAGGGCGTCGGCGGCTTGCTGATCCGTCAGAGCCTTTCCAAAGCCGCCGAGAGCGGCTGGGCGCGGGTGATGCTGGTGGGGGATGCGCCCTATTACGCGCGCTTTGGCTTTACGCCGCTTGCGGGGGTGGAAATGCCGCCGCCCACCAATCCGGCGCGCGTCCTTGGCTATGAGCTTGAAGCCGGCGCGTGGCAGGGCATTGGCGGCAAAGTGCACAAAGACGCTTGAAAAAGCCGCGCCGCCGCCCGATCTCTTATCCATGAGCAACGGAGTCGAAATTCTGGGCGCGCCGCTGCCCGAGGCCGAGGTCGAGGCCGAGCTGGGCGCTTTGGCGCGTCGCTATGGCCGCGCCGGCGGGCGGGTGATTGCGCTCCTCAACCAGCTTGGCGGGCAGGCCGACGGGCTGCTTGCGCGGCTTCCCGAGCCGGTGCGCCGAGGGCTTGAGGCCCAGACAGCGCGGGCGCTTGAGGTGGCGCTGGCGGCGGCCAGCCGCTCGCACGAGAGCGTGGCCGCAGAGCCGGCCTGGATGACGCGCACGCTCACAACGGCCATGGGCGCGGCGGGCGGCTTTGGCGGGCTGCCCTCGGCGCTGGCCGAGCTGCCTGTGACAACAACGGTGCTGTTGCGCGCCATTCAGACCATTGCCAAGGACCATGGCTTTGACACGCGCGAGGCGGCGGTCAAATACGACTGCCTCACGGTCTTTGCCGTGGCCGGGCCACTTGAGAAAGATGACGGGGCCGATCTTGCGTTTCTCTCCACACGCCTGTTGCTCAATGGCGCGGCGGTGAGCGGGCTGATTGCGCGGATTGCGCCGCGGCTCTCTGTGGTGCTCGGGCAAAAGCTGGCGGCGCAGACGGTGCCCGTCTTAGGGGCGGCGGCGGGGGCTGCGACCAATTACGCCTACACAAGCTACTATCAAGAGATGGCCCATGTGCATTTCGGCCTGCGCCGTCTGGCGATCAAGGCCGATCTGAGCGAAGAAGACCTCCTCGCGCGCTTTCGCAAAAGGCTCAAGCGGGTCTGAGCCTTGCCGCCTGTCTGTCTGCCTACCTGCCTGCCGGCCTTACCGCCTGCCTGTCTTTTTCTTTCTAAAAATATCCTCGCCGAAGGCATAGATCTGGCCGCCCGAAGGGCGGCCCCCCCCGCGACGCCGAAGGCGTCGCAAATCCTTAATCGACGCCAAAGGCGTCGCAATCCCTCAATCGACGCCAAAGGCGCCGCAAATCCTCAATTCAAATTGCGCAGATACTCGACAACGGCGGGGCGCGCGGATTGCTGGCCCTCTTGGGCGGCGCGCTCGATCAGCGCTTTGAGTGCGCCCAGATCGACACGGCGCAGCAGGCTCTTGACCGGGCCGATCGAGGCCGGCCGCATGGAGAGGCTGCGCAGCCCGATGGCGGCGAGGCAGACGGCCTCGACGGGGCGGCCTGCGTCTTCGCCGCAAAAGCTGAGGGCAGTGCCCGAGGCGTTGCAGCGGGTCACGATGCCTTCGAGGAAGGTGAGAAAGCTGACATTGAGCGTGTCATAGCGGCGGCGGACGCGTTCGTTCTCGCGGTCGGCGGCAAAAAAGAACTGCTTGAGATCATTGCCCCCGATCGAGAGAAAATCGACCTCGTCAAAGAATTTGTCGGGCGCAAAGGCGAGTGAGGGGGTTTCGAGCATGGCGCCGATTTCAAGCTCTGCGGGCAGGGTGTGGCCCAGAGCGCGTTCGCGTGCCAGAGCTTTGTCCATTTCGACTCGTGCGGCGCGGTATTCTTCAAACTGCGCCACAAAGGGGAACATGACGGTGAGCGGCCTGCCCTTGGCGGCGCGCAGCAGGGCTTGCAGCTGCATCCGCATGATGCCCGGTTTGTCGAGGCCAACCCGGATCGCCCGCCAGCCGAGGGCGGGGTTTGGCTCGTCATTGGGCTTCATATAGGGCAGGACTTTGTCAGAGCCGATATCAAGCGTGCGAAAGACCACCCGTTTGCCTTGGGCGGCGTCGAGCACGCGGCTGTAGAGCGCCGAAAGCTCGGAGCGCCGCGGCATCTGGTTGCGCACAAGAAACTGAAGCTCGGTGCGGAACAGGCCGACGCCCTGCGCACCGGAGCTGTCAAGCGAGGGCAGATCGGCCATCAGGCCGGCGTTCATGGTGAGGGTGACGGTGTGCCCATCAAGGCTTGTGGCGGGTTTTTCGCGGATCGAGGCGTAGCGCTCCTGGGCCTGGGCCTGCATCGCGATCTTGTCGCGAAAGGCCGCCACCACAGTGTCATCGGGGCGCAGGTGGGCGACGCCCTGATCGCCGTCGACCATAATATGATCCCCGTTCAGCGCCTCGGTGGTGATGCGCGCGGCGTGGATGATCAGCGGGATCGCCAGCGCACGCGCGACAATCGCTGCGTGGCTGCCGACGGAGCCTTCTTCGAGCACGATGGCCTTGAGCGAGCGGCCATAATCCAGAAGCTCGGCCGGCCCGATGTTGCGCGCGATCAGCACGGGATCGGGGGGCATTTCGGCGCCGGTTTCAAGGCCCTGGCCGGTCAGGATGCGCAGCAGGCGATTGGAGAGATCGTCAAGATCATGCAGGCGCTCGCGCAGATAGGCGTCTGTGACCTGCTGCATCCGGGCGCGGGCGGTGGATTGTTCTTTCTCGACGGCGGCTTCGGCGGAGAGGCCGCGGCCGATGTCCTGTTCCATGCGGCTCATCCAGCCTTTGGAATTGGCGAACATCCGGTAGGCCTCGAGCACATCAAGCTGCTCCTTGCCGCCGCCGCGCGCGCCGGCGAGCATTTTGTCAACGCCGACACGCAGCTCCTCGACCGCCTCGTTGAGGCGCTCGAATTCGCGGTGCGGGTCTTCGGCGGTCGGATTGGTCACAACCACGCGCGGCTCGTGCAGCCAGACATGGCCTTCGGCGGCGCCTTCCTGACCGGTGGCCCCGCGCACCAGCACCGGCTGGGTGTGGCGCGCCGAGAGCGCCGCGCCCTCGCCGATAAAGGCGCCCAGCTCGGCCATTTCGGCCAGCACCATGGCGACAACTTCCAGCGCATCGACCTCTTCACCGGCAAATTCGCGGGCGTCTTTGGTCTGGACCACAAGCACGCCGAGCTTTTCGCCAAGGCGCTGGATCGGCACCCCGAGAAAGCTCGAATAAATCTCTTCGCCGGTCTCGGGCATAAAGCGGAAGCCGCGCTCGGAGGGCGCATCGGGCGTGTTGATCCGCTGGCCTTTGCGGGCCACAAGCCCGACAAGGCCCTCGCCCATTTTCATACGGGTCTGGTGCACGGCTTCGGGTTTCAGCCCCTCTGTGGCGCAGAGTTCGAGCGTGTCCTCATCGCGAAACAGATAGACCGAGCAGACCTCGCAGTGCATTTCTTCGGCGATCAGCTTGGTGATCGTATCCAGACGCGCCTGACCTGCGCTGTCTTCGGCCATGACCCCGCGCAAACGGCCCAGCATTTGCCGGCTGTCTGTTTTGATCGGGTCTTGTGGTTCACTCATATCACAACGGGCCTTGTTTTATCTGGCCCAAGGCAGAATCTCAGGCCGCTTTCTCAAGCTCAAACGCATCATGCAGCGCTTGAACCGCGAGTTCCATGTATTTCCTGTCAATCAACACGGAAATCTTAATTTCCGATGTCGCAATGACTTTTATATTGATGCCTTCATCGGAGAGGGTTTTGAACATGGTTGCGGCGACGCCCGACTGGCTGCGCATCCCGATTCCGACAGCCGAAACCTTGGCGACATCTGTGTCGGCCAGGAGGTTGTGATAGTTGATCGCGCCGCTGGATTTGGCGTCTTCCATGGCCTTTTCAGCGCGTGCCACCTGTTCGGTGGGGCAGGAGAAGGTCATGTCGGTGCGCCCGTCTTCGGCAATGTTCTGAATGATCATATCGACATTGATACCGGCCTCGGAGAGCGGACCGAAAATGGCCGCAGCAATGCCGGGGCGGTCGGCCACGGAGATCAATGTCATTTTGGCTTCATCGCGGGAATAGGCGATGCCTGATACGGGACGGTTTTCCATAACTTCCTCCTCATCGCAAACGAGCGTGCCCGCTTCGTCGGATTGTTCTTCAAATGAACTCAGCACCCTGAGCTTGACCTTGTAGCGCATGGCCAGCTCGACAGAGCGGGTTTGCAGCACTTTTGCGCCCAGAGACGCCAGCTCGAGCATTTCTTCAAAGGCAATCTTGTCGAGCTTGCGCGCCTTGGAGGAGATGCGGGGATCTGTTGTGTAGACGCCATCAACATCGGTGTAGATATCGCAGCGCTCGGCGCCGAAGGCGGCGGCGAAGGCGACAGCCGTTGTGTCCGAGCCGCCGCGACCGAGGGTTGTGATCCGGCCCTCGGGGCTGACGCCCTGAAAGCCCGCAACAACAGCAACGCGCATCCCTTCGGCAAATTTGGCCTCGATATTGGCGGGGGGGATATCCTCGATCCGGGCCGAGGCATGGGCCGATGTGGTCTGCACGGGCACTTGCCAGCCCTGCCAGGAGCGGGCGGGAATGTCCATTTCCTGCAATGTCAGGGCCATGAGGCCGGCTGTGACGTTTTCGCCCGAGGACACCACGGCATCATATTCGCGCGCGTCATAGAGCGGGGAGGTCTCGTTGACCCAGCCGACAAGCTCGTTGGTCTTGCCCGACATGGCCGAGACAATCACGATCACATCATAGCCTTTGGCCACTTCAACGCCGACGCGCTTGGCGGCGCGGCGGATGCGGTCGAGGTTGGCGACAGATGTGCCGCCGAATTTCATCACCAGAACGGGCATAAGGGGCCTCACAGTTGCGTTCGGCGCGGTTTAATCGCTTGGGCGCGCGCGCGCAAGGGCGCGATCGTCGCAGCGGTGGGGCGAAAATTGGAATTTTCGCGGCAAATTTCGGGGGCGAAATTTGGGACGGTTCAATAGGGGTGGTCGCGGCCATCCCATGTGCGAAAGCAGCCTGTTGTTTTCAGGCTGAGGGCGTCAAACTCGCGGATCAGGCCTTCGGCAGACTGGGCCACGTCGATATCACCGCTTTCGCCGCCCATATCGGTGCGCACCCATCCCGGATGATAGGCGCCGACGGCCACGCCTTCGGGGGCGAGATCGGCGGCGAGATTGCGCGCGAGATTGAGCACGGCGGCTTTGGAGCTTCGGTAGATATAGCTGCCGCCGGGGGCGAGGGTGTCGCTGCCCATCTGGGAGGAGATGATCGCAATTTTGGGCGCGTTTGAGCGCATCAGGTGGGGCAGAAAGGCCTGCACCGTGAGAAAGACGCCGGTGACATTGGTGGCGAAGGCCTCGGCCCACATCTCGCTTGGGTAGCCGTCTTCCAGCGCTTGGCCCTTGTCGGGGTAGACGCCTGCGTTGCAGATCAGCAGATCGAGGGTGTCTTCGGCCATGGCGCTGGCCAGCGCGTTGACGCTGGCGGGGCGGGTCACATCCAGCGCAACGAAGCCGTCGCCGCTGCGGGCGGTGGCTGTGACGGTGTCGCCTGTGACGGTGTAAAGCTCGGCGAGGCGCGCACCAATGCCGCGATTGGCCCCTGTGATCAGAATATGGCTCAATTTGTTCTCCTATGCGGCTTGAAGGGCAGGGGCAGGACGGGCACGCCGTCTTCGATCAGTTTTTTGGCGTCTTCCACCTTGGCCTCGCCATAGATGGCGCGCTCGGGGGCGTCGCCCAAGTGCATTTTGCGCGCCTCGGCGGCGAATTTGGGGCCGACATATTCGGAATTGGCCTCAACCCTTTTGCGCATCTCGGCGAGCGCCTGTTCGGCGGGGTGGGCGGGCCGTGTGAGCGCGCCTTGTCCGCCTTTTGTCCTGCCGGCGCTTTCTGTGCTCTCTGCGCTCTCTGTGCTGGCTTTGCCTGTTCTGACGCGCGGGGCCATCAGGGATTTTTCGACCTCGCCGGCGCCGCAGACGGCGCATTCCAGCTTGCGGCTTTTTTGCAAGGCGTCAAAGGCTTCAGAGGACTGAAACCAGCTGTCAAAGCTGTGGCCGTTGGCGCATTTGAGCGAGAATCGGATCATCGCGGTCCTTTAAGGTCTTTCGGGTTTAGATAAGCACGCGGGCGTCGGCTGCAACCTTAGGGCTTGAGCAGGCGCGGATCAAATGTCTTGAGAATTTTCTTCAGCTCGGGTTCGGCGACCTTGCCGGCGGCTTTTTTGAGGCGGAACCATTTGCGCCGCCGCTCGCCCTTTTCGGGGAAGTCTGTCTCGAGCGCGCTGACCTGCACCGGGTAAACAAGGGCAATACAGGGCATTGTCTGGTTGTTGCCGATGCTTTTTTGGTAGGAAAACAGGCCAAGGCAGCGGTCATAGGCCTTGCCTCTGACGCCGGCTTCTTCCCAGGCTTCTTGCAGGGCGGCATCGGCGGGCGTTTTGGCGTGCATCGGCCAGCCCTTGGGGAGAATCCAGCGCTGGGAGCCGCGCGAGGTGATCAGGAGAATCTCCGGCTCGTCCTTGCGGATCCGAAAGCAGAGCGCGGCAAACTGGCTGCGTACATCGGTTTTATGCGCGGCTTTCACGGCAATGGGGAGCTGTTTGGGGCCTTGAACGCTGATGGGCCTGTCTCTCTCTGTCACGTCGCTGCTTTCGTTTTGAGGAAACTGTGAATCAATTTGCGAACGAAGGCCAGTGTTTCGTTGGGGGCGTCAGGTTTTGCCCGCGCCCCCCGAGGTGTCGGTTAGCGGCGGTAGATCACCGGAAACCAGTCCTCGCGCAGGCGCTCGCCTTGGCTCATGCCGTGGTCGGGGAAGGGCGGTGAGGTGGGGCCGGGGCGCTCAACGT
>JAHBAN010000245.1 GCA_018500075.1 Flavobacteriia bacterium | reverse complement strand
TCGTGTTCATGGCCACCGGCGAGGAAGACACCCCGCGCGGCAAGAAAAAACTGATCACTGCGTTTTTTGTCGACAAAGGCACGCCCGGCTTCACCGTGCGCGAGGGCTACCGAAACGTGTCCCACCGCGGATACACCAATGCGGTGCTCGAATTTGACAACTGCCGCCTGCCGCGCTCGGCCGTTCTGGGCGACGTCCACAAAGGCTTTCAAGTCGCCAATGACTGGCTCGGCGCCACAAGGCTGCAAGTGGCAGCGACCTCTCTGGGCCGCGCCGAACGCGCCTTTGAACACGCCCTCGCCTATTCCGCCGAGCGCAAGCAATTCGGCCAGCAGATTTCCAAGTTTCAGGGCGTCTCCTTCAAGCTCGCCGACATGGCCCTCGAGATCAAGGCCGCCAATCTGCTCACCTGGGACGCCGGCTGGAAATTTGATCAAGGCTCGGTGACGGAAGCCGATATGTCGATGGCCAAGCTCAAGGCGACCGAAGTTCTGGCTCTGGTTGCCGATGAGGCGATCCAGATCCATGGCGGCATGGGGCTGATGGACGAGCTTCCGCTCGAACGGATCTGGCGCGACGCGCGGGTCGAACGGATCTGGGAGGGCACATCCGAAATCCAGCGTCACATCATCAGCCGCGATCTGCTGCGCCCGCTTGGGGGCTAGGGATCGGTGTTCAGGACTTGCGCTTTGGCTGCGCCAAAGCGCGGTGGTGCGAGAGGGGCTAGCCCCTCTCGCGCTCTCCCCAGGATATTTTTGGAAAGAAAAAGACAATGCCTCGTGATCTTTTGAGACTGTTGACCCCGCGCACCATTGCTGTGATCGGCGGGGGGGCTTGGTGCGCTTCTATCATCAAGGCGGCCGAGAGGATCGGGTATGACGGGGAGATTTTTCCGGTTCATCCCGAGGGCAAGGTGATTGCCGGGCGCCAAGCCGTGCGCGCTCTGTCCGATTGGGAGGGGCCGATTGATGCGGCTTTCATCGGGGTCAACCGCAAGGCGACGGTTGATGTTGTGCGCGCGTTACGCGCTTTGAAGGCGGGCGGCGCGGTGTGCTTTGCCAGCGGGTTTTCCGAGGCCGGAGCCGAGCTGTCTGACGGGGTGGATTTGCAGGCCGAGCTTGTCGAGGCGGCGGGCGAGATGCCGATCCTCGGGCCAAACTGTTACGGCTTTATCAACGCGCTCGAGGGCGCGGCGATCTGGCCCGACCAGCACGGATGTGGCACGGTGGAGCGCGGGGTGGCCATCCTTGCGCAAAGCTCCAACATCGCCATCAACCTCACCATGCAAAAGCGCGCTTTGCCGATCGCCTATGTGGTCGCTTGCGGCAACATGGCCCAGACCTCGCAGGCCGAAATCGCGATGGCGCTGCTGGAGGATCCGCGTGTGAGCGCCATCGGGCTGCATATCGAGGGCTTTGGCGATACGGCAGAGTGGCACGCGCTGGCGCTCAAGGCTGCGGCAAAGGGCATCCCGCTTGTTGCGCTGAAGGTCGGCCAGTCAGAGCACGCACAGGCGGCGACAGTCTCCCATACCGCTTCGCTTGCCGGCAGCCATGCCGGGGCCAACGCTCTTCTGGCGCGCCTCGGGATCCCGCGGGTTCCCGACATTCCCAGCTTTCTGGAAACCCTCAAGCTCCTGCACACAATCGGGCGACTGGATCAGGCCAGTCTTGCCACGGTCTCCTGTTCGGGCGGGGAGGCGAGCCTTGCGGCCGATACAGCGCATGGCCGCGCGCTTCGTTTTCCGCCGCTCTCCGCAACACAGCGGGCCGCGCTGTTCGAGGCGCTCGGCCCGAAAGTGGCACTCGCCAATCCGCTCGACTACCATACCTATATCTGGCGCGACACGGCGCGCATGAGCGACACATTCGCCGCCCTCTCAGGCCCCGACACCGGCATCACTCTGGCGATTGTCGACTACCCCCATACCGACGCCACCGATTGGGCCTGCGCCACCGATGCGATTCTCGCGGCCGCCAAGCGCACGGGGCGCCCCTATGGCGTTGTCGCAACCTTGCCAGAGCTTCTGCCGCTTGATGTGGCCGAGCGCTTCATGGCGGCGGGCGTTGTGCCCTTTATGGGGCTTACCGAGGCCATTACAGCCGTTGAGGCCGCCGCTCGGCCCTCTGCTGTCGCCCCGGAGCCGCCACTGGCGGGCGGCGCGCCGGCTCTGGCCCAGACTCCGGGCCAAACTCCGGGCCAAACCTTGAGCGAACACGACTCCAAGGCCGAGCTTGCGCGCTTTGGTCTGGCCGTGCCGGCCTCGCTGCGTCTCACCTCGATAAAACATCTGGAGGCCCGGCTTGCGCAGCTCGCTGTCCCGCTTGTGCTCAAGGCCGAGGGTATGGCCCACAAATCGGACGCAGGCGGCGTGGCACTGGGGCTGACCACCGCTGAGGCCGTGCGCGCGGCCGCCGCCGAAATGGGCGGCACAAGCTGGCTGCTGGAAGAGATGACCACTGGCGCCGTCGCCGAGCTTCTGATCGGCGTGACCCGTGACGAGGCGCATGGCCTGCTGCTCACGATCGGGGCCGGCGGTGTGCTCACCGAACTGTTGCAAGATACGGTTTCCATGCTCCTGCCCGTCACGCGCGACGACATCAAACAGGCGCTCACGCAGCTCAAATGCGCGCCTTTGCTCACCGGCTACCGCGGCAAACCGGCCGCCAATATCGACGCCATCCTCGAGGCGGTTCTGGCCGTGCAGGACTATGTCGTTGCACAGCCCCACCTAATTCGCGAAGTTGAAATAAACCCGCTCCTCTGCACAGCCAGCCGCGCTGTGGCCGTGGACGCATTGATCAGAAAGGCCACATCATGAGCCCCATTAAGACACGCCGCGACGGCGGCATCCTTGAAGTCACGCTTGACCGCCCCAAAGCCAACGCGATCGACCTCGCCACCTCGCGCATCATGGGCGAAACCTTCGCCGCCTTTCGCGACGACCCCGAGCTGCGGGTCTGTATTATCACCGGCGCAGGCGAAAAGTTTTTCTGCCCCGGATGGGACCTCAAAGGCGCCGCCGATGGCGACGCTGTTGACGGCGACTACGGCGTAGGCGGCTTTGGCGGGCTGCAAGAGCTGCGCGACCTCAACAAGCCGGTCATCGCCGCAGTCAATGGCATCTGCTGTGGCGGCGGGCTTGAGTGGGCGCTCTCGGCCGATATCATCCTCGCCGCCGAACACGCGACATTTGCACTCCCCGAGATCAGGTCCGGAACAGTGGCCGACGCGGCCAGCGTAAAGCTCCCCAAGCGTATACCCTATCACATCGCCATGGAGCTTTTGCTCACGGGCCGCTGGTTTGACGCCCAAGAGGCGCGCGGCTGGGGCATCGTAAACCATATTCACCCGGCCGATGCGCTGCTCGATCAGGCTTGGGAGATGGCCCGGCTGCTGGCCTCTGGCCCGCCCCTTGTCTATGCCGCGATCAAAGAGATCGTGCGCGACGCCGAAGACAGCAAATTTCAAGACGCCATGAACCGCATCACGCAGCGCCAGCTTGCCAGCGTCGATATTCTCTATGGCTCGGAAGATGGCCTTGAGGGCGCGCGCGCCTTTGCCGAAAAGCGTGATCCTGTCTGGAAGGGGCGCTAAACGGGCCGGTTTTGCGGGCAGATCAGGCCAAAACAGCGGTGAAAAAATAGGCAGAAGCCCACCTACTTCGCACCTGCAGCATGAGTTTTGTTGCAAAAATTCAGGAATCATGAATAGTTTAACTCTAGTCTGGTCAAAGCGGTGGCCGGGCCTTCCGGCGATCGGGCGTGGTGTGTTTGCTCTTTTTGTTTTCGCTGGTCTTTGTTTTGTAAGTTCGCGTTTAAAAGGTTTTGAGTTTAATGGTGCCCCTGAGCTTTGCGACACGCCTCACACGGAAAAGAAAACGCCTTATTTTTCTGGCGATAGATGCGCTGACTGTCCCCTTCGCGCTCGGCTTGGCCTTTCTTATTCTCGGCCCCTCCTCCTTTGACTCCGCCAACCTGACGGCGCTCGCCCTGCTGACGGGGCTTCTGATGGGCGGCGCGGCGCTCACAAGTCATCACCTCGGCCTCACCCGAATCAAACTGAACTCCTATGAAATGCAAGGCATCGCCCGCACCGGAAAATTTGCCGCAATACTGGGCGTCGGCGCCTATCTGCTCAACAGTGTCATCGGCGCCCTGAGCGGGCTGTCGGTTTTTGTGCTCTTCACGATGGTCTTGCTCCTCTGCACGGTCACATTGCGCATGATCATGCGCCAAATGCTTATTCACGCCTATCAAAAAGACAGCACACGCACGCGCATTCTCGTCTACGG
>JAHBAN010000104.1 GCA_018500075.1 Flavobacteriia bacterium | reverse complement strand
TCTGGGATCACACCATGGCCGTCAACCTGCGCGGTCCGATGCTGTGCTGCAAGCATGCCATTCCGCACATGCTCGCGCGGGGGAGCGGTTCGATCCTGATGACCTCGTCCGGGCGCGGCATCCAGGGCGATCTGGACCATGTCGCCAAAGCTTTGTTCGCGCGCGCTGCTTGGCAGGGCCTCACCGGTTTGCAGATGATCCGAGACCGTTAGAACGGCGAGCGCGCGGGCCTGAAAGCGGGCCGCCACGGTGTAAAGCTCTGCGGCTTCCATCTCGACCCCCAAGATGCCATGGCGTGTCATTTGCTCGGTCAGATCGGGGCGTTCGTCATAGAACACATCTGATGAATAGATGCCGCCCACATGGGGCGTCTGGCCCATGGCCTCTGCGGCTGTGACGGCGGCGCGCAGCAGGGACCAATCGGCTGTGGGGGCGAAATTGACCTCGCGAAACAGGCCCATGGACGGCGTGTTGAGCGAGGTGGCGCTCATGGCGATGATGACATCGCGGATTTTGACATGGGGTTGCATCCCGCCGCAGGAGCCGATGCGAATGAGGGTTTTGGCGCCAAAGTCGCGGATCAGCTCGTTGGCATAGATCGACAGGCTCGGCATTCCCATGCCGGAGCCGTGGATGGTCACGGGCTGGCCTTTGTAGGTTCCGGTATAGCCGAGCATTCCGCGCACCTCATTGACGAGGCGGGGGCACTCAAGGAAGGTTTCGGCGGCCCATTTGGCGCGCAGGGGATCGCCCGGCATGAGGACTGTTTCGGCGATGTCGCCGGGGTTTGCGCCAATGTGAACTGTCATGTGATCTCTCCCGCTGTTGGGCGGGAGAGTGCAAAACCGCGCGCCAAAGGTAAAGCGCTATTCGGCGGCTTCGGCCTTTGGATCGGCGAGGGTGATGACATCCATCATGATGGTGTTGAGCTCAAAGTCTTTGGGCGTATAGACCCGCGCCACGCCCAAGGCGCGCAGGCGCGCGGCGTCGTCTTCGGGGATGATGCCGCCGACAATGACGGGGATATGGGCTAGCCCCGCGGCCTGCATCCGCTCCATCAGCTCCTCCACCAGCGGAATATGGCTGCCCGAGAGAATCGACAGGCCGACCACATGGGCGTTTTGCTCCTGAGCGGCGCGCACCAGCTCTTCTGGGGTGAGGCGGATGCCATCATAGGTGATGGCCATGCCGCAGTCGCGGGCGCGGTAGGCGATCTGCTCGGCGCCGTTGGAATGGCCGTCAAGGCCGGGCTTGCCAATCAGGAAGGAGAGGCGGCGGCCGAGCTTGTCTGAGACATGATCCACCGCGGCGCGCAAATCATCCAGCCCCTCGGTCTTGTTGGAGGGCGCAGGCGACACACCCGTCGGCCCGCGGTATTCGCCATGCACGGCGCGCATCTGGGCGGCCCATTCGCCTGTGGTGGCGCCGGCTTTGGCGGCGGCGATCGAGGCGGGCATGATGTTGTCGCCCCGTGCCGCAGCCTCGCGCAGGGCGGTGAGGGCGGCTTGCACGGCCGCGTCGTTGCGCGCGGCGCGCCAGTCCTCAAGGCGGGCGATCTGCTCGGCCTCTGTGGCCGGATCAACGGTCATGATGCCACCATCGGCGCTCATCAGCGGGCTTGGCTCGGTCTGGGTGTATTTGTTCACGCCCACCACCACGGTCTCGCCGGCTTCGATGCGCCCGAGGCGCTCGGCGTTGGAGGTGACAAGCTGGGATTTCATATAGGCGATCGCCTTGATCGCGCCGCCCATGCCATCCAGCCCGGCAAGCTCGTGACGGGTGCCGGCTTTGAGCGCCTCGACCTTGGCCTCGACCGCAGGGTTGCCGTCAAACAGATCGTCATATTCCAAGAGATCGGTCTCAAAGGCCATGATCTGCTGCATCCGCATCGACCATTGCTGATCCCAGGGGCGGGGCAGGCCGAGCGCCTCGTTCCAGGCCGGAAGCTGCACAGCGCGGGCGCGGGCCTTTTTGGAGAGCGTCACAGCGAGCATCTCAATCAGGATGCGGTAGACGTTGTTTTCGGGCTGTTGCTCGGTGAGGCCGAGCGAGTTCACCTGCACCCCATAGCGGAAGCGGCGGAACTTGGGGTCGCTGACGCCGTAGCGCTCCTGCAGGATTTCATCCCAGAGGTCGACAAAGGCGCGCATCTTGCACATCTCGGTAACAAAGCGGATGCCTGCGTTGACAAAAAACGAAATCCGTCCGCAAAGCGCCGGAAAATCCTCGGCGGGCACGCGCGGGCGCAGCTCGTCAAGCACGGCAATGGCTGTGGCCAGCGCAAAGGCAAGCTCCTGCTCGGGCGTCGCGCCGGCCTCTTGCAAGTGATAGGAGCAGACATTCATCGGGTTCCACTTGGGCACGTGGCTATAGCAATATTCGGCCACATCCCCGATCATCTTGAGGCTCGGCGCGGGCGGGCAAACGTAAGTGCCGCGGCTGAGGTATTCCTTGATCAGATCGTTCTGCACCGTGCCTTGCAGCGCGCTCACATCGGCGCCTTGCTCCTCGGCCACAGCAATATAAAGCGACAAAAGCCAGGGCGCTGTCGCGTTGATCGTCATCGAGGTGTTCATCTGCTCGAGCGGAATATCTTTGAACAAGGCGCGCATATCGCCCAGATGGCAGACCGGAACGCCGACTTTGCCGACTTCGCCGCGCGAGAGCACATGGTCGCTGTCATAGCCCGTCTGGGTCGGCAAATCGAAGGCAACAGACAGGCCGGTCTGGCCCTTGGCCAGATTGGAGCGATAGAGCGCATTGGAGGCGGAAGCTGTCGAATGGCCCGCATAGGTGCGGATGAGCCAGGGGCGGTCTTTGCTGGCATTGGGTTGCGGGTGCGACATGGGGGGCCTCATGAATCGGTGGTGAGCAATTATCTTACGTTGAGTGATTGATAATCGGAATTTTATGGCGCGTCAATTCGCTGCGTTGCGGCATTCTCCGGGCGGCAGATCCAATCTTCTTGCATCACTCTGCGGTTGTGGCAAAACTGGATCATGTTTCAGCCCGTCGCCCTTCCGCTTTGGCTATTGGTGGTTATTCTGCTTTTCGCGGCGGTGACCTTTGCCTCGCATTTTCTGTTTCCCTCGGTGCGCTGGTTCTTTCGCCGCCGCATGGAACGGGCGGTGGCGCAGCTCAACACCCGCCTGACGCGGCCGATCGAGCCGTTCAAGTTGGCGCGGCGGCACGATATGATCCAACGGCTGATCTATGATGGCGCGGTCTGGGCCGCGATATCGGATCACGCCCGCGCCGAAGGGGTGCCCGAAAACGTGGCCTTCGAGCGCGCCCGCCGCTATGCCCGCGAGATTGTCCCCTCCTTCAGCGCCACGCTCTACTATGGCTTTGCAATCCGCTTGGCGCGCTTTATCTCGCGCCGGCTCTACCGCGTGCGCCTTGGCCACCACGCCGGCGAAACCCTCGCCCAGATCGACCGCGATGCCACGGTGGTCTTTGTGATGAACCACCGCAGCAATATGGATTATGTGCTCGTCACATATCTGGCCGCCGAACAGAGCGCGCTGTCTTATGCGGTGGGAGAATGGGCGCGGGTCTGGCCGCTGTCGCGCCTGATCAGGGCGATGGGCGCCTATTTTATCCGGCGCCGCTCGCGGGGCGACCTCTACCGCCGTGTGCTGGCGCGCTATGTGGCGCTGGCCACAGAGGGGGGCGTGACACAGGCGGTTTTCCCCGAAGGCGGGCTGTCGCTTGACGGGGCGCTGGGCAAGCCCAAGCTCGGCATTCTGCGTTATATAATGGATGGCTATGACGCGACGGGGCGGGATGTTGTCTTTATTCCGGTCGCGATCAATTATGACCGGGTCTTTGAAGACAAGATCCTCGTGGCCGCCGCGCAGCGCGGCGACAGGCGTTTTGGGGCGCGCATTTCGGTTGTGCTGAAATACATCTGGCGCATCACGTGGCGCTGGGCCACCGGGCGCTATCACCGCTTTGGCTATGCCGCCGTGAGCTTTGGAGCGCCGCTGTCGCTGCGCGCGGCCTGTGCCACGGCCCCGCCCGACATCGACGCTCTGGCCCAAGACCTGATGCAGCGGATCGGCGCGGTTGTGCCGGTCTTGCCCGTGCCGCTGGCGGCGCAGGTCTTTCTGACCGCCCAAGCGCCCCTCAGCCGCGCGGCCTATGGCGCGGCTTTCGCAGAGCTTGTCGCGGCCATGCCCGAGGCGCATATTCACGCCCCGCGCGAAGATATGAGTTATGCGGTGGACTACGGGCTGCGCAATCTTGTGGCGCGCGGCTTTGTCCGTGAGACCGCAGGGCGCTACCAGATTACAGACGAGGGGCGGCCTCTGGTGCAGTATTATGCCAATTCGATTGCACATTTGCTGCGATAGCGAAGTATTTTCTGCGTCCGCTCGGTTATAAAATTACAAAAAATAGCCAAATGACGTTGCAAAGTTGCGTGAAGCTCGTTACCTCTTGGGTCGTAAACGCGATTCTGCAGTGCAGCAGAGCCACGCCTCAGGCAATGGAGTAAACAGATGGCCTTGGACACCGAAACAGGCGCAACGCCTTATGAAGCGCCCGAAAAAGACCTTTATGAAGTGGGCGAAATGCCGCCTCTCGGCCATGTGCCAAAGCAGATGTATGCTTGGGCCATCCGCCGCGAGCGTCACGGCGAGCCGGACAAGAGCTTTCAGGTCGAGGTCGTTGACACACCCGTGCTCGACAGTCACGAAGTCCTCGTTTTGGTGATGGCCGCAGGCGTCAACTACAATGGTGTTTGGGCGGGCCTCGGTGTTCCGATCAGCCCGTTTGACAGCCACGGCCAGCCCTATCACATCGCCGGCTCTGATGCCTCGGGGATCGTTTGGGCGGTTGGCTCGGCTGTGAAAAACTGGAAAGTCGGTGACGAAGTTGTCATTCACTGCAACCAGGATGACGGCGACGACGAAGAGTGCAACGGCGGCGACCCGATGTATTCTCCGAGCCAGCGCATCTGGGGCTATGAAACGCCCGACGGCTCTTTTGCCCAGTTCACCAATGTGCAGGCCCAGCAGCTTTTGCCACGGCCCAAGCATCTCACATGGGAAGAGAGCGCCTGCTACACGCTCACCTTGGCCACAGCTTACCGGATGCTCTTTGGCCACCACCCCCACGAGCTGAAGCCCGGCCAGAACGTGCTGGTCTGGGGCGCGTCAGGCGGTCTTGGCTCCTATGCGATCCAGCTCATCAACGCCGCCGGCGGCAATGCGATCGGCGTCATCTCTGACGAGGACAAGCGCGAGTTTGTGATGGGTCTTGGTGCCAAAGGCGTGATCAACCGCAAGGATTTCTCCTGCTGGGGTCAGCTTCCGACAGTCAACACGCCCGAATATGCCGAATGGTTCAAAGAAGTGCGCAAGTTCGGCAAGGCGATCTGGGACATCACGGGCAAGGGCAACAATGTTGACATCGTCTTTGAACACCCCGGCGAGGCGACCTTCCCGGTCTCGACATTTGTTTGCAAAAAGGGCGGTATGGTCGTGATCTGCGCGGGCACCTCGGGCTTCAACTGCACCTTTGATGTGCGCTATCTCTGGATGCACCAGAAGCGCGTTCAAGGCAGCCACTTTGCCCATCTCAAGCAGGCCGCATCGGCCAACCGCCTGATGATCGAGCGTCGCCTTGATCCTTGTATGTCAGAAGTGTTCCCTTGGGAGGACATCCCCGCGGCCCACATCAAAATGATGCGCAACGAGCATAAGCCGGGCAATATGTCTGTGCTCGTGCAAGCGCCCAAAACGGGCTTGCGCACCTTGGATGATGTGATCGCGGCAGGCCGCTAACGCGCCGCCCTCTTAACACCTGTTAACAGCCCCGCATTTGGCCTCCCAGATGCGGGGCTTGTCTTTTCAAGGGCTTAAATTTGGCGGCCTCCCTGTTTTTGGGGAAGGAATACTCGCGAATAGGTTTAAATTCACCGCCGTGGTAGGGTTCTGTTAATGGTTCGTTAACCCTTCAAAGGCGAGTATTGCGATGAAGAATGACTGGATACTAGACGTTCTGAGTGACCTGCGCAGCTTTGCCACGGCCAATGGCCTGCCCAAGCTCGCCGAGCAGTTGGATGACACGGTGCTTCTGGCAGCGTGCGAGCTGGTGTCGGTGCCTCATGGGGGAGACGCGCGTGGCGCGAACGCAAGACAGCATGAGCTTTGTCGCGATGTTGGAGGCTCTGGAACAGGCCTCTGATCTGCCCCAGTTGCAGGCGCTCTCCGAACGGTTGCGCGACTACTTTCAGGTCGATCATCTTGTCTACCATTGGGTCAGCGGCACAGGCACGCAATACGGCTGCGGAACCTATAGCCCGGTCTGGGTGCAGCTCTATATCGAACGTGATTATCTCAGGACCGACCCTGTTGTGGCGGGCTGCTTCCAGCGCTTTCATCCGGTCGATTGGAAGATGCTTGACTGGTCTGGCAAGGCCGCCAAGGCCTTTCAGGCCGAAGCCCTTGCGCATGGTGTGGGCAATCAGGGGTTTTCTGTGCCGATCCGCGGCCCGAGCGGGCAGTTTGCGCTGTTTACAGTGAGCCATCATTGCGATGATGCCACTTGGGCCAGCAAGATCGAGGCGGCGCGGCGCGAGCTGATCCTTGTCGGCCATTATTTCAACCAGAAGGCGCTCGAGTTCGAGCCAGATCGTGCGCCCGAAGCCGCCCGCGCCCTCTCGCCCCGCGAGGTCGACGCGATGACCTTTCTCGCCATGGGCTATTCGCGCGCGCAGGTCGCCAATACGCTCTCGATTTCGGAGCATACCTTGCGGGTCTATATCGAATCCGCCCGCTTCAAGCTGGGCGCGGCCAATACCACCCACGCGGTCGCACGCGCGCTGCAACACGGTCTGATTATTGTCTGATCCGCGCCCGCTCCCTGCCCGAGAAGCGCGCGCTGCCCTTAAGGTCTGTTAACCCATGCGCCCTACACCCCTCGCAGCATTTACGAAGGGTTAAGCATGATCAGATTCCTCTACGCCGACAGCCTGAGCACGCAGAGCCGCTTGGCGGGCGCCATGTTTCAGGACCGCGCCAAGCAGTTCTCCGAGCGCCTCGGCTGGGAGGTCAGCGTGAGCGCAGACGGCGAGGAGCGCGACCCCTATGACGCGCTCAACCCGCTCTATGTGATCTGGCAGCGCCCCGACGGGCTTCATGGCGGCTCGATGCGCTTTTTGCCGACCACGGGCCGCTGCATGACCCACGAGCATTTCCAACATCTGTCAGACGGCGCCCCGGTGCAAAGCCCCTTTGTCTGGGAGTGCACCCGCTTTTGTCTGAGCGCCAGCGCCAGCCCGCGCACCGCCGCGCGGCTCATGCTGGCAGGGGCCACGCTCATGGAGGGGCAGGGCCTGACGCATTTTCTCGGGGTGTTTGATGCGCCGATGGAGCGGATTTATCGCCAGATCGGGGCCAGCCCCGAGGTGCTCGGCAGCGCAGGACAGGGCCGCAGCAAAACCAGCCTCGGCCTCTGGAGCTATAGCCCGCGCGCCAAGGCGCGGCTGCTCAAAAAGGCCCAGCTCAGCGAAGCCCTGATGCACCATTGGTATCGCCGCGCCTTCGGGGCCAAAGCCGCCCCGAAATCAAACGCCGCTTAGGCTTTTTGCCCATTCAAAGCGCGCGCGAAAGGCTCTAGGGTCGCGCGCATGAACACAGAGATCACACAGCTGTCCGAAGATCAGGCCGAAGTCTTTGATCGCGTCGCAGAGGTTCTGCGCCCTGCCGGTATCGATATCGAAAACGCCCTGCTGCAGCCGCCCCAAGGCGGCGCCAACAAAACGCTGGCCATCACCGGCAAGGCCGGCTCGGGCAAGACCCTGCTGCTCGCCTCGCTCTATCGGGCGATGGAGGAGGCGGGGCTGGATGTGGTCTCTGCCGATTATGAAGGCAAAAAGCGCAAAGACCGCCGCACGCTGGCCATTCTCGCGCCCACCAACAAGGCAGCAAGCGTCTTGCGGATGCGCGGTGTGCCCGCCACGACAATTCACCGTATCCTCTACTCGCCGGTCTATGACCCCGAGTATGAGCGCATTGCCGAATGGCTCACAGGGCAGGGCGAAAAGCCCGAGATCGAAGGGCTGACCGAAGTCGCGCTTGAGCGCGCCTATGCGTTTTATCAGGCCAATAAGTCGATTCCGGCGGCCCTCGCCGCCGCGGGGCTGCGCGGCTCTGACTTTATCACCGGCTGGAAGCGGCGCGACGAGCCGCTCGATGTCGGGATGATCGACGAAGCCTCGATGCTGGATGACAAGCAGTTTGAAGACCTCAAGGAGATTTTCCCGAGCCTCATTCTCTTTGGCGATCCGGCCCAGCTTGCGCCGGTCAACCAGTCCGGCACGATGGTCTTTGAAAAGCTGCCCGCGCCCGCTGTGCTCAACCTGAGCCGCATTCACCGTCAGGACGCGAACAACCCGATCCTTGATCTGGCCCATGCTCTGGCTGATCCCGAGCTTGGCTTTGAGGCTTTTGAGCGGATGATCGAGGAGGCCGCCGCGCGCGACGAACGGGTGGTCTGGAGCCCGCGCGTGGAGGTGGATTTGATGGCGCGCAGCCCGGTTCTTGTCTGGCGCAATGCGACGCGCATTCGCCTGATCAATGCCTTCCGTCGGGTCTATGACGCCCCGGTTGATGCGCTTCTGGAGGGCGAACCGCTGATTTGTGACGGGTTGGAGCTGCCGCTCAAACACCGCAAGAAGCGGCTCGATCTGGAGGCGCGTGGCCTCATCAAGGGCGCGCAGGTGATCTATCTCGGGCCGGGCCGCAAGCCCGGTTTCTCGCGCCTTCATGTGGTTGGCGCAGAAGACCCGCAAGTCTCGGCCGCCTCGATCGTCAAGATCGAGATGCCCGATGAGGAGGAGCCGTTTATCCCCTTTGCCGCCCGCATGGGGGCGGCGTTTTTGCATGGCGCGGCGGTGACGATCCACAAGGCCCAAGGCTCCCAATGGCGCGATGTGCAGGTCTTTGCGCCCGATCTTTATGCCGCCGCGCGCATGGGGCGCTCCGAGGCGGGGCAACCGCTCTGGAAGCGGCCCGCCCATGTGGCGATCACCCCCGCGGAGGAGCGGCTGCCTTGGGGTGTGCGCAACCGGCCCCCCCTGCCGGGGGCCCCGCCGACCCCGGCGG
>JAHBAN010000201.1 GCA_018500075.1 Flavobacteriia bacterium | reverse complement strand
TGTGACACATCGTCTTGCAGCTCGCTGAGCGGCACTAGGCCCTCCGGCTCGGCCACCGCGCTCTCAAACCCCGCCAGATCACTCAGGTCAGGCAAATCATCCACCGTGATCGGCTGCATCCCGACGCCCCCTTCTGCGCCGCCATAGGGCTGATCGAGGCCATCTTCCTTCAGCCAAACATCCTCTTCCCCCATCGGCTCAAACGGGCCTTTGACAACAGTGCGCGCGCCAAATTGCAGCTTGAGCGCGCGCATTCCGTCTTGTTTTCCAAGCTTGCAAGGCCCCAAGCTGGCGCCGCCCGCGCCCACATCAAGCTCGACCCGCGCCAAAGCGCCGGCTCCAAAATTCAAATGATCTCCGACACTTAAAGCCGAAAGCTCACCTAAAGTCATGCGCCGGCGATGGATCACAGCCCGCACCACCGCGCGCGCCTCCATCAAGGCCCCGTCCCTCAGCCTGCGCCCCTCGGCCTCGTCATAGGCCTCAGTCGTGCCCCCCCGCGGGGCAACAGGCTCGGGCCGCACAAGCGGCAAACACAAGACAAACCCGCCGCGCTTGACCCCGCTTTCAAGCTCAAGCTCGGCCCGCAAAACCCGATAATCCGCCGCCTCCAGCATCAGGCCCAGATGCCGCTTGCTCTCGATTCGTGCGCCAAAACGGAAGCCCTCGGTCAGCCCAGCCGAGGCCGCCAAAGCCCCTGAAGCCCCTGAAGCCCCTGCCAGATCTTCGCTCATGGCGTTCAAAACCTGCGTGATATAAGGCGCAATCAGGGCCGCATCGGTGGCCGTCGCCGCGCGGTCAGAGCTGGCGCGCTCGCTCACACGGCCAATCGTCTGCTTTTCCACAAATCCGTTCACCAAGGGCAAATCAAGCCCCACAACCCCCAAAGCCCCATGCGGCCCATCCAGCACAATATAAAGCATATCTGCGTCGAGGCTGCGCAACAGAGCCTCCTGCCCGAACTGCTCGTCTTGCACATCGCTCACGCTGAGCGCCAGCTCAAACAGGGTTTCCGCAGAGCGCAACAAAGCAATGCGCATGGCGCGCGCAGGCGTCATCACCCGCGCCCGCTGCTCCTCGCGCCCTGCCTGCGCTTTGCGGCGCAATACGTCATTTTCCCTGGTTTCGCCCATAGCCTCCGCCGCCGTTCTTTGCGGTGTATAAGCTCTTGGTCTAGCTGCAATCCGTTACCATCTTCTTAGCAAAGCCGCAGTTTCTCGCCGGCTCAACTGATGCCGCTCAAAGGCAAAGAGACACGAAACGCGGTGCCGCCCTGACCGGGCAAATAGCTGATCGTGCCGCCAAGACGCTCCATAACCTCACGACAAATCGCCAGCCCAAGGCCCGCCCCGCTCTCGCGGTCGTCTCCAAGGCGCGAGAATTTCTCGAAAATAACCCGCTGGTCGTCGCGCGATATGCCGCGCCCGTTGTCCACAAAATCGATGTTCAAGCGCCCCTCTTTGGCGCGCGCAATAATCTTGAGGGTCGGGGCCGGCGCTTCACAATATTTCTGCGCATTGGCGATCAGATTGATGAAAACCTGACTCAGACGGTCCGTGTCGGTCCGCAACAGGATATGCTCCCGCTCGCGCCGCCGCACAATCGCAAGCTTGCCCGCAAGCCCCACAGCCGAAATCGCCCGGTCCAGCACATCCACAAGCGGCGCCTCCTCGATATTCATCGAGACCTGCCCGTTCTCCAAAACACTCAGATCCAGCAGATCGTCCAGAAGCCGCGTCAGCCTGACCGATTCACTGTTGATGATCGAGCTGTATTTGCCCTGCTCGGCGCGGCTCAGCTCCTCTCCATCCCGCAAAATCTCCGAAAACGCCCGGATCGACGTCATCGGCGTGCGCAGCTCATGGCTGATCTGGCTGAGAAACGCATCTTTCTGATGGGACAACTCGGTCAGCTTCTCATTGGCCTCGCGAAGCTGGCGCGCGGTGCGGGTCAGCTCTTCGGATTTGGCCTCAAGCTGGCTGGAATACTCCATAATCTGCGCCGCCTCATCGGCCACAGCAATCAGATCATCCACCGAAACGGCCGCGCCGCCCACAATCTGCCCGACCATCGCGTGCGCCGTGGCCGCCCCGACCGAGCCGGACAACTCGCGCTCAAGCTGGTTCAGAAACTCGGGCGTCGGCTCGGGCAAATAGCCCTCAAGCCCCTGTGCGCGCGCCACGCTGCGAAACAGGCCCTGTGCCTGCGTGGCCCCGATGATCCGCTGCGCCATCAACAAAAGGTCCTCGCTTTGCGCCATTCCCCCCCGCCAGCGCTGCCCGCGGGTCGAATGGCGAAACACATCCACAATCTGCGCGCCCTGCAAGCGCTCCAGAGGGGCAGGAAAACTCACCAAAGAGGCCACTATAAAGGCCAGCGTGTTCAGGCTGAGGCTCCAAAAGACAGCGTGCACAAGCGGGTCCAAGCCCTCAAAGCCGAACAATGCCTCGGGCCTGAGCGCTCCGATCCCCCAAGGCCCGCGTGACAAAACAGACGCCGAAAGCGCCGCGTCAGGGCCAAAGCTTGGCAAAAACATGGTCCAGAGCCAGATGACAAAGCCCACAAGCAAGCCCGAAATGGCGCCGTTGCGGGTTGCGCCGCGCCAGAACAGCCCGCCCAGAAGCGCCGGCAAAAACTGTGCAACCCCCGCAAAAGAAACCAGCCCGATCGCCGCAAGCGCTGCGCCGCCGCCCGAAATCCGGTAATAGACATAGCCCAGAAAAACCACCCCGATGATCGAGAAGCGCCGCGACAACAGCACCACATTGCGCAGATCCCCCGACATCAAGGCCCCGCCCCCCATGAGCCTGAGCCAGATCGGCATCACAATATGGTTGGAGACCATGGTCGAAAGCGCAATCGCCGCCACAATCACCATAGAGGTCGCCGAGGAAAACCCGCCCAGAAAAGACATAACCGCCAGCCCCGTGGCCCCGGAGGTCAGCGGAATAGACAAAACATAGAGGTCAGGGTTGGTGCTTTCAGGCAGAATACTGCGCCCGACAACAGCAATCGGAACAATGAACAGGCTGATCAGCAATAGATAGCTCGGAAAGGCCCAAGCCGCGAAGCGCAAATGGCGCTCGTCGTCGTTTTCCACAACCAGAACCTGAAACATCCGTGGCAGCGTCAGAAAGGCCGCCGCCGAAAGCGCCGTCAGCGCCACCCAGCGAGAGGGCGCAATCTCCCATGTCGCGATCTCGCTGGCCTCGATCTGGGCAATCACTTTGGCCGCCCCGCCGCCAAGCCCCCAAACCACAAAGACACCGACAGCCAAAAGCGCCACAAGCTTGACCACCGCCTCCAGCGCAATCGCCATAACAACGCCGTGATGGCGCTCGTTGACGTCCAGATTGCGGGTGCCAAAAAGCACCGTAAAAAGCGCCAGCCCGGTCGCCACCCAAAAGGCCGTGGCCTCGCTGTTGCCCAAGGGCGGGCGCGCCTGTTCCGGTCCGGCCGCCGCAAAGGCCGAGAAGGACAGCGTCACCGATTGCAACTGAAGCGCGATATAGGGCGTTGTCCCCGCCACAGCCATTAATGTGATCATCACAGCCAGCGTGTTGGACTTGCCAAAGCGGTTGGAAATCAGGTCGGCAATAGAGGTGATCCGCTGCGCCCGACCGACCCGCACGAGCTTGCGCAACACCCACCACCAGCCGATCATAACAAGCGTCGGACCGATATAAATCGTCAGATACTCAAGCCCCGAGCGCGCCGCAAAGCCGACCGCGCCATAAAATGTCCAGGCCGTGCAGTAGATCGACAGCGACAGCGTGTAGACAACAGGCGATTGAAGCCAGCGCCCCTGCCCCCGCTTGGCCGCCCGTTCGGCCATAAACGCAACCAGAAACAAAAGCGCCGCATAGCCCGCACAGACCAGTGCCAGAATATTGACAGAGGTGCTCACAGCGCCCGGCCCGTCTCAGAGCCTGTCACAGTGCCTGCCCCAGAGCTTGCCCCAGTGCCGACCGCAGGCGGCGTCGCGGGGTCTTGGGCGTTGTCTTGCAAAGCCTCCGTTGCACCCGACTCAGAGCGCAACCGGCGGCTCAACAGCCCGCCCCCCATAATCATCACCGCCCAGACCGAAAAAAGATAGCCCATCGCGCCCACATTGCTCTTGCCCGCCCCGGTCCAGATAATCGGCAGCGAAAAGCAGATAATGCCCAATATCGGCCAAAGCCTGATGGCATCAATGGCGCGCCGCTCGCGATAGGTGTCTTTGGGCAGAAAAAGCTGCCCTTCGCTCGGCTCTCTCACGGCCCCGCCAGCTCTCGCACCGCCGCCAGAACGTCTGCGTTCGAAAACGGCTTGGTCATAAAGCGGCTCGCGCCCAGCTCCATCGCGCGCTCGCGGTCCTTGGTCTGCCCCCGCGCGGTCAGCATCATGACAGGCGTTGTGCCAAGCGTCGCATGGCTGCGGATGTCGCGCAAAATATCAAAGCCGCTGCGTCCGGGCAGCATCACATCAAGCACAATCAAATCAGGCGCTTTGCTCTCAAGCGCGGCGAGCGCCGTATCGCCGTTCGAATGCGTGTGCACCCCCCATCCATCCCGAGACAGAATAAAACTGATCGCCTCGATGATGTTCGGTTCATCTTCTACCAGAACCACGGTTTTCCCCATGTTTTCGTCCCTCCCCTGACGCCCCCCGCGCGGGTTATCGCAGGGGTAACGCCTTTATCACCACAAAACGCGTAGCTGTCAAAACCAGAACGCAAACCCGCGCGTCAAAACCCTTACAACCCGACCGAAACAATCGATGGCTCGCGCCGCGCAGCACAGCTCTCGCGCGGACAAATCCGACAGCTCGCGCCGATCAAACGCCCCGTCGCCGCGCCCCCCGTCACGGGCTGCCCCTCGGGAATGGCCGGCGCAATCAACATGGTCGCCTCCAAAAGCGGATCAGCGCCGTAATCCGTGCTCAAAACGGCTTGCGCCACGGCGTAGGTCTCAAAAAGCGTCTCGCTCATGCCGCCGCGCCCGGGCATCATTACGCGCTGCGCCAAAGGCATCATCGGACGGCTCAACGCCTGAAACAGCGGCCAGAGCGGACATAGGGCGCCAAACCGCGGGATCGAAAAGCCATCGGTCGGCTTGCGATAAAGCATCGTCCCCGACGCATCACAGACAACCAGGCCAAAGCCATGCTCCGGCAGGGTCGCCAGCCGGCGCATCACGCCAGCCAGATCCTGCCCCAGAAGCGTGGCGAGCCGCAAAGGGTCTGGCCCCTGCTGCTCTATGGCCGCGCGGATTGTCTCCAGCGGCATTTGCGCCGCATCCTCGCGGTAGCATTCGAGATATTTTCCGGCAATCGCCAGCGCACTGGATGATTTCAGATGGGCCGACCCGTTCAAATAGCTGGCCGCCGCCCCCGCGCGGCCCTCCTCGAGCGCCGCAAAATGCCAGCCATAGGCGCTCAGAAATCCGGCCACCTCTTCCTGGGGCGAGCCGACTTCGCTCTGCGTGTCGCTGGCCCCGTCCAGAAACCCGACCAAAGCCTGCGCCCGGTCGGCAAGCCGCGCCGCATCTTCGTTGATGTTGCGATGAAACCGGTCGCGCCACTCAGGCTCGATCTCGCGGGTGTCTGACAGAATAGAGGCCGTGGAGCGGATCGCCGTCACCGTCGAAAGCACCTCATGCAGCGTCGCCGCCAGATGCGGATCATGGGTCAACCGGTCGGTCAAGGTCTCGACATTGCGCTCAAGCTCGTCAATCCGCCGCCCGGCGCGGATCACCAGATTTGCCCAGCCGGGAAAGCGGTTGGCAAAATCGGCGCTCGAGCTGACACCGATCTCCTCGCCAAGCCGCGCCGCCACATTTCCGAGCCGCGCAATCACTTCCTGCTCCGCCCCTTCGGCCAGCAGCGAGGTATCCACCTCAAGGCGCAAGGCCAAAGCCTGAAGGAGTTTCCCGCCGATTCTACGGCGGTTGTGCTCGATCAGGTTAAGATAGGAGGGCGAAATTCCCACCTCGGCGGCCAAATCGGCCTGCCGCAAGCCCTGTGCAATCCGCCGCTCTCTGATCCGGCTGCCTGCAAGTGTGCGCGTCGCCATGGCAATTCTCTCATGGTTTCAATGTGTTTCTGCATCGCAATATAAACAAATTTACAAAATCCGCAAAGGCTCTGTTCAGTAATTTACAAAACTTTTGTTATGCTCAAATGCCTTGTTGCGTAATTTTCGGTCGCTCAGGCATATTGTATTTGCACAAACGTGCCTGTGGGGAGGTGCAAGAGGAGGCTCTCCCCCAATTTTCGTAACGGGAGGAATCTATGTCCACATCCAACTTCACACGCCGTGGCGTGCTTAAGACGAGCGCCTATCTGGGCGCTGGTGTTGCCATGCCAACAATTTTCACGGCGTCATCTGCCGCGGCTTACATGAATGAGCCAAAAGGCAGCACGGTCACACTCGGCTTCAACGTGCCACAGTCCGGCCCCTACGCCGACGAAGGCGCAGACGAGCTGCGCGCCTATGAGCTTGCGGTCGAGCACCTCAACGGTGGCGGCGACGGCGGCCTGCTGAACACGTTCAGCTCCAAAGCCCTCAAAGGCAACGGCATCCTCGGCAAGAAAGTCGAATATGTCACAGGCGACACGCAGACAAAGTCTGACGCGGCCCGCGCCTCGGCCAAATCCATGATCGAAAAAGACGGCGCCGTGATGATCACGGGCGGCTCGTCTTCCGGTGTTGCTGTGGCGGTTCAAGCGCTTTGCCAAGAAGCAGGCGTTATCTTCATGGCCGGCCTGACGCACTCAAACGACACAACAGGTAAAGACAAGAAGGCCAATGGCTTCCGCCACTTCTTCAACTCCTATATGTCAGGCGCGGCCCTCGCGCCCGTGCTTCAGAAAATGTATGGCTCCGATCGTAAAGCCTATCACCTGACAGCCGACTACAACTGGGGCTACACCACAGAAGAAGCGGTGAAATCCTCAACAGAAGCCATGGGCTGGGAAACTGTAAACACGGTCAAGACACCGCTGACACAGACCGACTTCTCAAGCTACATCGCGCCTGTTCTTCAGTCCGGTGCCGACGTTCTGGTTCTGAACCACTACGGCGGGAACATGGTTAACTCGCTGACAAACGCGGTTCAGTTCGGTCTGCGTGACAAGCAAGTCAACGGCAAGAACTTCGAAATCGTTGTTCCACTCCTGTCTCTTATACACATCT
>JAHBAN010000106.1 GCA_018500075.1 Flavobacteriia bacterium | reverse complement strand
AAATGTGTATAAGAGACAGGGGCAAGAAAATCCCCGCCGCCCCCGCCAAAAACAGGCCAAGCGCGCCCAGCGCCGTGCCACCCGTCCCAAAGAGCGCGCCAAGCGGCGGCGAGAGCTGCCCCACAGCCGCAAACCACCCCAGTGACAGCACAAACCAGCCGCAGACAAGCGCCGCCCCGATCGCCACAGGGGCCTGAACGGCGCGCGCATCCCGAGCGCGCAAGGCCCGCCGCAGACTTCTGATCTGCTTTGAGAAATCCGCCTGCATCGCCACAAGAGAGGGCACAATCAGCAAAACCAGCACCATCCCGAAGCCAAGCCCATAGACCAGCGTGATCACCGTCGGCTTGAGAAACTGCGCCTGCTGGCTCGTTTCATACAACAGCGGCGCAAGCCCCAGAACCGTCGTCAATGTCGTCAGAAGCACAGGCCGCAACCGGTCGACCGTGCCGTCAATGATCGAGGGGATCAGCCCGCGCTCTTGGGCATAATCGTCAATCGTGGTGATCAATACGATTGAGTCGTTGATGATAATCCCGGTCATCCCCAACAGGCCAACCACCGTGAACATACTCAAAGGCACATCCCAAGCCGCATGGCCATAAATCGTCCCGACAAGGCCGAAGGGAATGATCGCCATCACAACAGCAGGCCGCGTCCAGCTCGCAAAGACCCAAGCCAGAACAAGATAGATCCCGACGAGACAGAGAATAAACCCTGTCAAAGCATCGTTGAGAAAATCGCCCTCCTGCTCGGACAGCCCGGACAGCCGCCATTCAACCTGATACTGCGCCGCGATATCGGGCAGGATCCGCTCCTGAAGCGCCTGAACAATCTCCGCCGCCCGCGCCGCGTCATCTTCCGAAATATCCCCGGTCACAGAGACGGTGCGCAGCCCGTTTTCGCGCCGGATGGTGGAGAAGCCGGCCTGCTCGCGCACGCTCACAATATCGGACAAGGCCACATATTGGCCGTTTGGCGCCCGCATCTGCGCGCGGTAAATAAAGTCCGCGGTGACTTCGTCTTCCGGCAGCTCGACGCGAATGGTGGCCGAGCGCGCCCCGTCCGGATAGGTCGCCGCCTCAAGCCCGCTGAGACGGTGGCGCAGCTCGCGGCCCACCCCGTCAATGGTAAAGCCAAGCGCCTGCCCCTGCGCGCTCAGATCAAGCACAAATTCGCCCTTGTCATAAGCCAGATCGTCCTCCACCCCGCTCACTTCGGGGTATTGCGCGACCGCCTCTTTCAGGGCTTCGCTCGCGGCCTTGAGCGTGCTCGCCTCAGCGCCAAAGAACTGCACATCCAGCGCAGAGCCGCCGGGGCCGGAGCGCCAGCCGCGAAAGCTCACCGTTTCCAAAAGCGGATGGGTCGGCAGACGGTCCTGCAACTCGGCCAGAAAGGCAAAGCTCGAATAGGGCCGCAAATCCGCATCAATCAGCTCGATCGCCACCGCGCCCAGCTCGTCCGGCTCTTTGGTGTCGGCGCCCGCGAGCGGGGGCCATGTGTTGCCCCCGACTTGGGCCAGCACATAATCGATCGGATTGCGGCCATGTTTTGCCTCATACTCCGCGCCAAGCTCGGTCACAGTCTTCTGAAGGAGCCGCATCATCGCAAAGGTATCCTCGCGGCTCGCCCCCGGCACCATGGCAAAATTGCCCGAAATAGACGCCCGCTCTGGCGCATTGAAAAAGCGCCATTGCACATCCCCGCGCACAAACAACGCCACCTGACTTGCCAGAACAAGGATCACCCCGGCAAACACAGGGTAGCGCAGCCTCACCACCCAAGCCATCGCAGGGCGGAAATACCGCTCGCGGATATGCTCAAACCCTCGGTTCACAATCCGGCTGGGCAGATCATACCAATGGGTTTCAAAAGCGTGCTTGAGCGAATGTGCCATATGGTTGGGCAGGATCAGGAAGCATTCCACCAGACTGGCCAGCAGAACGACCACCACAGTGAAGGGAATATCCGAAATCAGATCGCCAAAGCGCCCTTCCACAAAGGTCAGCGCGAAAAAGGCAATCACCGTGGTCAGCGTTGCCGAAAAGACTGGCAGAGCCATGCGCTTGGCGGCATTTTCCGCCGCTTCCACAGGCCCCTCGCGCAGCTTTCTGAGCCGCGCATCTGCGTGCTCGCCCACCACAATCGCATCATCCACCACAATCCCCAGCGTGATGATCAGCGCAAAGAGCGAGATCATATTGATCGTCAGCCCCCAGGCAAACATCAGGGCAATCGCCGCCAACATCGAAACAGGAATGCCCGCCGCGACCCAAAAAGCCGTGCGCGCATTGAGAAACAAAAACAGCAAGACAACCACAAGCCCGAGGCCCATCAGGCCGTTGTCGAGCAAAATATCCAGACGCCCCGTGATCGCCTCGGCCCGTGTGCGAATAAGATCGATCGACACAGAGGGCGGCAGCGTCGCTTCAAGCGCTGCGGCAACCTTTTCAACAGAGGCCTGAATGCCGATCGCATCGCCGCTCGCCGAGCGGTCCACCCGCACCGAAATTGCCGGGTTGTCCTTGACATAATAGGTCTCGCCGCGCAGCGCCCCCTCCACCTCGATCTGCGCCACATCGCCAATCGTGAGCTTGGAGCCATCAGCCAGCGCCTTGATCACGATTTGGGCGATTTGCTCGGGGCTGCGCTTTTCGACGCCCGTGCGCACCCGCGCATTGGCCCCCGTCACATCACCCGCAGGGTCGGCATTGACCTCTTCGCCAATCGCCGCCGCGATCTGGGAGAAG
Source organism: Flavobacteriia bacterium (assembly GCA_018500075.1). Taxonomy (GTDB): domain Bacteria; phylum Bacteroidota; class Bacteroidia; order Flavobacteriales; family Flavobacteriaceae; genus MAG-120531. The sequence continues at coordinate 4,610 of JAHBAN010000106.1, read as the reverse complement.
GTAATATCATGCTCGATCAGATCGCGCGTGGCGACAATCACATTGGTCTTCTGGCCCGACACGCCCCTGATCGTGGTGCGTGTCACACCTTCCTGAAACAGCCGCGCGACAAATTCATCGGCAAAGCGCGCCAGCTGGTCCGCGCCCACAGGCCCGGTGATCACAACATCGGTCACACGGTCGCGCCAGACGCCCCGCTCGACTTTCGGGTCTTCCGCCTCCTCAGGCAGCAGCGTGACAAAATCGACAGCCGCCTGCACATCATCCGCCGCACGCGCCATATCCCAACCCGGCTCAAAGTCCAGATCGATCCGCGCGCGCCCTTCCCGCGAGGTCGAATAGGCCTCCGCCACGCCCTCCACGGTGAGCAAGGCAGGCTCCAGAACCTGCACAATCCCCGCATCCACATCTTCCGCGCCCGCGCCCTCCCACACAACGCTCACCGAGACATTGTCAACGATCACATCCGGAAAAAACTGCGCCCGCATCCGCGGCATGGCCACAAGCCCGGCCACAAGCAAACTCACCAAAAGAAGGTTGGCCACAGTCCTGTGGCGGGTGAAATAAGAGATAATGCCGCCGATCAGCCCCACATCGCGCATCGCTTATCCCCCCATGCGGCTTTCGATCCGCTCGACCATTTTCAAAGGCACCTGCGGCTTTTGAAGCTGCGTCAAGAGCCGCTCCTGCACATCCTTGGGCATCATTTTGTTGGCCGAAACCGCCGCCACAAGCTTGGCGCGCCGCTCCGCGCTCAGCTCGATCATCTCGGGTGCCGCCGGCGTGGCCGCCCCGGCGCCGGCCTCAACAGCCGTCACACTGATCCCCGCGCCCAAAAGCGGGGTGCGCTTTGAGACAATCAACTGCCCCGCAAGCGCAGGGGCGCGAATGATCACGCTGTCCCCCTGCCGCCGCAACAGCGTGACCTGCACAAGCTCAAGCCGCCCGTCATCCCCGATCACAAGCACAGAGCCATCCGTGCCCAGCGCCGTCGCCGGCACAAGCGACACCGCCTCAATCGGGGCCTCCTCGATTTCAACGCCGACAAAATCGCCGGGCTTGAAGCCGCGAGCCTTGGCGAGCTGCGCAAACAGCGCCCGCCCGGTCTCTCCGCCCAGATTGGCCGCACCCGCCCGGCTCAGCCGCGCCTGCGTGGCCAGATCGGTGCCGAAATCCTCCAAAATCACATCGAGCTTGGTCGCCTTAAGGCGCCCGTCCGCCTCCAGCAGCCGGCCATAATCCTGCGTGCTCACCCGAAACGCCACTTCCAGCGCATCCGGATCGACAAATTCCGCCAGCCGCTCGTTGGGGCTGACAAGACGCCCCTCAACCGCGTTCACACTGCTCAAAACCCCGTCAAACCGCGCGGTAATTTCGGTCTCGGCCAGCCGCCGCCCGGCCTCCGAAAGCTGGATCCCCGCCCGCGCCAGCCGCGTTGCCGAACTGTCAAGCCGCGCCTCGGCCTGTGCCAAAGCCTGCCGGCGTGTCAAAACCGCCGCCTTGGACGCACTCGCCGCAATCTCGGCCGCCTCCACAGCGGCATCGGTGCCCACGCCGCGCGCTTTCAAATCCTGCTGGCGCACCAGCGCACGCTCGCGCAAGCCCGCCTGCTCCTCGGCGTTGCGCAGCTCGTCGCCCGCCAGATCAAGCGCACGCGCCGCATCGCGCGCCTCGGCCTTTGCGTCCATCTCGTCGGCCTCGGCCCGCTCAAACGCCGCCCGCGCATCGGCATCGTCGATCTTGAGCATGACCTCACCCGCCGCAAAGCGCCCGCCCTCGACAAATTTTTCGCTCATTTTGACAATGGTGCCGCCCACAGCCGGGCGGATTTCAAGCGTGCGCAGGCTCCTCACCTCGCCATAAGCCGAAATCACAGGCGTCAGGGTCTGCACGGCAACCCGCTCGGCATTCACAGAAAAAATCCGCTCCCGCGCAGCCGGAACCCGCGCCTCCTGACTCATGCGGTCTTCAACCGCCCCGCGCACAAGAATGCCCCCATAGGCCAATATCCCGAGCGTCACGGCAAAGATAAATAGCCCCGTCAATCCACGCTGTAAAAACCGCATCTATGTTCCCTCTGGCACGTCAAGGCGCCTCACGTTACCGGCCGTCGGGGTATATACGCACGACATCGGCCTTTCAGTCGAAAATCTTTTCAAAAAACTGTTTGTAAGTCGCAATAAAATCATAAGAGCCAATCTGCTCCTGCGTCAAAAACGCAAATCCCGCGCCCTCGCCCAGCCGGATCGCACTGCCGCGCACCGGCGTGATCAGCTCAAAGACATAAATCCGCCAGCCGGGCAAAACGCTCGAGGCCACCTCGACCATGGGCGCAAGCTCATCCTGTGCAATCACAAGTCCGGTTTCCTCGTAAAACTCGCGCACAGCCGCGCCGCGCAGGCTCTCGCCCGCTTCGACCTTGCCGCCAAACAGGCCCCAAATCCCGCCCGCGGCCACGCCCTCAAAATCGTCGCGAAGCTGGCACAGCGCCCGCCCGTGGGCGTCGCGTGCATAGATCGCGGCCACTTTGATAAGCCCGTCTTGCGCGCCGGTGAGCGGCCCCAATGGCTCGAAACGATCGCTCATTTGCGCCGCTTGTGTTCTTCAAGCCGGGGCATGATCTCGACAAAGTTGCAGGGCCGGTGGCGGTAATCGAGCTGCCATTTGAGGATCTCGTCCCAGCCGTCCTTACAGGCTCCGGGGCTGCCGGGCAGCGCAAAGAGATAGCACCCGCCCGCAACACCGGCTGTCGCGCGGCTCTGCACCGCGCTGGTGCCGATCTTGCCAAAGCTGATCATCGTGAAAAGCGTGCCGAAAGCGTCGATTTCCTTCTCATAGACATCGCGATGCGCCTCAACTGTCACATCCCGCCCGGTCAGCCCTGTGCCGCCGGTCGAGATAATGACATCAACCTCGCCGCTGGCCACCCAGTCGCGCAAGAGCTGCGCAATCTCTGCGCGCTCGTCACGCCGAATTTCGCGTTTGACAAGCAAATGCCCCGCCGCGCTCAGACGCTCCACAAGCACATCTCCAGAGCGGTCCTCAGCCAGCGCCCGCGTGTCACTCACTGTCAAAACAGCAATCCTGACCGGGACAAACTCCCGGCTCTCGTCAATTCTGCTCATCCCAACCTCGCTTTAATCTCTAACAAATCAGCCCATGCCGCGCGCTTCAGTTCAGGCTGGCGCATCAGCGTCTCGGGCGGAAACATCGGCATCACAGGCAGGCCATCGGCCTCGGCCCAAGTCCCGCGCAGCCGCGTGATCCCGCGCTGCCCGAGCACCGCATCACAGGCCAGATTGCCCATCAGGATCACAATATCCGGCGCTGCCAAAGCGATATGGCGCGCCACAAAGGGCCGCATCATCGCAACCTGCTCGGGGCTTGGCCCGGACTGGTTCAAAAGCCGCCACGGCATCACCGTGCCGACATAGACGCTTTCCTCAAGGCTCAGGCCAATCGCCCCCAGCATCTTGCCCAAGAGCGCCGCCGACTGCCCGACAAAGGGCTTGCCCTCTCGGTCGCCCTCGCGGTCGGGCGCTTCCGCAAGGATCATGACGCGCGCCTCCGCCGTGCCATCGGCGAACACAAGGTTGCGCGCCCCGCGCTTCAAATCACAATGCTCAAAGGCCGCAAGCGCCTCGCGCAGCTCTGCCAAATCCTGCGCCGCGGCCGCAGCCTTGGCCGCCTCCGCCACCGGATCGATCTTGAGCGCGGCAAGATGCGTGTTTTGCGCCTGCCCCGCCGCGAGCGCGGCGTTTGCCGGTGGTTTGTCCTGCGCCGTCAGCGGCGCTTTGGCTCTGGGCGGATCGACAAGTTCAAAGCGGTTCACAGGCGTTTCGCCCAGCGCCTCGTCAGCCCCGAGTTCCACCTGCCAGTCAAGCGCCGCCCGCGCCGCCCAATAGTCTTGTGCCGATTCCATGGCACCATCTTAGCGCATCGCAGAGACCGCCAAAACAGCGAAAGCAGATTGCACGCTCCCGACCCTCGCTTTATAAGCGCATGAAATTTGCGAGGGACAGCCCATGAGCTTTGCACATCGTCACCTGTTAGGGATCGAGCCGCTCTCCCAATCCGACATCACCTCTATTCTCGATCTGGCCGACCAATATGTCGCGCTCAACCGCTCCCAGAACAAGCATTCCGAGGCGCTGTCAGGTCTGACCCAGATCAATATGTTCTTTGAAAACTCGACCCGCACACAGGCGTCTTTCGAGCTTGCAGGCAAGCGCCTTGGCGCTGATGTGATGAATATGGCAATGGCCGCCAGCTCAATCAAAAAGGGCGAAACGCTGGTTGACACAGCGCTCACCCTCAACGCCATGCACCCCGATCTGCTCGTCGTGCGCCACCCCCATTCAGGCGCGGTCGATCTGCTGGCCCAAAAGGTCAATTGCGCCGTGCTCAACGCCGGCGACGGCAGCCACGAACACCCGACTCAAGCGTTGCTTGACGCCCTGACAATCCGCCGCGCCAAGGGCCGGCTGCACCGGCTCTCGATCGCGATCTGCGGCGATATCGCCCACTCCCGCGTGGCGCGCAGCAATATCATGCTCTTGGGCAAAATGGAAAACCGCGTCCGCCTGATTGGCCCGCCGACGCTGATGCCC
>JAHBAN010000166.1 GCA_018500075.1 Flavobacteriia bacterium | reverse complement strand
CTGTGAGGACACCCCGCTTGAAACACGCCCGCAACGGCGGGAGGCCTATGTCGGCGCGAAACTGGCGCAGGAAGCGGCGCTCAGGGCCTGCGGGGGCCGGGCTGGTGCCTGAGACTGGGCGCGATTTATGACAGCACCCGACGCTGGAACGCGCATATCGGCCTGAAACGCGGCGCTTTGCTGATCAGCCTCGGGCGCGCGGGAGATGTGCCTTTGATCCATCTCAGCGATGCGGCCGAGGCGATGATCCGCGCCGCAGAAACCGCGCCAAACGGTCAGTGCGAGGCGCTCAATATTGTCGAAAACCCGCTCCCGAGCCGCGCGGCTTTTGTGGCGATGGCGCATCGCGGGCCAAATTTCCGCTTGCACTGGCGGCTTCTGCTGCCTCTGGCCTGGCTCTGCGAGGCGCTCTTGGGCGCGCGCGCGCCCGGGCTGTTGCGGCCCCGGATTTTGCGGGCGCGCCTGCAGGCGCACAGCTATTCCAACGCCCGCGCGGTGGCGCGGCTCGGCTGGCATCCGGCCCAGAGATTTTGCGGGGCGGGCCTATGAAAATCGCTTATCTGACAGGGGAATATCCGCGCGCGAGCGATACGTTTATCCAGCGCGAGGTGGCCGGTTTGCGCGCCGCAGGGCTGACTGTGGAGACGGCAAGCATTCGCCGCACAGGCCCAGAGCACCATGTCGGCCCCGAACAACGCGACGAGGCGGCGCGCAGCTTTCATGTTCTGGAAGCCGCACGCAACCCTGCCCGGCTGTTGCGTGACCTTGCGCATTTGTTTGGCCAAAGCCCGACCCGCTGGCTCGCCGCGATGGCCCTCGCCTGGCGCACAGCCCCCAAGGGTCTGAGAGGCCGTGCTTACCAGATGATCTATTTTGCCGAAGCCGCTGTCTTGGCGCGTCATATGCAGATTGCAGGGGTTACGCATTTGCACAATCACATTGCCAAGGCGAGTTGCACCGTGGCCATGCTTGCCTCCAAGCTGTCGGGCATTCCGTTTTCCTTTACGCTGCACGGGCCGGACATCTTCTTTGAGGCGCATCACTGGCGACTGGACGAAAAAATCGCACAGGCGCGCTTTGTGAGCTGTATCAGTCACTTTTGCCGCTCTCAGGCGATGACCTTTTCGCAAACCGCAGATTGGGGCAAACTTCACATTGTGCATTGTGGGATCGCGCCGGACCGCTATGCAAAGCCGCCCGCAGGCGAGGGGCTTTTGTTTGTCGGGCGGCTGGCGCAGGTGAAGGGGCTGCCTGTGCTGTTGCGCGCCTTGGCCGAGATCCCTCTCGTGCGCCTGACGATTGCGGGCGACGGGCCACTGCGCGGCGAGATCGAGAGCCTGATACACGCCCATAAACTCGAGGCGCGTGTGCGACTGCTGGGCTATCAAAGCCAAGATCAGGTGGCGGAGCTGTTGAGCCAAAGCCAAGCGCTTGTTTTGCCGAGCTTTGCGGAGGGTTTGCCGGTTGTGCTGATGGAGGCTATGGCCGCGGGGCTGCCTGTGATCAGCACCCGCATCGCCGGGGTGCCCGAGCTTGTCAAAGACGGCGAGACCGGCTGGCTTGTCGCGGCGGGAGATCAGGACGGGCTAAAGCAGGCGATCAAAGCGCTTCTGGCCGACCCGACCCGCGCCCGTGCACGGGGCGCTGCGGGGCGCAAAGCCGTTGCGCAGGCGTTTGACGCCAATGTCGAGGCGCGCCGTCTGGCGACGCTGTTTCACGCCTATGGCGCAGGACAAGCGGCGCTCTTGCGCCCCGCACCGCTGGAGCCCCGCCAATGAGTGCTGCGCAAACCCTCAGGGCGCGGATCGGCGCGGTTGTGATCGGGCGCAACGAGGGCCAGAGGCTTGTGAACTGTTTGCGCTCGTTGCAAGGCGAGGTTGATTTGCTGGTCTATGTCGACAGCGGCTCGACCGATGGCTCGCTGGCCACGGCGCAGGCCTTCGGGGCGCAGACCGTGCCGTTGAGCCGCGATCTGCCCTTTACAGCGGCGCGGGCGCGCAATGCGGGCTTTGAGAAGATCATGGCGCGCCCCGATGCGCCGGAGTTTGTGCAATTTGTCGATGGCGATTGCACGCTGGAGCCGGGGTATCTGGGCCGCGCCGCCGCAGCGCTCGCGGCCGATCCCGAGCTTGGGCTTGTCACCGGCTGGCGCGCGGAAATCCACCCTGAGGCCAGTATTTACAACGAGATGTGCGAGTTTGAATGGCACAGGCCCGCAGGCGATATCTGCGCCTGTGGCGGTGATATGATGGTGCGCGCGCGGGCGTTTGAGGCGGTCGGCGGCTTCAACCCTGCCGTGATCGCGGCAGAGGACGACGAATTTTGCACAAGGCTGCGCAAAGCCGGGCACAGACTCAGGCGCCTTGCGATCCCGATGACGCATCATGACGCCAATATGAGCCGGTTCAGCGAATGGTGGAGCCGTGCGGTGCGCACCGGCCACGGCTTTGAGCAGGTGAACGATCTGCACCCCGAGTATTTTATCCGCGAGCGGCGGCGGATGTGGCTGTTTGGCGGGCTATTGCCCCTTCTGGCGCTGAGTGGCGCTGTTGTGTTCTGGCCGCTTTTTGCCTGTGTTGGGGGGCTGTATGCTGTCTCTTATCTGCGCACCGTGCGCGGGCTTGTGGCCGCAGGCCTGAGGCGCAACCGCGCGCCGTGGCACGCGGCCTACCTGTTTTTGTCCAAATTCCCGAACATCATTGGCGCGGCGCGCTATCGCAAACGCAAGCGCTTGGGCAGCGCCATGGAAATTATCGAGTATAAGTGAGGCTGTTATGAGCAAAGTCACCAGAGTAGGCATCATCGGCGCGGGCTATATTGCGGATTGGCACGCCGATGCGATTGCGGCCACGGCGGGCGCCGAGCTTGTCTGTGTGGTGGATCCCAACACCGCGGCGGCGCACGCCTTTGGCGCGGCGCGCGGCGTTGAGGTCTTTGGGTCGGTGGGCGAAATGCTGGCGGCGGGGGCCTGTGACGCTGTGCATATTCTGACACCCCCCGACAGCCACTTCGCTGTGGCGCAGGAGTGTCTCGCCGGCGGGCTGCACCTCTTGGTGGAAAAGCCCGTGGCCCTCTCGCAGGCCGAGGTGGCCGCGCTCAGCGCCACCGCCAAGGCCAAGGGGGTGCAGCTTGCGGCAGGGCACAACTTTTTGGGGCTGCCAAGCTATAACCGCCTGAAAGCAAAGCTTGCGACGGGCGAACTGGGCCGCGTTTGCGACGCCCAGATCAACTGGTGCTTTCCGCTCGCTCCGTTGCGGGCGGGGCCGTATGGTCTCTGGCTGATGCGCGACACGCGCAATCTCTTGCTGGAGCTGGGGCCACATCTCTTTGCCTTTTGTCAGGATCTCTTTGGCAGCCCCGAGATTTTGCATCTGGAGCTGTCCTGCCCTGTTGCCCTGCCCGATGGCAGGATCCGGCCCCAGAGCTGGCGGATTCTGGCGCGCGCGGGCGGGGTGGATATCACCTTTCACATCGCCCTGACGGAGACCTATGACGACCGCTCTGTCACGCTGCGCGGGTCTTCGGCCATGGCGCGGCTGGATTATGCCAATGATACGCTGGTTGTGGCGGGTTCGAACGCCTCCGATCTGGTGCTCAACCCGTTGCGCCGCGCGCTCGGCCAGTCTTGGGCCTATATGCGCGAGGGCGGTGTCAACGCGCTGCGCCAGCTTGTCTCGCTCAACCAGCGCGCGCCCTATGGGCTGAGCTTTGCCGGAATGTGCGACGAGATTTATGGTGCCATCGCCGAAAACCGCGCACTAAAGGCACGGTTTTCAGCCGAGAGCGCAGAGGCCGTGATGGGCGCGATCGAGGCTGTTTTGGAGCGGCTGCCCGCCGAGGCTCCGCGGAAGACGCCGCGCGGCACGCCCAAGCCGACGGCGCTGGTGATCGGGGGCACGGGCTTTATTGGCCGCGCCCTGACGCGGCGGCTGGCGGAGGGCGGAACCCATGTGCGCGTGCTCTCGCGGGGCCGGACGGGGCCGTTTGAGGATATTGCCGACAAGGTTGAGACTGTGGCTGTGAGCCTGCGCGACGAAGCGGCGCTCTGTGCCGCGATGCAGGGGATCAAGGAGGTCTATCACCTCGCGAAATCGGACGATAAGACATGGGAGGCCGCGCTTGAAAATGATGTCGCCGTCACCGAGCGGATCGCCCGTGCGGCTCACGCGGCGGGGGTGTCGCGGCTGGTTTATACGGGCACGATTGCCTCTTATGATATGTCCGATCCCGCCCAAAGCATCACCGAAGAGACCGGCTTTGGCCCGGATATGGCGGCGCGCAACATCTATGCCCGTTCCAAGGCCGAATGCGAGCGCCGCTTGATGGCTCTGCATCGCGACAAGGGGCTGCCCGTGACGATTGCGCGCCCCGGAATTGTTCTGGGCGCGGGAGGGCCGCTGCAACATTGGGGCATTGGCCGCTGGCACGGCGCGGGGGCTGTGAAAATCTGGGGCAACGGAAAAAACACCCTGCCCTTTGTCTTGCGTGACGATGTTGTCGAGGGGCTTATTCTTATGGCGCGCACGCCGGCGGCTTTGGGCGAGAGCTTCAATCTGATTGGCGAGCCGATGCTCACGGCACGGGGCTATTTTGCGGCGATCCACGAAACACTGGGGGCCAAGATTTTGCTCAGCAACGGGCCGATCTGGGCCTTTTATGCGGCGGATGCTGTGAAGTTTTTTCTCAAAACCAAGGTCTTGCGGCGCAAGGGGCTTGCGCGCCCGTCTTATGCCGACTGGAAGAGTCGCGCCCATCTTTCGCCCTTTGACACGCGCAAGCCCAAGCGCGTTCTGGGCTGGCAGCCCGAGGCGGACCGGGCCGAATTTGTGCGAAAAGCTGTCACAGAAGCGGGGCTTTTCGGCTTTTGAGGGCAAAAGCCTGCCAATTTGGCTTATTTTTGACAGATTTCTTTGATGAACAGGGGGCGAGCCTTATGCCTTAAGGCCCCACCACAACCGAAGGACATAGCCCGCGTGAGCCTCAAGCGACCCTGCCGTTGCCCGATCAGCCCCCTGACGCTGCCTTGTGAGGTGCGCCATGGGTGAGCGGCGTTCGTTTTCACGCAGCCCGCGCAAGGCCCTGAGCCAGGACGTGCGCCAACGCTTGATCTCTGCGATACTGGATGAAGAGTATGAGGATCATACTCTGCCCCTCACCGAAATCGCGCTGCCCGAGCGCGCCGAGGCTGGCGATACTTTTTCAGACAGTCTCGATAGGCTTGATGCGTTTGACGCGCAGCCCCTTGCGCTGGAGGACGAGCTGCGCGAGCCTGAGCCTGAGCCTGAGCCTGAGCCTGAGCCTCAAGCGCAGGCCGAGGCCGCGCCCGAACCCGCGCCCCCGCAGAGCGCAGCCGACGCGGCCGAGGCCGAAGCCTTCGAGGCGCTTTTGGCGGCTTTTGACAGCGAGGACATCCCCCAAGACACAGAGGACAGGGCGGATGGAGAGGATCGCGCTGCGACGCTTGATCTTTCTGATGCTCTTTTGAGCGCCGATCATCAGCCCGCGCCTGAGGCCGACACCGCCGACCTCCCCGAACCCGAGGCTGACCCCGAGCCTGACCCTGAGCCAGAGCCTTTGCGAACAACTGAGGAGGCGGCAAAACAGGAGCGGCTGCGCGCCGCCTATCAGGCCGAGGCCCCTGCCCTACACCGTGAGCCAGCCGACAAATGGGGCAGCCTGGATGTGATGCCTGTGGACGCGAAACATCTGGAGCAAAATCTTGTCATCACAGCGAGCCGCAACGAGCCGGCCCATGGCGCCTTTGATGTGTTGCGCACGCGGCTTGTGCAAACGCTTCTGGAGCACAATTGGAAGCGGGTCGCGATCACCTCGCCAACCCGCAACTGTGGCAAGACCTTTACCTCGGTGAACCTCGCGATTTCCTTGTCGCGCTATGAGGCCACGCGCACGATCTTGATGGATTTTGATATGCGCAACCCTTCGGTTGCCGGGGTGATCGGAGACACCCGACCCGGCCGGATGGGCGACTTTTTGCGCGGGACAGTCTCGGCCGAGGAGCTTTTGGTCAGATTTGACACAAACACGCTCAATATTGGCGCAGGGCTTGCGATTGGCACAAACCATGTGGTCGAGCCTTATGCCTCGGAGCTGGCGCATGAGCCTGCAACGCGGGCAAGCCTTGAGCGGATGATGGAGGAGATGTCGCCCGACATTGTCTTGTTTGATATGCCGCCCGCGCTTGCCTTTGACGATGTGATCGCCTTTCGCCAGCATTTTGACGGGGTGTTGATGGTTGTGAGCGGCGGCGAGACCCGGCCAGACGATGTGCGCGAAGTGATGCGCCGAATGGGCGAGGAAACCCCGCTTTTGGGCGTTGTGCTCAATCAGGCAGAAGGCGAAGACGGCAGCGACTACAGCTATGGGAACTGACGCGCCGCCCGCTGTTGCGGATCAGCGCACTGTTCAGGGTGCTGTGCGGCGCTGCAACAGGCTCCAAACCCCGCTCAAGCCGTCTCGCACCCCGCTAAAGAGAAGCGGAATCAGCGCAACGATTCCGACCAGCAGCGCCACACGCATCAGCGACGATTTGCGCTTGCCCTGCGGGGTCTGGATCTTCGGGATCGCAACCACCGCTTTGACATTCAACTGGCGTTCAAGATGCTCGCGCGTGCGGATGACGGGGTGAAACAGCTCCATCACAAAGGCCAGAGCGAGGCCGAGCAGACCGGAGGCCACAAAGCCCATCAGGACTTTTTTCTTGCGGCTGCCTGAAATCGGATTTTCCGGCACAAGCGCGGTTTCGAGCACTTCGATGCGCTCGAATTGATTCTGGGTTTCCAGAGCCTGGCTCATTTCGGCGCTGGCGGCGCGCTGGGTGATGGCTGTGAACTGGCTTTTCAGTTGCTCCTGCTCGCGCTCCAAAAGATTGAACTGACGCTCGACTTCCGGAGCGCGGGCCAGCGCCTCTTCGATCTCGCCAATCCGCGAGCGGATCAGGTCTTGCTGTTCGCCGATCAGGCCGCGCTGCCGCTGAATCACCGAGGCGCGCTGGCGGGTGCCGCTGGCTTCCAGCTCGATCAGGCTTTGATCAAGCGTGAGAAGCGTGCTGCGCAGCTCGGTCAATTCTTCGCGCTGAGCGGCGATGCCGGCGGGCAGATACAACCCGTTGCGCTCTTTGAAATCCGCAATCCGCACTTCGAGCGCGGAAATATCGGCCTCAACCTGTAGCTGCTCGGCCCGAAAGAACGAGAGCTGTTCGGAGGCCGCCACGGACTGACGGCGGTTGTTCATGTCCAGCAGGCTTTGCAAAAACTCATTGGCCAGCAGAGCCGCGATTTCGGGGTCTGTGTCGGAGACGGTGATCAGCATCCCTGTTGGCGTGCGCGCCGCCCCCCACCCTGCATTCGGATCGGTGATCTGCACAAGGCGGGCCGAATTGCGCAGGGTGTTGACCTTCTGGCCCGGCGACAGCGGCGTGCCGGTATAGAGGCCGAATTTCTTGATGATATTGGTGAGGTTGTCGCGGGCCATAAGCTGTTGTTCGAGCAGGCGCAAACGCTGCTCGATCGAGTTGCTGGCGCCAGCGCGCGTCCCTGCATCAACGATTGTGGGCGCTTCGATCTGGGCGACGGCGGTGGCCTCGTAAATTTTCTTTTGTTCCAAAGCCCAATAAATCGAGCCAAGCGTGCCAAGCAGCACAACACAAGAGATGAGCCAGAAGCGCCGGCGCACCATACTCACGAAATCACCAAGCGACTGGATCTGGCCCATAGGCTTACTCCGATACCAAGCGCCACCCCCTGCCCCCGCAGGACTGATGCCAAAACTCCGCGCTCTCGTTCCTCCCAGTCAGTTTGACAGCGCGCCATACATAAATAGGCCATTTGCATAAATTTTGCCAGTTTTTTTAACAGATTAGCCGAAACTCAACGTTTCCAAACTGGTGACAGTTTCCGCCCCGCACCCGCGCGAAAACACCGCTCAGGGCGGGGCCGTGAGGATTGAGACAAAGAGAATATGGGCTTTCAGCCGCGCTGAGAGCAGCGGGACCCGTGCCCCCGAGGCGCAGGCTCCGGCCGCGGTGTGAAGCTCGGCACAGACCCGTCCCGCGCCTTGGGGCGATAGGCTGAGATCCTGAAAGCCCAGCATCTTTTGCGTGATCGGATAGAGCGCTTTGAAGGCGGCTTCTTTGGCTGAAAACACATCAATCGGCAGAAGCGCGTCGCAGCGGCGCAGCCAGTCGCGCTCTTTGGCGGTTGTGATCGCATCCCATAACCCTTCCGGCAGGGGCGCGCGCGCTTCGATATCGCAGCCAAGCGACAGGATGTCGTCCGACCTTGCGCAAACCGCCAGACACAGATCGTCACAATGGCTGATCGAGCCGACAAACCCTCTCGGCCAGAGCGGTGCGCGGCTCGGCGCGCTCGGGATCGGCGCGGGCGCCTGACCGAGGCGCGCCAAAGCGGCACGGGCCGCGCGACGGCCTGCGGCAAACTCGCGCCGGCGCTTGGGAACGGCACGCGCCACAGCGGCCGCCTCATCGGGATAGAGGCCCACAGCCTGTGCGCGCGGGTCTTGCACCGCAAAGGCCACCTGCGCGGGCAGCAGCGCGGCGAGCGCCTGTTCAAGCTCTGCACCGCTCAAGAGGCACGAGCCGTTTCTCGCCTTGCGCGCATCTGGCGCCGGCGGGACATGGTGTCATCCAGCGAGAGCTGCGGCGCGGGCGCGCTCGGGGGCTTGGGCATGGCGGCTTCGGGCGGTCTGTCGGCGAGGCTTGCGCCCAGCGCGCCCACCCGAGCCGCCAGAGCGCCCAATGTGGGAAAGCGGAAGATATCCGTGATCGACAGGCGCGGCACGCGACAGCGCTCGCGAATTTCGCGATGGGCCTGCACCGCAAGCAGCGAATGGCCGCCAAGATCAAAGAAACTCTCCTCGGCTCTGATCCGGGCAACGCCGAGAACATGGGCTGTCTCTTATACACATCT